>DATBXC010000111.1:0-2272 GCA_036514455.1 Thermoplasmata archaeon | reverse complement strand
GTTGTACGCCTCGATCGCCTTCACGGCCTCGCCCAGCGCGAGGAGGGACGACCCGCGGTTTGCGGCCGCGAGCGCGCAGGACGGGTCCGCCTGGAGGGCCCGGTCGAAGAGCCCGATCGCCCGCTCGTGGTCGCCCCGCCGAGCGAGCAGGACGCCCTTGTTCATCAGGGCGACCGCCTGGCGGGGGGCCGCCTTCAGGACCGTGTCGAAGCACTCGAGGGCCCGGGATTCCCGGCCCAGGTGCATGAGGGCGACGCCCTTGTTGCACCAGGCCTCGAGGTACGTCGGGCGGATCTTGATCGCGCGGTTGTGGGACCTGAGGGCCTCCTCCGCGCGCCCGAGGTTCTCGAGGATCACCCCGCGGTGGTTCCACGCGACCTCGTTGTCCGGGTCGATCTCGACCGCGAGGTTGAAGGCCTTCATCGCGGCCGCGAGCTCCCCGCGCCGGAGCAGGTGGTTGCCCCGGGCGACCTCCCGCCGGGCCCGCTGCGCCTTCGAAAGGGCAAAGGGTGCCCTGGCTAGTCGCCTGAGACGGTCGAGCATTCGGGGTCGCGCACCTTTATGAACCTTTAAGCAAGTTCGCCGACGATTATCAGGGGTGAAAGTGATTTCGATGGAGACTGTGGTCGTCCTCTGCGAGGGGTACTTCGGCGCAAACACGGGGAAGACCGCGAACGGCCTTGTGCGGTACTCGAAACGCTACGCGATCGTCGGGGTCCTGGACAGCACGAAGGCGGGGCGGGACGCTGGCGAGGTGCTGGACGGGCGGCCCGCGGGGATCCCGATCTTCCGCGACCTCAAGGACGCGCTCGCGAGGCTCCCCCGGAAGCCGGACATGATGATCATCGGCGTCGCGACGTTCGGCGGGTACATCCCGAAGGAGTTCCGGCCCGTGATCCGCGAGGCGATCGAGGCGGGGATCAGCGTCGCGGCGGGCCTGCACGAGTACCTCTCCGACGACCCGGAGTTCGGCGCCCTCGCGGCCCGCCATGGCGTTCGACTAATCGACGTCCGGAAACCGCGGCCCCTGCGCGAGCTCGAGCAGTTCAGTGACCGGGCCCGCCAGCTGCCCTGCCTGCGGATCCCGGTCCTCGGCACGGACGGCTCGATCGGGAAGCGGACGACCGCGATCCTCCTCACGGAGGCGTTGAACGCGGCGGGCGTGAAGGCGGAGTTCGTCGCGACGGGGCAGACGGGGCTCCTCCAGGGTGCGCGGTACGGCGTCGCAATCGATTCAATCAAGGGGGACTTCATGGTCGGCGAGCTCGAGTCGCAGATCGTGATGGCGTACGAGGAGAACCGGCCGGAGGTCGTCGTCGTGGAGGGCCAGGGGAGCATCTCCCACCCCGCGTACGTGTGCGGGACGCGGGCGATCCTCATGGCCTCGATGCCGAGCGGGATCGTCTTGCAGCACGCGCCCGCGCGGAAGACGCGGAACTTCCGGCGGGACGTCGTCACGTGGCCCATGCCCTCGGTCGAAAGGGAGATCGCGATGCTCGAGCTGTTCTCCGATTCGAAGGTGATCGCGCTCACCCTGAACCACGAGAACCTCGCACCGGAGGACGTGGCGCGGATCGAGACGGAGTACGAAGGCCGGTACGGGCTCCCGACGTGCGACCCGCTCCTCGATGGGTGCGGCAAGCTCGTGAACAAAATACGGGCGATGTTATGAAAATCCCCCGCTCCCACCCGCGGCACCGGTCCCTCGTGACCCGCGAACGGCTCGTGAAGGCCTGGAAGGCGGGGATCGTGGTGCCAGAGGGGCTCATCGCGCACGGCCGCGGGGAGGCGTTCGACTACCTCCTCGGCGAGGAGACGAGCGCGCCCGCCCTCGTCGCGGAGTAGGCGGCCGCCGCGTTCCTGCTCGGCGCAAAGCGCCCCGTGATCTCCGTGAACGGGAACGTCGCCGCCCTCGCCGCCAAGGAGGTCGTCCGCCTCGCGAATGCGATTCCCGCCCGAATCGAGGTAAACCTCTTCCACCGGAGCGAGGCTCGCGTCGCGCGAATCGTCCGGCTCCTTCAGCGGGCGGGGGCGAAGGCCGTGCTCGGCCCGCGGCCCGACGCCCGAATCCCCCGCCTCGAGTCGAGGCGCGCCCTCGCCCACCGCGCGGGGATCTACGGCGCGGATGTCATCCTCGTCCCGCTCGAGGACGGGGACCGCACGGAGGCGCTCGTCCGGATGGGGAAGGCCGTAATCAGCGTGGACCTGAACCCGCTCTCCCGCACATCCCAGAAGGCCACCGTTCCGATCGTCGACGAGCTCACCCGCGCGC
>DATBXC010000110.1:0-5782 GCA_036514455.1 Thermoplasmata archaeon | reverse complement strand
ATCCGGCGGTTCGTGAAGGACGAGTACGACGACAAGTACCTCCACACGGTGGGCACGAAGGTCTCGAAGATCGAGCTCGAGGTCCCGTTCGGGCCCGACACGATCGTCGAGGTGGACCTGTCGATCTTCGACATCATGGGCCAGAAGGGCTTCAAGGACATGATCAAGGAGACGTTCTTCCACGGATGCCAGGGCCTCCTCGGGGTGTGCGACGTGACGCGGCGGGAGACCCTGAACGCGGTCCACGACTGGATGGCGACCGCGACGGGCGTGGCCGGGGACGTGCCCGCGTTCCTCCTCGTGAACAAGATGGACCTCGCGCCCCGGTCCCGCGTGTTCCCGGACTCCGAGGTCGAGAAGGTCGCAAGGACCTGGGAGATGCCGATCGCGTACACGTCCGCGAAGACCGGGGACGGCGTCGACGACGCGTTCAACAGCCTCGCGATCTCGATCGTGGAGGAGGCGTTCCGGCAGGTCGAGGCCCACGCGGTCGAGCAGGACCTCCGGCGGAAGGTCCTCCTAATGGTCGCGCGCCGGGGCCACCTCGGCGTGTCGAAGGCGGACTTCTTCGCCGCGCTCCCGGGGATCTCGTACGCGGACCTGGAGAAGGAGCTGACGGACCTGGAGCGGGAGGCGATGGTCCAGGTGAACTGGCGGGGCCCCGCGGACTTCACGGTGCTGATGACGCCCCTCGGGGAGCGGGCGACCCGTGGGCTCTGACGCCTACAGCGACCGGAGGGCGAGCGCGAGGAGATCCGTCGCCGCCCCGGAGAGGATGAACGCGATCACGAGGGCCCGGACGGCCCGCAGCGGATCCATGTCCGGGGCATCCAGGGAAGGGGCGGCCGATATCCGCTTCCCTTTCGTTCGGCCCCCGCCGAACCACGCGCGGCCGCGGGCCGCGGGACCGCAATCTCTTTGCGCCCCCTCCCCCTCCGTCGCGCCGTGAAGAAGCAGCAGCTCGAGATCCTCCTCGAGAAGGTCGCGCCCCACCCGAAGCCCTCGGCGTCCCTCGAGCAGTACTCCACGCCCGCCCCGATTGCCGCGGATGTCCTGTGGTTCGCGTACGCCCACGGGGACATCGCGGGCAAGAAGGTCGTCGACCTGGGCTGCGGGACGGGGATCCTGGGGATCGGCGCGAAGCTCCTCGGCGCGGAGGAGGTCATCTCCCTCGACCTCGACGAGGCTGCGCTCGCGGTCGCGATGAAGAACGCCCAGACGCTGAACGTGGACATCGGCCTCCTCACCGTGGACGTGAACGACTTCCCCGAGGCCGCGGACACGATCGTGATGAACCCGCCCTTCGGCGCGCAGACCCCGCACGCGGACGTCCCGTTCCTGGAGCGGGCGCTCGCCGTGGCCCCGGTCGTGTACACGATCCACAACGCCGACACGGAGGAGTTCGTCCGGCGGAAGGTCGCCGAGCTCGGCGGGGAGACCACCCACCGGAAGGCGTATGCGTTCCCGATCCCGCACTCGATGCCCTTCCACACGGAGGAGGTCCGGGAGATCCCCGTCGTGATGCTCCGGATCGCGCGGAGGGCGGCCGCCGCGAAACGATGAAAAGGCCCGACGCCTCCCTGCGGGGCGTGTCCGGAGACCCCCGCCCCGCCCCGGTCGTCGGGCCCGAGCGGCCCACCCTGCTCGAGCGGTTTCTCCACCGCATCCCCCGCCCGTATCCCGTCGCGGCGCTCCTCCTCGCACTCCTACCGTTCGGATTCCTCGTCGCGTCCCTCGTCGACCGGCGCAACCCGTTCGCCCTGTGGGGCGAGCACCTCTTGCCCTCGCAGGTCCTCGTGAACCTCGGGTGGAACGTCGCGATCTTCGCGACCGGGTTTCGTGGCCGTTTCGGGATTGGGTGAGCCCCCCGGGCAAAGTATAAGCGCGAGAAGCGTGTGCGCCCTCCCCCGGGACGGAGCGCGAACGACGTGATGGAACGGAAGCTGGTCCTCCCCGGCGACGCGATCGCCGCGGCGGAGGAGTACGAGGCGGGCGCGGGGACGTACGAGAAGGACGGCCAGATCTTCGCCGCCACCCCCGGCCTGCTCGAGCTCGACCCGCAGAACTTCGTCGCCCGCGTTCGGCCCTTCAACCCGCTCGCGGAGCTGAAGGTCGGGGACATCGTCTACGGCGTGATCAGCGACATCCGGAGCTCGATGGCGGAGGCGACCGTCGCCGCGGTCCACGGCTCGAAGCGCGAGATCACGGGGGAGACGGAGGGCGCGATCCACGTCTCGAAGATATCCAACGAGTACGTGGAGGACATCCACGACGCGTTCCACCTCGGCGACATCGTCCGCGCGAAGGTGATCCAGGCGAAGCCGTCCCTCCAGCTCACGACCGCGGAGTCGACCCTCGGCGTCGTGAAGGCCCTTTGCTCCCGGTGCCGCGCGCCCCTCGAGGCGAGGGACGGCGGGCTGTGGTGCTCGCGGTGCGAGAAGGGCGAGTCCCGCAAGATCGCCGCGGACTACGGCCAGCTGCTCCTGAGCGTCCCCGCGAGGGAGCTCGGGGCGGGCGTCGTGACGACGGGCCCGCCGGGCGGGGGCGAGCGCCGGGGCGGCCGCGGCGGCGGGCGGGACCGCGGGGGCGGCGGTCGGGACCGCGGGGGCGGCGGGCGCGGTCGCGGGCCTCCGCGGGGTCGCGGCGGGGACCGGCGCGGCGGCGGGCGCGGTCCCCCGCGGCGCTAATTCCGCGTCGCGATTCCCAAAGGTCAGAACCATCGTTCAGAACCACTTCCGGGAATCGTAACGTGCAGTCGAATGCAAAGGCATATGAACCGGCCTCGGAATATTCGGGGGTAAGGCACTCGATGGCTGTTTCACCTCAAGCGGACTTGGCCCTGGAGGTCCAGCGCCTCCGGACCGAGATCCAGCAGCTGCGCGAGATCGTGAATGCGTTGTTCAACGCGGTTTTCGAGGACAACGAAGAGGAGTGGGAATCCGCGCCCGATCGGGACGACCGCTTCCACCTGTACAACTAGACGGTCCCCTGACAGCCCACGAGCGTCCTTGACGGGTAGCGTCGCGGCCCGCCCGCATGTGCGCGAGTCCACGGTCCCGGGCGGCCCGCCGTCCGGCCTCATACCTCTAAGTAGAGGTATATCGGAAGGTCTTGCTCGGCGCGGGTCGCGGCCCGTGCAGGTTTATGGCCCCCCGCCCGCATCCCGCGGCCATGCGCGACGTCCTGGACCTCGTCGAGCGCCACGACGCGTGGCGGGGCCGCACGATCAATCTGATCCCGTCCGAGAACGTGACGAGCCCGCAGGTCCGCGCGATCCTCGGCTCGGACCTCGGCCACCGGTACACGCTGCCGTGGGGCAAGGACTTCCATGGGTACGTGATCGAGAACTCGTACCGCGGGACCCGGTACCTCGACGAGATCGAGGTCCTCGGCGAGCGGCTCGCGCGCGAGGTCTTCAAGGCGGAGCACGCGACCCTGAAGCCGCTCAGCGGCCACCTCGCGGGGATGCTCGTCCTCTCGACGCTCTGCGCTCGCGGGGACTCGATCCTGGTCCTCGACTCCCGGGTGGGCGGGTACGACGGCTACATGCCCGAGTACCTGCCGGAGATGCTCGGCCTCCGGGCGGACTTCCTCCCGTTCGACGAGTCCGAGTGGACCGTGGACACGGAGGCCGCGGCGGCGGCGATCGAGACGACCCGCCCCAAGCTCGTCCTGATCGGCGGGAGCTTCATCGTGTTCCCGCACAACCTCCGGCGCCTCCGGAAGGCGTGCGACTCCGTCGGCGCGGTGCTTGCGTACGACGGGAGCCACGTGCTCGGGCTGATCGCGGGCGGGCAGTTCCAGGACCCGCTCCGGGAGGGCGCGGACGTGCTGTTCGGGAGCACGCACAAGTCGTTCTTCGGGCCGCAGGGCGGGCTCCTCCTCACGAACCGCGGGGACCTGTTCGCCCAGATGGTCGAACACTTCACGTGGCGGGTCGCGGACAACGCGCACTGGAACCGGATCGCCGCGACCGCGCAGGCCCTCCTGGAGACGCGGGCGTTCGGGAGGGACTACGCCCGCCAGGTCGTGCGGAACGCGCAGGCCCTCGGGCGGGAGCTCGACAAGCGGGACGTCCCGGTGAAGTTCGCGCACCGCGGGTACACGAAGAGCCACCAGGTCCACATCCTCGAGGCGGGCCTGATCAAGCGGTGGAACGTGAACCCGAACGACTGGTCCGTGGCCCTCGAGAGGAACGACATCATCGTGGACAGCGTCGCCCGCGTCGGGACGAACGAGGTCACGCGGATGGGCGCGAAGGAACGCCACATGGAGACGCTCGCGGACCTCATCGCGCGGGCGACGAAGGGCGAGGACGTGCGCGAGGCCGTTGCGGCCCTCCGGGAGGAGTTCACCCTGACCTGCGTCTTCCCGCCCTAGCCCGCAAAAGACCATAAGGCGGCGCTCCGGTTCCGTGCCGCCATGGCCCCGTCGGACCGGTACATCCGCCAGACGATCCTCCCGGAGATCGGGGCGGAAGGCCAGGCGAGACTCTCCAAGGCCACCGTCGCGGTCGTCGGCCTCGGGGCGCTCGGCACGGTGAGCGCGGGCCTCCTCGCGCGGGCGGGCGTCGGCTGTCTCCGGCTCGTGGACCGGGACGTCGTCGAGCGGAACAACCTCCAGCGGCAGGTCCTGTTCGATGAGCGGGACGTGGACCTCCCGAAGGCGGAGGCCGCGGCCGCGAAGCTGCTCGCGGCGAACTCCGAGATCCGCATCGAGCCCGTGTCCAAGGACCTGAACGCGTCGAACGCGGAGTCGATCCTGGCGGGCGTCGACCTGATCGTCGACGGCACGGACAACATGGAGGCGCGCTTCCTCGTCAACGAGGTCGCGGTCCAGCGCGGCCTCCCGTGGGTCTACGGTGGGGCAATCGCGACCCACGGCATGGCCCTCGCGATCGTGCCGAAGACGACCGCGTGCTTCCGCTGCTTCCTCCCGCGGATGCCGCCGCCGGGCTCCCTCCCGACGTGCGACACGGCGGGGATCCTGAACACGGTCTCGTCCGCGATCGGGTCGATCCAGGCCACGGAGGCCCTGAAGCTCCTGCTCGGACGCCCGCCCTCCGGGGAGCTCCTCGTCTTCGATGGGTGGGCGAACGACCTCCAGCGGCTGCGGATCGTGCGCCGCCCGGACTGCCCGACGTGCGTGAAGGGGGAGCGGGAGTTCCTCGGGGCGAAGCGCGGCCAGGTCATCGCGGCCCTGTGCGGGTCCAAGACCATCTCGCTCGACCCGGTCCACCGCGGCACGGTCGACATGGCGGGGATCGAGGCCCGCCTCCGGAAGCTCGGGCCCGTGAGGTCCCTCGGGAGCGTCCTCGTGTTCACGGCGGGCGAGGAGACGATCACGCTCTTCTCCGACGGGCGGGCCCTCATCCGCGGCACCGAGGACCCGGAGCGGGCGCGGACCCTGTACGCGAAGTACATCGGGATGTGACCCCAATGGCGGACAAGGCGCTCCTCCTGTTGAGCGGCGGGATCGACAGCCCCGTCGCGGGCCACCTGATGACGCAGCGGGGTCTCGACGTCCTCGCGGTCCACCTCTCCCTCGAGCCGATCACGGACGACGCCGCGGCGGTGAAGTCCCGCCGCCTCGCGGAGAAGCTCGGCCTCTCCAAGCTCATCGTCGTCACCGTGGGCCGGCCGTTCGCGGAGATCGCGGACACGTGCGACCGGAAGCTGTACTTCGTCCTCTCGAAGCGCCTCATGGTGCGGATCGCGGAGGCCCTCGCGGAGCGGGAGGGCTGCCGCTTCCTCCTCACCGGCGAGAGCCTCGGCCAGGTCTC
>DATBXC010000109.1:0-5592 GCA_036514455.1 Thermoplasmata archaeon | reverse complement strand
GCGGGCGACACCCTCGCGATCGAGCCGTTCTCCACGAACGGGGCGGGGAAGGTCGAGGGCCGGAAGACCGGGAACATCTACCGCGTGCTCAGCACGCGGGAGGCCTCCCCCGCCTCGACGAACGAGTTCCTGAGGAAGGTCGCGGAGAGCTTCAAGACGCTCCCGTTCGCGGAGCGCTGGGCCCACGCGCTGGACCCCAAGGCCCCCGCCCACCTCGGCCGGCTCCTCCGGGCGGGGCGGATCATGACGTACGAGGCGCTCCTCGACGCGGGCCGCGGGATCGTCGCGCAGACGGAGCACACGATGATCGTCGACGACGGCGGGGTCGAGGTGACGACGCGGTGAGCCCATGGACCTGACCGTGCGGGCCGCGACGGAGGCGGATTTGCCCGCGGTCCTCGCGATCCACACCGCGCAGAACGACTTCGGCGGGCGCTGGTTCACGAACCCGTTCGCGGGCGGGAAGGAGGCCCGGTACGAGGACCTCGCGCCCGCGCTGCGGTGGCTGCACGGCGGGCCCTGGATGGACCCGAGGCTCCTCGCGCTCCACGTCCGGCGGATCGCCGAGGCGGGGGGCGCCGTCCTCGTCGCGGAGCGCGGCGGGGCCGTCGTCGGCGAGGGGGAGCTGTGGCCCGCGGAGGAGCCCCTCCCGATCGGCGCGTACCTGGACATCGGGACGCTGATCACGAAGGACCCGGGCGACGCGGGGGCGGAGCGCGCCCTCCTGGAGGCCGCGCTGCGCGAGGCCCGCCGCCGGGACCTCCGGGCGCTCGACATCGCACCCCTCCACGCGGGCGGGGACCCCGAGCGGTTGACCGAGGCCGGCTTCCGCGTCCTCCTCGAGCACCGGACGGTCCATCTCCCCGCGGACCGGAGGCCAACGCCGCCCGCGTACTCGGTCCTGAACACGGCGCCCGCGGTCGCGGACCTCCGGGACTTCCTCGCCCTCGACCACCGCGAGCCGCCCGCGGTCCGGTTCGGGAACCTTGGGAACGGGTGGGCGGAGGGCCTCCTGAAGGACGTCTCGCAGCCGTTCGGAGGGCGCCTCCGCGTGGACCTCGCGGACGTCGGCGTGACGGGCCGGGTGTGCGCCTGGCTCCCGGAGCGGGAGGTGGAGATCGACCTGTGGGCCCCGACCGCGGGCGTCGGGAACCTGCCGTGGCTCCGCCGCGCGGTGGCCGCCGCGGTCGACTACGTCGCGAGGCACCATCGCGCGGCCCTGTACCGGACGGCGGTGCCTATGCACCTCGTGCCCGCCCTGAAGGGCCTTGGCTTCGAGGACGGCGGGGACCCGGACCCGTGGCTCCGGAGGCACGTCCTCGCCGACGCGCCCTGGGTGATTCGGAATCTTTAATACGGAACGCCCCCATCGGAACCCGCTTCCCCGGAGCCCCACCGTGAGCGACATCAAGCGCATCGTTCTGGACGTCCTCAAGCCCCACCGCCCCTCAATCGTGGAGATGTCCCGGAAGCTCACGTCGATCAAGGGCGTGGACGGCGTGAACTGCACCCTCGACGAGGTGGACCAGGAGACGGAGAGCGTCCGGGTGACGATCGAGGGCTCGGCGATCGACTTCGAGCGGATCGAGCAGGCCCTCCGGGAGACCGGGGCCGTGATCCACTCCGTGGACAGCGTGTCCGTCGGGAAGAAACTCGTCGAGGACGTGCACACCCCGCCGCCGCGCTGACCCCTCAGCCCGCGCGGGACGCCTTGAGCCGCTCCGCGATTTTCCGCACGATCGACGTCTTGAAGTAGTCCCCGCTCACGAGGACCCGGCCGTCCCGCTTCCACGGGCTCTGCGGGAACGCCTTGTCCCCCTCGACCGTGGGCTTGAGCCCGAGGGCCTTGGCGGCCTTCTCGATCTCCTCCGTCGTCGGGGCCTCCACGGCGAGGGCCTTCGGGACCCTGCGGCCGTCCTTCCGGGAGCGGCGCAGGTCGAAGTACGCGGGGTACAGGACGACGGGCCGCTCTTCCTCGGCCATCGGGCCGCCGAGGCGGGCAACCGCGTAAATAGGTTGCGGGCGGGGCGGAGGCGAGGCTACATATACCCGCTCCGCGTTGATTTCGCCAAGGTGCACTTGGACCACGCGCGTGTCAGGCCGGGTACCGGGGGAGCGCAGCCCCGAGGAGGGGACGCCACTGCCCGGTGAGGTGTGCGACACCTGCGGCCTGCCCAAGGAAGTCTGTGTCTGCCAGGACCTCGAGACGGAGCAGACCGTCCTCCGGATCTCGATGGACACGCGGCGCTACGGGAAGGCGGTCACCCGCATCGAGGGGTTCCAGGAGTCCGCGACCCTGAAGGAGATGGCGAGCGAGCTGAAGCGCGCGATGGCCACGGGCGGCACCGCGAAGAAGGGCTGGATCGAGCTCCAGGGCGACCACCGCGACTCCGTGAGGGACTGGCTGTCCCGCCGCGGCTACCGCGTCGAGGGCTAGGCCACCATGCGCCGACTGAGCCTTTAAGCGGAGTCCCACCATCCCCCGCGACACCGGGGGAAGAGCCGTGGCGGATCCCGACCTTGTCGATTTCGCGGTGGACTATGCCCGCCAGAAGGGCGCGACGTACGCGGAGGCCCGATACGAGCACCAGGTCAACGAGCAGTTCATCCTGAAGAACTCCGTCCTCGACGCGCTGTACTTCGGGGAGGATACCGGGATCGGCGTGCGGGTCCTCGCGAACGGGGGCCTCGGCTTCGCGGCGACGAACTCGATGGCGAAGGCGGACGTGAAGGTGATCGTCGAGGACGCCGTGCGGCTCGCGAAGGCGGCCCGCCGGAAGGACCCGATCGTCTTCGCGCCGGAGGAGGCCGTCGTCACGAACTGGTCGATCCCCCAGGCGAAGGCGCTCTCCGACGTCCCCGTGGAGGACAAGATCGAGGAGATCACGCACATCGACCGCGAGCTCGTGGACCTGAAGTTCAAGATGCCCGCGCGGTACTTCCAGCAGGGGAACAAGCAGATCGAGAAGTACTTCGCGAACTCGGAGGGCTCGCGGATTAAGTCGTTCTCGCCCCGCGTCCGGCTGTTCTACTTCCTCACGATGGCCCACAACGGGAACGTCGAGCAGACGTCCCAGAACTACGGCTGGTCCGGCGGGTGGGAGGCGATCCGGGAGGTCGACATGCTCCGGCGGACCGTGGAGGAGGCGAAGTCCATGCAGAACTCCCTCGAGCACGGGAAGAAGTCCCCGGAGGGAAAGATGGACCTCGTCGTGGGCCCCCAGGTCTCCGGGATCGCGGCGCACGAGTCGTGCGGCCACCCCACGGAGGCGGACCGCGTGCTCGGGCGGGAGGCGGCCCAAGCCGGGAAGTCCTTCATCACTCCCGCCTCGATCGGCCAGCGGGTCGGCTCGCCCGTCGTGACCGTCTGCGACGACCCGACGGTCGAGCACGCGATCGCGTTCTACGCGTACGACGACGAGGGCGTCAAGGCCCGGAGGCGGTACATGTACAAGGAGGGGATCATCAACGAGTTCCTCCAGAATCGTGAGACCGCCGCGATTCTCGGCACGCGCTCGAACGGCGCGGCCCGAGCGACGACGTACAGCGTCGAGGCGATTGTGCGGATGGCGAACACGTTCGTCGAGCCTAGGGACTGGGGCGTCGACGAGATGATCGAGGGCGTGAAGTTCGGCGTGTACATGAAGTCGTTCATGGAGTGGAACATCGACGACAAGCGGTACAACGGGAAGTACGTCGGCCGGGAGGCCTACCTAATCGAGGACGGCAAGGTCACCTCGCCCGTGCGGAAGACCGTGATCGAGCTCACGACCCCGACGTTCTGGGGCGCCGTGGACGCCGTGGGGAAGGACCTCGAGATCCACCACGCGGGGTTCTGCGGGAAGTCGGACCCGGGCCAGGCCCTCGACGCCGCGCTCGGCGGGCCCACGATGCGCCTGCGGAACGTCTACCTGAGGTGATGCCATGGAGGACTACGCGGAACGCATCGTGGACCGGGCGGTCGACCTCGGGTGCCAGGACGCCGTCGCGGACGTCTCCGTGAACCGGTCCTACCAGATCCGGTTCGCCCAGAACCAGATCGTGATCAGCAACCAGTGGCGGGAGACGAGCGCCTCCGTGTTCCTCGTGTACGACAAGCGGGTCGTCGCGTCCGACATCAAGGACCTTACGAAGCTCGACGCGGCCATGGAAGGGCTCGTGAAGGTCGCGAAGGCCTCCCAGGAGAACCCGGAGTACGCGGGGATCGCGAAGGGCCCGTTCAAGTACGACCGCCTATCCTTCGACAAGCGGATCGTCGACCTCGCGGACGGCTCCGACCACGTCCAGGCCGCCGTGAACGGCGCGCTCGAGGAGGGCGCGCGGGAGTGCGCAGGGTCCTTCTGGAAGTACGACGAGGAGCACTACCTGCGGACCTCGAACGGCGTCAAGGGGTACGACCACCGGGCGAGCCTGTACCTCTCGATCCGGGCCCTGGTCTCCCTCGAGTCCAGCGGCCACGGGATCGCGTGCGCGACCCGCCTCTCCAAGTTCGACCCCGCGAAGGCGGGCCACAAGGCGGGGAAGATCGCGGCCCTCGCGAAGAACCCCGTCAGCGGGGAGGCGGGCCGGTACGACGTCGTGTTCGACCCCCTCATCCTCGGCTCGCTGATCGACCAGATTGGCGGGCGCGCGGACGCGTGGAGCGTGATGGCGGGCCTGTCCCCGCTCGCGAAGCGGCTCGGGAAGCGGGTCGCCTCCGAGGCCGTCACGATCACGGACGACGGTTCCGCGGAGTCGATCGGCCGGAGGCGGTTCGACGCGGAGGGCGTGCCGGTGCGCCGCAAGGCGATCGTCCAGAAGGGGATCCTGAAGACGTACCTCCACAACACCTCGACCGCGAAGAAATTCAAGACGAGGACCACGGGCAACGCGGGCCTCATCGCGCCGGAGCCCCACGTCCTGTT
The DNA here is from genome assembly GCA_036514455.1 of Thermoplasmata archaeon. Classification (GTDB taxonomy): domain Archaea; phylum Thermoplasmatota; class Thermoplasmata; order RBG-16-68-12; family RBG-16-68-12; genus EA-19. The sequence continues at coordinate 688 of DATBXC010000109.1, read as the reverse complement.
CTGCAAGCCGGGGGACTGGACGCGGGACGAGATCTTCGAGGAGTGCAAGGACGGCCTCTGGCTCACGAACACCTGGTACACGCGGTACCAGAGCTACGTGACGGGGGACTTCTCCACGATCCCGAGGGACGGGATCTTCCGGATCAAGAAGGGCGAGGTCGTGGGCGCGTGGAAGGACATCCGCCTCACGGACAACCTGATCGGGCTCTGGAGGAACGTCGTTGGCCTGAGCAAGAACGTGGACCAGGTCCAGTGGTGGGGCGAGGTCTCCGTGCCGACGTTCGCGCCCTACGCCCTCGCACGGAAGGTCGGCATCACGCGGTCCGCGGAGTAGGCGCCTCGGCCTTCTGGACCTTCTCGGCGGCCGCGGCCTTCGGCGCCGCGACGAGCACAGCGTTGATCACGCCGTCCTGCCCCGGGCTGCTCGTCACTCTCGCCAGGCCCGCCTCCGTCTGAATCACGGCGCCCCGCGTGACGATGTTCCGCGTCACGAAGTGCGGGTTGCTCGGGCTCTCCTTGACCGTGACGATCTTCGACTTCGCGGTCTTCCCGGTCTTCGGGTCGATCACGTTCGCGAACTCCGCGTTCAGGATGCGGACCTTCTGGTTCCCGCCCTTCGTGCGGTACAGCTTGAGCTTCTGCGGCCCGACGAACGCGTACTGCTGCTCCCGGCCGATCTCGAACTTCC
>DATBXC010000108.1:0-7969 GCA_036514455.1 Thermoplasmata archaeon | reverse complement strand
GGGCGCGGGCGCGCGGCTGGAGGATGTCGTGCGGACCCGCGTCTATGTCATCGACATCGACCACTGGCGGGAGGTCGGGAGGGCCCACAGCCAGGTGTTCGGGCGGGTGCGTCCCGCATCGACCATGGTCGAGGTGAGCCGGCTCGTGGACCCGGACATGCTCGTCGAGATTGAAGCCGACGCGGTCATCGGCTGACGGCGAGCGCCGCGGGCGCACGGTGCACGAGGGCCCGCTCTCGGCCCGGCCCCTTCCCTGTCAGGCCGGCCCCCGGCGGCCCTCAGATCATCTTCACCAGGCGCACTCGCGTGTCGTAGAAGACGGCGCTCCCGCCGACGATGTCCTCCAGGCACGTGTTCGGAAGCACGGGGTCCGTCCGGAGCACGGGGTTCAGGTGCGTGCCCCGCCCCCGCGCGGGGTCCCCGGGGATCCGGAGGCCGTCCACGACGATGTCCCGGGAACCGTACGCCCAGTGGCCGAAGCCGAGGGAGTACGCCACCACGCCGGGTCGGATCCCCTCGGAGACCTTGACGGTTGCCGCCATCGGGACCGTCTCCCCGTTCCGGAGGTCGAGGACGCCCGTCGGGTTCGACGCGGATTCGACCCGGACCCGGTCGCCGTTCGCCAGCGCGAGCCGCTCCGCATCCTCCCGGCTCACCTGGAGGAAGTTCTCCGGCAGCAGCTCCCGAAGACGTCCGCTCGCGATCGTCCGAGACTTCGTGTGCTCGATCACACGGTGGGTAATCACGCTCAGGTCGTACCCCGCGTCCGAGATCGGCTGCCCGACGGAGTCCGCGATCGGGTAGTACCGCGCGACGCCGCCGTAGCGGGCGCCGGTCATCGAGTTCTTCGCGGTCGCCACCTTCTCCAGGTACATTCCGATGAACTTGCCCCACCGGTTCCGGAGCTGCTCCCCGCTGTACGCCTCGGCCGCGAAGCGACCCCCCCGGTTCAGGACGTGGACGACCCGTTTCCACCACGCGCTGTCCACCGCCGCCTCCCACTTCGCGGGGTCGTACACGGTCGACGGGAGGTGGGCCCGCGCCCCTTGGAACACGGCGAGCTCCTCGTCCGTCGCCTCGGGGACCCAGTCTGCCGGGGGGCCGTCCCCCGCGGCCACGTTGGCGACCATCCTCAGGTACACGTCTTCCGGCCGCCGGAGGTGCAGGCCCGCGCCGAGGCCGTCCGGCCCGAACCCGGGCAGGCCGAGGTGTTCCGCGAACCCGAGGATCACGCTCTCGAGGCCGATGGGCTGCGACTCCCCGAAGACCGTAACCGTCTCCGTGAGCGGGGCGATCGCGGGCTGGCGGACGGGCTGGATTTTTTCGAGCACGTTCGGGTGGCTGCCCTGGAACTCCCAGCGCTCGAGGTACGAGAGGTCCGGGAAGATGTAATCCGCGTACATGCTCGTCTCGCCGACGGTGATGTCGACGCAGACGAAGAGCGGGAGCTTGGTCACGTCCCGGAGGATGTCGATGTTCGTGTGCCCCGCAGGGAGGGAGTACACGGGCGTCCCCATGTAGAGGAAGAGGGCCTTCGCGGGGTACGGGTACGCGTCCCCAATCGACGGAACGATCTCTTGGTAGATGTCGCTAGAGAACGGGAACCACGGGCGGGTCGCTGGATACCCGGCGAACAGCGTCGTCCCCTCGTACGCGACCTCGTGGCGGATGAGGCTGATCCCGAAGGGCGTGAGCTTTCCGGGCCGCATCGCCGCGAAGTCGTACGGCTGGCCCGCCCTCCCGCCGGCGTGGCCGTACGTCGTCGCCTTCGCCATGCCCCCCTTCCAGTCGTAGTTCCCGATCAGGAGGTTCAGGGTGAACCACGCGAGCACGTTGTAAAATCCGTTCGTGTGCTGGGAGACGCCCCGGTGGATGTCCGCGGCCGCTCTCTTCCCGTGGCTCGTGAACTCGTCCGCGAGGGCGGCGATGTCCTCCGGCGCGAGGCCGCATTCCGCCGCCCACCCGTCGAGGGTCTTCTCCTGGGCGGAATCCAGGAGCATCTGGAGCGCGGACTTCACGCGCGTCGTGCCGATCGTCGTGTCCACGAAGAGGTCCCCCTCGACGGGCGCGGTCGTGCTGTTCGTGTCCACGGCCACCGGGAGACCTCCGGACATCACGACGAACTGGTCCGCGGGCCCGAGCCCGGCCTCGGAGGCCTTGAGGAGCGCGCCGGGCCCGTCCGCCTCGATCTTCACGAGCCAGGACGCGTTCGTCCACGTCGTCTCGCCGTCCGAGGTCGCGGCGGCCCGGTTCGCGTTCGACAGGAACCGGGCGTCGTGGCGGTTGTTCTCAAGAACCCACCGCATGATCGCGAGCGCTAGGGCGCCCTCCGTGCCCGGCTTAATCGGGAGCCACTTCCACGCGTTCGCGACCGCCTTGGACATCCGCGGGTCCACGACCGCGTACTTGAGCCGGCCCGATGCGAGGCCGTCCGCGATCCGGAGGCCGCGGTTGGTGGGCCCGTAGTTCCCCTCGAACGGGTTCGCCCCGACGAAGATCACGAACTCCGCGCCGAGCAGGTCCGCCTGCCAGTAGAACTTCAGCCCCCGCTGCCACCGGCCCCCGGACCACTCGTCGCTCATCGCCTTCGAGGCGAAGTACAGGGAACCCTGGCAGACCGTGGTGTGCCCGTGGTAGTTCACGGAACCGAGCCCGTCCTTGATGAAGAAGTCGATGAACTCCCGCCGCCCCGACTTCAGGCGGCCCCACACGAACGCGATCTGGTTGTTCTTGGGTCCGAGGTCCGGGTGGTCCGGGTCGATGAGCTTGTCGAGGTCCGCCGCGTACTTCGTCTTGAACTCGTCGACGGTCATCGTGCCCGTCTGGACCGCGCGCGCGTCCGTCGCCATCGTCGTCATGAGCGCGGGGTCCCGGACCGCCCACAGGTCCTGGAGCCCGGGGACGACGCGCGTCTCCTCGCCGGGGACGCTCGAGAAGAGCGTCCCGCCCTCCGAGATCTCCCGGATCGCGTCCGCGAACGGGATCCGGACCCACCGGTTCGACCCCCGCGGGCCCGCCCGCTTGAGGACGGCGCGGAGCCGGTACGGGTCGTACGCGACGTCGAGCCCGGCCTGCCCCTTTGGGCAGATCGCGCCGAATTCGTTCACGGCCTCCGCCGGCGTCGTCGCGTCGTCGAGGTGCGGGAGGCGGTTGAACGGCGTGTAGGGGTTCCCCTCAATCTTGATCGCCTCGCCGTCGACGACCTTGACCTTGATCCCGCAGCCCGTGTTGCACTGGAGGCACGACGTGTAGACGTACCCCTCCGGACCCACGATCGGGTCCGGCGGCGTGGGGGTCCCCGCGGTCCCCTGCATCGAGCGGAGGATCACGGAGCCATAGCCGAGTCCGAACGCTGCGAGCGCGCCCGTGGACGCGGCCCCCTTCAGGAAGTCCCGGCGGCTCAGGCTCATGCCGTCGCCTCCTGAGACGCCACGCTCTCCCGCATCTCGCCGAGGCGCCTCCAGGGCGAGATCCAGAGAGCGACCTGGAAGAGGAAGAACACCAGGGCGCAGACGGCGACGAACTCGATGAGTTCGCCCGTGGTGGGCCACAGGGAGTACGTCTGGCCACCCGGGGGCGCGAGGTACTGGCCTGCGGCGATGAGGCCGTACTTCTGTGCGAACGCCCCCACGAGGACCAGGACGTATGCGAGCGCCGCGAGGCCGCGGCGGGGCGGGGTGAGGAACTGGTTCGCGACCAGGAGGAGGGCGGGCACGGCCACGCCGGCGCCCAGGCCGACCCACACGAACATGGGCGCCATCTCCCCGGTCGCGAGGAACATCACCGAGGCCTGGACGCCCGGAGACGCGTACGCGAGGGTGAGGAACGCGACCGCGTTCATCGCCAAGAAGAAGCCGAGCAGGGCGGGGAGCGCGAGGCTGCGAAGGACAGACGCCTCCTCGGGCGTCGACGCCTCGCCCCGCCTCTCGAGGGCGAGCCAGAGGAGGACGACCCACGCCATCCCCGACACAATCCCCGTGAGCAGGAACATCAGCGGGTTGATCGGGTTCGCCCACAGCGGCCGGGAGGGGATGATCCCGAGTTCCAGGCCCGTGTACCCGAAGAACAGGACGAGGATGAACGCAATCCCACCCGTCACCTTCAGGCCGGGGCCCGATGTAGGCGGCAGGGGGCCGTCCAGGGGTTTCGTGAGGAGGATGATCCGCAGCAGGCGCCTCCGCAGCCCCTTGGAAGCATGGTACGCGAGGACGACGTCGCGGTAGAAGAAGAACCGCCCGTTCAGGTAGACCGCGATCAGGTATCCGATGAGGATCGGCCCGGCCCAAGACATCGGCGAGGTCCAGTGGAAGCTCGTCAGGAGCTCCGACCAGCGCCCCGGCTGTCCGAGGTGGCCGAAGATCGGGGTGGGGATCGCGAGGCCGAACACGGCGGCGGAGATCCACGCGAGTTTCGCGAGGGGCCGGAACGTGCGCATCCCGAAGCCCTGCCAGAGGTAGTACGTGACGAACGCGCCCGCGGAGAGGCCGCCGAACAGGTACTTCGCGACGACGGGCAGGCCCCACTCGAGGTTCGTCATCGCGTCACCTCCCGCGCGAGACGGCCGTCCAGGCCGATGTAGAAGAACATCGGGTCCGTGCCCTGCTCCGGCCTCAGCGTCTGCGCCGGATAGCCGGCGAGGAGCCGGGACACGTCGCTCGCCGGGTCGTTCAGGTCCCCGACCGTCAGGGCTCCGCCGATGCAGGTCGCCACGCACGCGGGCTTCTGGCCCGCCTCGAGGCGGTGGACGCAGAGGGTGCATTTGTCCGCGGTCCGCTGCTCGTGGTTGAGGTACCGGGCCCCGTACGGGCAGGCCTGGATGCAGTAGCCGCAGCCGATGCATCGGTCGTAGTCGATGAGGACGAGCCCGTCGTCCCTCTTGTACGTCGCGAGCACGGGGCACACGGGGACGCAGGGCGGGTTGTCGCAGTGGTTGCAGAACAGGGGGAGGTACCGGGGGCGGGTCTGCGGGTACTCCCCGATCTCGGCGTACCGGACCCAGGTCCGGAAGACGCCCTCTTGCACGTTGTTCTCGTTCTTGCACGCGACCGTGCAAGCCCGGCAGCCAACGCACCGGCGGAGGTCGATGACCATCGCCCAGCGGTGGTCCATTTCGTGGCGTCGCGGGAAGGAGTCGTAGTACTTCGCGTGGCTGCCCTGGGCGAGCACGGACCCCGCCTGGGACATCAACAGGCTCGTGCCCGCCGCCGCGCCGATGAGAAGCGTGGCCCCGCCCTTCAGGAATTCCCGTCGATTGAGCCCACCGTCGCCGGCATCCGCCCTACCTCTCGCCTGCCCCGGCATGCGCTGCCTCCTGCCTCCTCGTGGCCCGGAGGTCGATGGGCGGGGGAGGCTTGAGCGGCTTGAAAGTAGTGTATAGGTCCGACGAAGTCCGTGCCCGTCGGTAAGGAGCACCGCAAGCGCGCGGGCGGTGGTCTTTACTCGGCCCCTACGGAGGAGACGAGGCCCCACCGCAGCCTCATGCACGCGCGCGCGAGCCGCTCGCCAATCCGGGTCACGACGAGCCCGGGGTCGGGAGCGGCCGCTCGAACCGCAGCCGCAGGTGGTACGTCCCCTCGTACGTCCGGGTCTCGACGGGGAAGCCCAGCTTGTGGAGGACCCGCATCGCGGGCAGGTTGTCCGAGAGGACCTCCGCGTCGAACCCCGCGATGCCGCCCTCCCGCGCGATCCGCGCGAGGTACTTCACGAGGTACGACCCAATCCCGCGCTGCTGGTAGTCGTCCCGCACGAGGTACGAGACCTCCGCGAAGTTCGTGGCCCGGTGCATGTAGTACCGACCCACGCTGACGATCTCCTCATGCTCCGGGCGCTTCGGATCCGTGACGACGCCGACGATCGCCATCTCGTTCGAGTAGTCGATGTGGACGAAGTGGACGAGGTCCCGGTGCGGCATCGACTTGAGGGAGCGGAAGAACCGGTGGTAGATCGTCTGCTCCGAGCACCGGTAGAACAGGTCCTTCATCATCTCCTCGTCCGTCATCTTGATCGGGCGGAAGAACACCCGCAGGCCGTCCGGGAACGTGTGGGCCGTCTCCCACCGCTCCGGGTACACCATGCCGACCTCGGAGATCTCGGGGATGTCCTCGGGGAGGTACTTCAGCTTCTTCGCCTCCCGGATGAGCCAGGGCCGGAACTTCGGGTGTGCGATCGAGATCAGCGCGAGCGCGCGGTCCTGGACCGTGCGGCCGTGGAGGTACGCGACGCCCCATTCCGTGACGACGTAGTGGACGTCCCCGCGGCTCGTCACGACGCCCGCCCCCAGGTTGAGGGTCGGCGCGATCCGCGAGATCGTGCCCTCCTGGGCCGTGGACGGGAGCGCGATGATTGGCTTGCCGCCCTTCGACCGCGCGGCGCCGCGGACGAAGTCCACCTGCCCGCCAATCCCGGAGTAGAAGTACGTCCCCAGGGAGTCCGCGCACACCTGGCCCGTGAGGTCGATCTGGAGCGCGGAGTTGATGGAAACCATGCGCTCGTTCTGGGCGATGATGAACGGGTCGTTCGTGTACGAGTTCGGTTGGAACTCGATCAGCGGGTTGTTGTCCACGAAGTCGTAGAGCTTGCGGGAGCCCATGCAGAACGACGCGACGATTTTGCCCTTGTGGAGCGTCTTCCGCATGTTCGTGATGACGCCGAGCTCGACGAGGTGCATCATCCCGTCCGAGAACATCTCCGTGTGGATCCCGAGGTCCTTCTTGTCCCGCAAGTTGTACAGGACGCTGTCCGGGATTGTCCCGATGCCCATCTGAATCGTCGATCCGTCCTCGATCAGGTTCGCGATGTGCCGCCCGAGGTTCCGTGCGACCTCGTCCGGCTCCGGGTGGGAGGTCTCCGGGATCGGGTAGTCTACGGGGACGAGGACGTCGATGTCGTCGACGTGGAGGAACGAGTCGCCCAGGGTCCGGGGCATCCGGCGGTTCACCTCCGCGATCACGACGCTCGCGCTCTCCGTGGCGGGCTTCACGATATCCACGCTCACGCCGTACGAGCAGTATCCGTGGCGGTCGGGCGGGCTCACCTGGATCAGGGCCACATCGATCGGGACGCGGCCCGTCTCGAAGAGGCGGGGGATCTCGCTCAGGAAGACAGGCGTGTAGTCCGCGCGGCCCTCCGCGATTGCGTCCCGCACGTTCGGGCCGATGAAGAGGGCGTTGTGGCGGAAGTTCTCCCCCCACTTCGGCTCCGTGTACGGCGCGATGCCCAGGGTCATGATGTGCATGATCTCCGCGCCGAAGACCGTGTTCGCCCGCTTCACGAGGGCCTCCACGAGTCTCTGGGGCTCCGCGGCGCCCGAGCCGATGAAGACGTGCTCCCCGCTCTGGATCGCGGTGACGGCCTCGTCGGGGGTCCGGACCCTGTCCTCGTAGCGTCTCGTCCACTCGGGGCGTTCCGTCTCGTCGGGCACCTGCATCGTCCACCCCGGGTCCGCCGCGCTCCGTCCGACTAGGGCGCCTTGCCCTCGACCTCCGCGAGCCATTTCCGGACCTCCTCGACCGCGCCGGGGTCCTCGAGGGTCGTCGTGTCCCCGATCTCCTGGCCGGACACGAGGGCCCGGATCACCCGGCGCATGATCTTCCCGCTGCGGGTCTTGGGGAGCTTGTCCGTGATGTAGATCGTCTCCGGAACCGCGATCGGGCCGATCTCCGCGCGGACGTGCTTCTTCAGCTCGTCCTTCAGGGCCTCCGACCGGTTCTGACCGGACTTCAGGACGACGTACGCGACGAGGACCTGCCCCTTCAGCTGGTGGGGCTTGCCGACGACCGCGGCCTCCGCGACCTTCGGGTGGCTCACGAGCGCGGACTCGACCTCCATCGTCCCGATCCGGTGGCCCGCGAGGTTGATCACGTCGTCGATGCGGCCCATGAGCCAGAAGAAGCCGTCCTCGTCGATCCGGGCGCCGTCGCCCGTGAAGTACTTCCCGCGGATCTGGGACCAGTACGTCGCCTTGTACCGC
>DATBXC010000107.1:0-2454 GCA_036514455.1 Thermoplasmata archaeon | reverse complement strand
TCTCCTTCTCGATCGCCTTGACCCGATCGACCTTCACGGATTTGGTGTTCGCCTTCCCGCCGATCGCGACCGCCGCGGTCTTCGGGATGTTCCCCGCCTTCGCGTGGGCCCGCGCGAGGGCTGCCTCGACGTCGAGGAGCCGCTGGAGGCGGGCCTCCTCCCCGAACAGGTCCTTCATGATCGGGCGGCCGTACCGGAAGTCGATCGGGCACAGGAGGGACATGGCAATCCGCAGTGGGCAAGGCGGCGGGCGGTTAAGGGGATTTCGGCGGGGCTGGCCTAGCCCTCCTCGAGGTCCGCCAGGAACCGGTCGTGCAGGGGGGACGCGAGATGGAACCCCGACTCAACGACCTTTCGGAGGACCTCGCGGGCCCGGTCGCGGGTCAGGAGTCCCCTTCGGACACCGGCGAGCAGGAGCCCGAGAAGGCCGACGTAGGCCCGCCCTTCCGCCTCCGCCACGGTGCGGGCGGGAATTTCGTCGAGGACGAGCCGGTCCCCGGCGGGGGTGAGGAAGAGGGAGGCCTCTCCAAGCCCGAGGCCGAGGGTCGTCCATCGGCGGCGGTCCCCCCTGACCTCCGCCACCTCGATCCACGTGCCCGCGGCCTCTCGGAGGACCCTGGACTCCCGGCCCGTGAACACCTCCGCCGCGACCTCTTTCGTGACCGAGACGCGCCCCAGGAGCGTGCGGAGGACCTCGACCTCGCCGGCAAGGTCGATGGCGATGAGCGTGGAAGCGTCGACCCACGTCCGCATCGCTCAGCCCTTGAGCCACTTCGCTGCGCGGTCCCGGTCCCGCCTCAGCTGCTCGACGGAGTACCGGAAGAACGGGATCCCGCGGTCGCCCGCGGCCTTCGCCATCTCCCGGATTGTGACGCCCGCGTACAGGGCCGCCCGAGTGAGGGTGAACTCCAGGTTCAGGTACCGGTTCAGCGCCCGCTCCATCCGGAGCTTCCGCACCCCCTCGCGCAGGGCGCTTCTCGCGACGTCGGACCGGGACAGCCCCTCGTCTCCCGCCAGCTCGTCCAGCTCCTCGAGGTCCTCCTCGTCCAAGCGGACCTGCAGGTTTCGCATATGACAATGTAATGACTTGTCATGTAGATAATCTTGTCGCCCTCCAACGCGGCGTCGAGGGCTCAGGGATGGCGCGGGCCATGGCGGTCCCCTGAGCGCCGGCGGAATCGGGTCCGCTTCTTCGTGGGCCCCGCCCGCCTGGGCGCGTGGCGGGCCTTCGGCCGGCGCGACTTCGCCTTCGCAGGCCCCGCCCCGATCCGCTCGACCCCACCCATGTACGGCCGCAGGACCTTGGGGACCGTTACGGTCCCGTCCTTGTTCTGGAAGTTCTCCAGGATCGCGACCATGCACCGGCTCGTCGCGACGAGGGTGTTGTTCAGGGTGTGGACGAGGAACTTGTCCCCGCCCACTTTCCCCGCGCGGATGTTCAGCCGGCGGGCCTGGTAGTCCGTGCAGTTCGAGTTCGAGCCGACCTCGCGGTACGCGTTCTGGCGGGGGAACCAGGCCTCGAGGTCGAACGTCTTCGCCGCGACCTTCCCCGTGTCCCCCGCGCACAGGACGACGATGCGGAACGGGATCCCGAGGGCCTTGTAGAAGTCCTCCGCGTTCCGCTGGAGCTCCTCGTACAGGTCCCAGGATTCCGCCGGGCGGCAGAACACGAACTGCTCGACCTTGTTGAACTGGTGCATCCGGAACAGGCCTTTCGTGTCCACCCCGTGGGCCCCGATCTCCTTCCGGAAGTTCGTCGACATGCCCGCCAACCGGATCGGCAACCGGTCCGCGTCGAGGATCTCGTCCATGAACATCGCGCCGATCGGATGCTCGGAGGTCGCGATCAGGTAGAGGTCCTCGCCCTCGACCTTGTACATCACGTCCTCGAACGCGCTCAGGTCCACCATACCCTCGTACGCGGCACGCCGCAGGGCGTGGGGCGGGAACACCGGCGTGAAGCCGCGCTTCACGAGGAAATCCACGCCGTACCGTATGATCGCCAGGTCGAGGCGGGCGAGGTCCCCGAGCAGGTACACGAACCCCGCGCCCGCGGCCTTCCGACCCCGCTCGAAGTCCGCGATCCCGAGGGCCTCCGCGAGCTCCCCGTGTCCCTTCAGCTCAAACCTTGGGGCCTTCGGTTTTCCCCAGCTGCGCAACTCGGCATTGTCCTCCGCACGGAGGCCCGGGGGCACGCTCTCGTGGAGCAGGTTCGGGAGCCGGAGCATCGCGTCCCGGAGGCTCCGCTGGAGCTCCTCGACTCGCGCCTCGAGGATCTTGATTCGCTCCGGGAGCGCGGCGGCTTCTGCGATTTTCGCGCCCGCGTCCTGGCCCGCCTTCTTCAGCTCGCGGATCTCCGCGGTGACGACGTTCCGCTGGTGCCGGAGCCGATCCAGCTCCTGCTGTCCCTCCCGCCACTCCTTGTCCCAGCGGACCGCGTCCTGGAGGACGGGG
>DATBXC010000106.1:0-3487 GCA_036514455.1 Thermoplasmata archaeon | reverse complement strand
TCCCGGATGCGGGCGATCCGCGCGAACCGGAGGGCGAAGCCGCTCGGGTAGTGCGGGCTCCTCTGGATCTCGTTGTACGCGACCTCCACGACGACCTCCGGGCGGACGTGGAACCCCCACCGCTCCTCGGAGGAGGCGAGGACCTTCATCCGCGCCGTCATCGCCCTGAACTCCTCGTCCGTCAGGCCCTTGAACGTCTTCCCAATCATCTGGAAGCCCCCGGTGGACTCGTCCCGCACCGCGAGCCAGTAGTTCGAGAGCCAGCCCTCCCGCCGCCCGCTCCCCCACTCCGCCGCGACGATCGCGCAGTCCAGGCGGTCCGCGGGCTTGATCTTGAACCACCGCTTCCCGCGCTTCCCCACCGTGTACGGGGACTCGAGGTGCTTCGCCATGAGCCCCTCGTGGCCCGCCTCCAGGGCCTCCTTCAGGAAGGCCTCGATCTCCCCCTTCGTCGTGACGATCTTGCGGGAGGCGAGGACCTCCCGCGACACGAGGGCCTCGAGCGCCGCCCACCGCACCCGGTACGACTCGTCGAGCCGCGTGCGGCCGTTGACGTGGAGCAGGTCGAACAGGTACAGCTTCAGCGGGATCTTCTCCATGGCGGCCGGGATGTCGTGGACCCGCCGGAACCGCCGCATCAGGTCCTGGAACGGGAGGGGCCGGCCCGCGCGGTCCACCGCGACGACCTCGCCCTCCAGGAGGAAGGACGCGGCGGGCAAGGAGCGCGCGAACTCGACGACCTCGGGGACGCTCTCCGTCACGTCCGTGAGGCGGCGGCTGAACACGCGCACGCGGTCCCCGTCCCGGTGGATCTGGATCCGCGCCCCGTCGAGCTTGAACTCGACCGCGGTCGTCCCGCCGTGCTCCGCGAGCACCTCGTCGAGGTCCTCCGCCATCTCCGCGAGCATCGGCTTCACGGGGGACAGGAGGCGGAGGCTTTGGGCCGCGAGGCCCGCCGCGCCCTCGGAGAGGGCGAGGCCCGCGACCCGCCCCAGGTCGCCGAGCAGCATGTGCGCGGTCCGCACGGCGTCCGCGGGGACGCCCGCCGCGTCCGCGATCGCCTCGAGCATCACGCCCTCGTTCACGCCGATCCGCATCTCCCCGAACACGTTCTTCAGGAGGACCTCCCGCTCCGTCTCGGAGGCCTGGCCCAGGAGGCTCTCGAGGAGCCGCTGCCGCGCGCGCACGGAGTCCGGCCCGCCCGCCGCGGCGATCCCCTCGAACGCCCGCCGCACGTCGAGGATCGAGAGCGGGCTCGTCTCGAGGCGGGCCTGGCGGGTGGAGCCGAGCGTCTTCTTCAGGGTGGCCCAGCCCACGTTCAGGGACTTCGAGTCCGCCTCCGGGAAGATCCGGCCGACGATCAGGAGGACGGCGGGCGGCACCTCCTCCCGCCGCAGGGAGCGGAGGAACTCCGCGAGAAGCCGCCGCTTCTCGAGCCGCTTCGTCGTCGCCTTAAGGCGGCGGGTGAGGTCCGCGAGGGCCGCGAACGGCGTGCCCGCCTCCGGGGACATCGGAGGCGCCCATCCCGGGGGACGCTACTTAACCCTTCGGAGGGGGTCCGCGGGGCGGGCCTCCGGGCCCGCGGCGGGCGCCTTCCCGGGGACGGAGGGCTGGCGGTACAGGGCGACGACGCCGAGGGCCATCACGGCCCCGCCCGCGGCCTGGATCGCGGTGATCGGGAACCCGAACGCGACCGCAATCGTCACGCCGAACGCCGCGGAGGTCGCGAGGATCGCGCCCACCTGGAGCGCGCCGATCCGCCGCATCGCGAAGTAGAACAGGAACGTGAACAGCGCGGAGCCCGTGAGCGCGAGGAACAGCAGGAGCGGGAGCTCCCCGGGAGGGATCACGAGCGGGGTCCCCGTGACGAGGACGATCGGCGTGAGGACGAGCGTGCCGACGGAGAGGTACACGCACACGTACGACGGGATGTCGTGGTGACTTATCACGACCCGGCTCACCGTGTTCGCGGTGCCCCAGCTCGCGGCGGCAAGGACCAGGAGCACGTTCCCGAGCAGGGCGGCCGCGACCGGGCCCGCCCCCGGCTCCAGGTCCAGGGTCACGAGGACGGCCCCTCCGAGGATTGCCGCCGCGGCGATGTACCCGGTCGGGGGCAGCCGCTCCCTCAGCAACACGAACGCGAACACGACCGTGAACAGGGCCTCCGTGTTCGACAGGAGGGCGGCGTTCACGGGCGTCGTCAGGTTCAGCCCCGTGAAGTACAGGGCGGGCGCGATCACCGCGCTGAACACGGCGGCGGCGATCGTGAGCCGCCAGTCCCTCCGGGTGAGGCGCAGCCTCCTGAGGAACGGGGAGAAGGCGACCGCGGAGACGGCCTGCACGAACCACGCCGCGGTGAGTGGCGCGACGCCCTGGAGGGCGATCTTCCCGACGGTCGCCCACATTCCGAAGAGGAACGCGCCTACGAGGATCGCGAGGTATCCGGAGAGTTTCCCGGAGAGTTTTGCGGGCACGTCGCGGGATTCCGGACGCTCCACTTAGACCTTCCCGGGCCATGAATCCTCAAAATCAACGTCGCTAAGGGAGAGAATAAGGGTTAAATGCTGGATGCGATACGGGGGAACGGGAGTAAAATGCCCTACCAGTATCAGGGATGGACGCTGTATTCGCGCGACGTGAAGCTGAAGCGGGGACCGAAAGTGACGATCTACTTCTTCAGCAAGAGGAAGCCGAAGAGCGGAAAGCCGTGGCCCGAGGACACGCTCCCGAAGGGCCGGAAGGTCGGCGTGAACAAGCGCACGGGCCTGCCGTTCCTGCGGAAGGCGTAAACCCCTTCCTATCTGTCGCCGCGCGGGCGCCGCGCGGCGCCACCCCTTTCTGACCCGCCCTCTTTTGAACCCGCGTTCGCGACGATGAACCATAGGCCGCCGCCCGCATCGTGGAACCGGACGCGACGAAAACCCGCCTCCCGGAGGAGCCCCTCGAGTTCGGACCTCTTGAGGAAACGAGCGCCCTGGAGCGCGAACTCGAGCCCCATCGCGTCCACGAGCTGCGCGGCCGGGTCTCCCGACTTCCGGGCGGGGGCCACCAGACCTTCTGCGATAACGAGACGCCCATCCTGCGTGAGGGCCCTCCTGCAGTTCCTCAGCAGCCGCAGCTTGTCCTCCACCCCATAGAGCACCTCGCCCAGGTACACGAGATCGAACGAACCGGGTTCCCGCATGGGTCCGCCGCCGCTCCCGACCCGGAAGCGGACGCGGGGGCCCGCGCCGACCGCCTTCGCCGTCCCCCGCGCGATGCCGATCGCGGTGCGGTCCGGGTCGACGCCCGTGAACGAGGACCTTGGGAACGCACGGGCCATCCGGAGAACCCACCCGCCCGTGCCGCACCCCACGTCCAACGCGCGCGCCCCGTCCCGGAGTCGCGAGGCCAGTCCGGGCACCCGAGGGAGAAGGAATCTCAAGAAGCTCGTGTGGTCCCAGCGCGTCGCCTCCATGGACGCCTCCCGGAGATGGAGGGAGCCGGA
>DATBXC010000105.1:0-3745 GCA_036514455.1 Thermoplasmata archaeon | reverse complement strand
CATCTCGTGGACGATGGCCCTCACGATCGTCCTGTTCCACATGTGGAAGGACATCGACATCATCTTCATCCTGCCCCTGGCCCTGTTCGTGATGGCGATGGGGCTCGGGATGGACTACGACATCTTCATCATCACCCGGGTACGGGAGGAGGTCGCGAAGGGCGCCTCCGACCCGGACGCGATCACGGAGGCGACGACCCGGACGGGCGGGATCATCTCCGCGTGCGGCATCGTGATGGCGGGCGCGTTCTTCACCCTCATGCTGAGCCGGTCCCCGTTCCTCCAGCAGATCGGCTTCGCCCTCGCGTTCGCGATCCTCCTCGACTCGATGGTCGTGCGGATCTACCTCGTGCCCGCAATCATGGTCCTCGCGGGCAAGTACAACTGGTGGGCCCCGGGGCGGCTCCAGCGCGTGCGGCGGGAGGCCCCGGAGTCGAAAGCGGCGAACCCGGGGGGACGGACGTCGGGTCGCTGAGCCCCGCCCTCGAACTTCGCTGAAACGGCGGAACTGCTGCGCGATGCCTCCTTCGTTCCCGGGTCATCGGACCCCGATGTTTTCGGCCCGCCGAATCCGCTACAAGGTAGCTAGGAGATAGCGAAAGGTCTAAACCCCTTCCCGCCTTGTCCGGAGCCGCATGCCGTTCATGGACGGGTTCAAGCTCGAGCCCCTGCCGCGGAACTGGCACGACGAGACCGTCGCATGGCGGGAGACGTACTTCCCGGAGATGCCCGAGGTCCTGGACGAGCCGAACTGGAAGCGGTTCTACCCCGAGGTCCCCCTCCCGCAGGTCACGACGATCTTCGCGAAGCCCGAGGCCTTCACGGGGTTCGCCTCGAAGGCCGTGGGGGCGTCGCCCGCCACATCCGACCTCTCGTCCCGCGTGTGGCGGGCCGAGGAGCTCGACGACAACCGGTTCAACACCGCCCTCAAGATCATCCGGGCCCAGGCCTCGACGGAACTCGGCTCGATCCAGCAGCACCGCATGGTGTACGAGAAGCTCGACTCCGGGTCCCTCACCGGGCTCGACAAGGAGATTGTGGAGGGGATCCACCGGACGCAACCCGGGGGCCACACCCTCGAGTCGATCAGCTTCTCCAAGAAGCGCGTGTGCGTGGAGGAGCTCCGGCACCACTACCAGATGGCGGGCGTCCTGACCCTGGACAAGGGCTGGGACGAGCCCCGCTGGGGCCGCCACTGGGCCACGGAGGTCCTCGAGGAGCTGTTCGCGATGAAGCCCGGCGAGCACGTCCTCGACGCGTTCAACATCGAGTTCAACAGCCTCCTCGACACGTCCACGTTCCTCGCCCTCATCGACCGCGTGGGGAAGTACCAGCTCGAGATGCAGCACCACTTCCTGTACGGCCCGATGGCGCTGAGCATGCCGTACATGCGGTGGCTCGAGGAGTCATACCACCTCGCGGCGGGCGAGAAGCTCCTGAAGGCGATCGCGGTCGCCGCGACGCTCGACGGCGGGAACTTCGGGATCGAGGAGGTGCAGAAGGCGGTGAATCTGTGGTTCCCGCGCGGGCTCGAGATGTTCGGCTCCGAGCTCGGCGGCGCCGCCGTGAAGGGCCTGTTCAAAACCCTCTCGAACGACGAGGCCCAGCGAATCTACATCGACGAGGTCGCGGGGAAGGTGCGGGACATCAACCTCGCGATCGTCGCCGCGAAGATGCACCTGGAGAGGGACGAGGCGCGGAGGGCCCTCGCCCGACTGGAAGGCGGGGAGCGGCTCGACGGCCTCGGCCCGGAGGACCTCGTCCGCCTCCCGCACCGGCGGTTCTTCCGGATCCGCGGGCTCCGCGAGTACGGGGACTACGCGCTCCCCGGCGCGGGCTTCAACGGGGTCGGATTCGTGTACGTTCCCTACGACGTCAACGGCAACCTCCTCACGGCGGACGGGAAGCCGATCGCGCGGGAGCGGTACATCGAGTACCTGTCCACGGTCCTTCCGAAGGGCTACATGTCGAGCCGCCACTTCCGCTTCGTGAAGGACGAGTTCCTGTTCAACGGGAAGTGGGGCGAGCCTGTCCCCGTGCAGAAGTGGTGAGGGCCATGGCGGGGGAGTCCCGCACGATCGCGTGCGTCGTCTGCGGAACGCGGGAAGCGTACCCGCTGTGGTGCCAGAAACCGCCCGAGCTCCACGAGGTCCACGCGACGGTCCACCGGTGCCGCGCGTGCGCGTCGCGGAAAGGGAGGGACGGGGCCGCCCGCCCCGCGGGGTGACGTCACTCCGCCCACTCATCGGACCGGGGACCCTGGACGTAGGCGATCCGGATCAGGCCCCAGAGGAAGCCCAGGGCCGCGACCGCGATCCCGGTGAAGATGAGCATGTGGACGGGCGCGAAGAACGACTCGAGTTCCACGGAGAACCCCGCAATCTCGTGCTGGTAGTAGTCGCCCGCCAAACCCCCAAAGGCGAGAAGGAACCCCACCCCCATGAGGAGGAACGGCCCTCCCGCGCGCCGGATGACGTCGCAGATTCGGGTCACCTAAATCCCTCGACGATTCTCGACCGTGTAGGCGGATAAACCTGGGGTAATTACGTCGTTGGAGGCCCGCGCAATCCGCGCGGACGGGACAGGCTTTATCGTCCTTCCCTGCCTCGCGGACCCCGGCCATGCCGCGGAGGAAATACGGCCGGATGCAGAAGCCTCTCCCGCAGGTCTCCCGGGAGGATTGCGCCGCCTGCCGCCGGCTCCGCAGGCCCTGCCCCGCCCACGCGCCGAGGTCGTGACGGGCCCGGTCAGGTGGCCTTCCTCATCACCACGAGGCACGCGACGCCCCGCAGCGTCTCGCACGCCTCGAGCGTGAACCCGGTCGCCCCCGCCATGGCCTCATACTCCGCGCGGTCGTAGATGCGTACGAGCGGGCGGAGGAACCAGGCCTCGGGCCCGAGCATCACGACGACCCCGCCCTCCGAGAGGAGACTGTGGAAGGTCCGCAGGGCCTCGACCGGGTCCGGGAGGTAGTAGAACGAGCCCGCGCACACGATCGTCACGAAGGACCGCGGGCGGAACGGCGGGGACGTCGCATCCGCGAGGACGAGGTTCCCCTTGTAGGCCTTCGCGCGGGAGATCATCTCCGCGGACAGGTCGATGCCGACCGCCTCGGGCAGGTGGCCCGTCGTGTACCCCGTGCCCACGCCGACATCGAGCACGCGCCCGGGGCGGATCGCCCGCCGCACGCGCTCCCGCCATGCGGGGCGGAAGAGGACCGCGTTCACGACATCGTACCGTGGCGCGAGCCAGTCGAAGAAGAGGCGGGTGCGGACTTGGCCGCGGACGAACGGCATCGCCCCGGCGAGGCAGGCCAAGGACTTGCCCCTTTCCCTCCCCGCGCGGAGGCACTACCTCCGCGCGTGGGCGAGAATCCGCGTATCGAACGCGAGCGGGGTGAATCCCCGCGGCCGGCACCACGCCACGACGACGGAGTCGGGATAGGAGAGTCGGCCGTTTGCTTGGACGAACGTGCGCCATGTCTCCCGCAAGGTCTCCTCGGTTCCCATCCCGATTTGAACCAACGACTGCGATCGAAGCCAGTCCCCCGCCGCGCGGGCCTCCTCGAATCCCGAACGGTACTGGACGAGCGCCACGGTTTCGGAGAATATCTCCGCGGGGATTGTTACGGGCTCGGACTCCTGGGCCGCCCGGACCGCCCGCTCGTGAAGGGCATCGGTCGTCGAGATCAAGGCGTAGAGAAAACTCGTGTCCGCGACCCTCACGACCTCGCCCCATACAGGTA
>DATBXC010000104.1:0-9632 GCA_036514455.1 Thermoplasmata archaeon | reverse complement strand
CGCCCGCCACGGGCTCGACATCGGCGTCCACGGTCCCGGGCGCCCCGGGCTGCACCGCCGCGGTCGTCGCGCCGCGGGTCTGGGCGTCCGTCGCGCGGGCGTCGCGCTCAAGCTCGAGACGCGCGAGGGCCGACCCGGGCGCGTAGCCAAGGATCTGCGAGTATTCGCTGTTCCCCGCCAGGCGGGAGTTCAGGGGCCCGCCCGGTCGGAGCACGATCACCACTGCTGCCACGGACAGGGCCACCACGAGAAGGAACGCGATCGCCTGTCCCCGCGCACGACGCACATTGTGGGGTTGCATGCCGATTCACCACGGGAACCCATACCGGGGCGGTGGGGGATATCCGGACGCGGAACTGTGTTACCGATTGTCTTATATAGGGACAGGCTCGGGCACGTTGGCGCATCGTTTGGACTCAGGGACCGGCCCGCCCAAAACCCGCCCGCGGTGAGTACAAGTTAATATAGTACACGAACTCATACCATGGACCGATGCAGGCGCTCCCAATGCCTCCGAAGCTCCGCCGGAAGGGGCCGACGCTCGAGACCCTCCACATGGTGGAGTCGGTGCTCCGCAAGTCCGAGGAGCCCCTGAGCCTCAACAGGATCAAGAGCATGCTCCCAAGGAAGGTGATGCACTCGACCCTCCGGGAGGCCATCGAGCACTACAAGCGGCTGGGCTGCGTGACAGAGGGGTCGAAGGGCGTCCTGTGGACCCTGAACGTCGACCCGGAGTTCTGGAAGGTCGTCCGGGCGTGGGAGGGCCGGTGACCTGGCGCGCTTCACCCCGAGTGGCGTCCGGATGGGGCCTCGCGCGGTTGCCGCCGAGAAGGTTCTCCAGCCCAAGCAGCGCAGGAAACTCGAATGGTGGATTGCCCGCCTGAAGCAGGATGCCTTCGCGGGAGACCAGATTCCGAAGGCCCGCATCCCTCCCCGGCTCGCGGCGCGAAGCGGGCTCCCCGCGGGAATCTCGAACGCTTGGAGGTTCGAGTTGCCCCTCGCCTACCGCGGCGTCTACACGATCCAGTCTACGCCGGGTCTTGGCGCGATGGTCCTGATCCTCGAGATTCTGTCCCACAAGGAGTACGATCGGCTTTTCGGATACCGCTAGGTACTGACCCGCCCGCCGCTCGCATCGGCCGTGTTGTGGGGCCACGTCGATGACCAGGCAGGCTCGACGGGCGGGGCGCCCGCCAACCTGTTAAGTAGCGTCCTCCGCATCGCCCGCCGGAGCGGAATGCCGTCCCGGCCGTACAAGGACTTCGTGATCTACGGCTGCTTCGTGCTGAACCGCCTCGTCGCGGAGCTCGACATCGACCTGTACCAGGACGGGCTCGAGGCGAAGATCGACGCCATCCTGGCGGGGCGCGGGGCGAGCGTCTCGAAGGAGGAGGTGAAGCGCGAGATCCGCTCGAACCACGTGATGACGAACAAAGTGATTGAGGCCCTCGTGAAGGACGGGCTCGTCGTCGTGACGCAGGAGGAGGGTCGGTACCGAATCGCGATCACGAGGGCGGGCATCCTGCACATCCGGAAGTACAACGAGTTCTACCGCCGCATCTACCAGGAGCAGATCCGCGACCACTACCGGTTCCGGCCCCCGCCGTACGGGCTGCGGGACTAGCCCCGCAAGCTTCATGGCGGGCCCGCGATTCCGGCCCGCGTGCCCTACTTCTCGGGCGAGACCGGGCGCCTGCGGCGGGCAATCCTCGATCTCGCCTGGCCCGTGATCATCGCGAACTTCCTGCAGGTCCTCACGACGACCGTGGACCTGATCATGGTCGGCCGCCTCGGGGTCGCGGACATCGCGGCGGTGGGCATCGGCGGGAACCTCGTGTTCTTCGCCCAGACCGTGATGATCGGGGTCACGGCGGGGACAATCGCCCTCGTTGCGCGGTCCATCGGCGCGAAGGACCCGAAGGGGGCGGACCACGTCCTCTTCCAGAGCATCGTTGCGGGCGTGCTGCTCTCCATCCCCGTCGTCGTGATCGGCTGGGTGTTCGCGCCCGCCATCGTCGCGCCGTTCTCCCCGACGTCGGACATCCAGGACCTCTCCGCGGGCTTCGTGTCGATTATCTTCACGTCCCTCCCGTTCCAGTTCATCATCTTCCTCTCGACCTCGGCCCTCCGCGCGGCGGGCGACACGAAGACCCCGCTGATCATTGGCGGGATCGAGAACGTCGTGAACTTCGCAATCAATGTGAACCTGATCTTCGGGAACTTCGGGTTCCCCGCCCTCGGCGTCCGCGGGGCCGCGATCGGCACCGCGATCTCGTACTTCACGGGGGCGATGCTCTTCCTGGGGCTGTTCGTGGACCGGCGGGTGCGGCTCGGCATCCACTGGGAGCGGCCCGTGGCGAACTGGCCTACGATCCGCCGCATCCTGCGGATCGGCGTCCCCGCGGCGCTGGAGCAGTTCGCGTTCCAGATTGGTCTCCTCGTGTGGATCGTGATGGTCGTCGGGTTCGGGGAGGACGCGGTCGCCGCCCACCAAATCGGGCTCCGCGTCCAGTCGTTCGTGTTCATGCCCGGGCTCGGGATGAGCATCGCGTCCACCGCCCTCGTGGGCCAGAACCTGGGGGCGAAGCTGCCGCACGTCGCGGACCGGAGCGCCCGGGAGGCGACGAAGATGTCGATCCTCATCATGGGGGCGCTCGCGCTGTTCAACTTCGCGTTCGCGCCATGGATCGCGTACGCCTTCGTCGGCGCGGGGGAAGCCCACGACCTCAGCGTGCTGTTCATCCGGATCCACGCGACGTCGATTCCGGCGGTCGGGCTGTTCTTCACGCTGTCCGGGGCGCTCCGCGGGGCGGGGGACACCAGGTGGCCCCTGTACGCGTCCCTGGCGGGGACGTACCTCGTGCGGCTCCCGCTCTCCGCGATCCTCGGGTACTCGCTCGGCCTCGGCATCGCGGGCGTGTGGGTCGCGCTGCCCGTCGAGTACTACCTGCGGTCCGTCATCGTCGTCCAGCGGTTCAACGAGGGCGCTTGGAAGGCCACGGTCGTGTGACCGTCAGCCCGCCTGGGGCAGGGCCGCCGCACCCGCAATCTCCGTGACGTACGGGATGAAGTCGTACGTGCCGTCGGGCGTTTCCGCGATCGACTCGAGGGAGCACGAGAACACGGTCCCGAGGCGGGTCGTCCGCACGACCTCCTTCGTCACGAACTCGTAGGCCTCGTCCGAGAGGCGCGCGTCGCCCTCCGCCCGCCACACCGCGATCACCCGCGCGGGCGGCACGGTCGTCGCCGCGGAGATGTCCTCGACGGCCCGCTTGATCGCCTGGAGGTCCGTCGCCGTGGGCGGGCCCGGGAACGACTTCACGAACACCGAGAAGCCGGGGGAGCCAAACCCGAGGAGCCCGGCGAGACCCGCGGGCCGACGCTGGAGGTACGCGTCGAACTGGTACATCATCCCGCTCAGCCCCCGGAGCATCGCGGGGACCGCGGCGGCCCCCGGGGTCTGGAGGAGGGCCTGGAGCTCCTGGCTCCGGGACCCCAGGAACGTGAGGATCCGCTGGGTCGCGTCCCGCCCGGGCGGGATCACCGCGACGGGGTCCGCGTCCCGCACGCTCTTCAGGATCCGGTGGCGGAGCGCGTAGTAGTCGAAGAAGTCGTGGACCTCCCGCAGCAGCCCGAGGGCGACGAGCCCCAGGAAGTAGAACGGCACGAGGACGAGGCCCAGGAGGACCGTGGCCCGGAACGCGAGGACGTCGATCACGCCCGCCACGACGGCGAGCAGGAGGAGGACCGTGCGGCCGACGCCCTCCCCCGTCCACTTCCGGAGGTACATGAGGAGGAAGACGAGGATCGTCATCAGGAAGGCGACGAGCGGGGCCCCCGCCAGGAGGACGATCATCAGGCCGTTCAGGATCAGGCCGAACGCGATGAACGTCCGCGCGTACTGGATCGTGACCCGGATCCTCGGGGCCCGGGACTCGACGTCCTCGGCGAGGTCGAAGATCGCGCTGATCGGGTTCTCGACGGCCCGGACGTCGCCCTTCTGCATCGCGGGTTCTACGGTCGTGGCGATATTTATAGACCGCAGAAACAACGGATCGCCCGAGGGAGGCGGTCCGCGAAGGTCTCGATTCCCCGCCAGGGCTCAGGCTTGCGTCTTCCCCTCGACGACGCCCGCCCGCTCGGGCGTCTCGAGGCTCTCGACCGGCTTCGGAGGCGGGAGCACGAACGCGAGGATCGCGGTGGCGACCGTCATCGCGAAGAACGCGGCCGCGAACGAGAGGTGGACGACGATGAGGCCCGGGTTCAGCGCGGACAGCACGACCGCCCCGCCCAGGGCGGCCTGGATCGCGACGAGGATGAAGCTCATCGACGCTGCGAACAGGATCCGACGCTCGTCCCTTCGGTCCCGCCACGCGAAGATCGTCGTGAGGAGGACGAGGATGCCGACGACCGCCGCCACCGTGCGGTGGGTCCACTCCGTGACCATCGTCGGGCTGCCCCAGTCCGGCACGACGTTCCCGCCGCACAGCGGCCAGTCCGGGCACCCCAGGCCGGACTCCGTCTGCGTCACGAAGCCGCCCGCCACGACGAGCGCGAACGCCCCGATCACGGAGGCCATCGCGAGAATTTGGAACCGCGTCCACCGGAGCCTCATGTCCCGCCGTTCCCCCCGCCGGGATGAGCCTTCGTCGCCGGCGCGGTCGGCTCCTCGAGCGGGGACTTCCAGGGCTGCATCCCGCGGTCCGCCCACGGGTCCTCCACGACGACCCGCCCGACCCAGCGGCTCTTGATCATGTTGTAGATGAACGGCAGCTGCCCGAACGCGAGGATGAACGCGCCGATCGTCGCGAGCTGATTTAGGGGGAGCAGCAGGGGCTGGAACGGCAGGAGCGCGGTGTAGGTCGCGTACCGCCGCGGCATCCCCATGAGCCCGAGGAAGTGCATCGTGAAGAACACCACGTTCAGGCCGATCATCGTGAGCCAGAAATGGAGCTTCCCAAGGCGCTCGTCGTACATCCGGCCCGCCATCCTCGGGTACCAGAAGTACGTGCCCGCAAAGAGCCCGAGGACGGACCCGCCGAACAGGACGTAGTGGAGGTGCGCGACGACGAAGTACGTGTCCTGCACCTGGTAGTCCACGGGAATCGAGGCCTGGAACACGCCCGAGATCCCGCCGATCACGAACATGGAGAGGAAGCCGATCGCGAACAGCATCGGCGTCTTCAGCAGGATCTTCCCGCCCCACATCGTCGCGAGCCAGTTGAACACCTTCACGCCGGACGGGACCGCGATCGTGAGCGTCGCGATCATGAACGGGATCCGCACGGTCAGGTCGATGCCCGTCGTGAACATGTGGTGGACCCAGACGGTGAACCCGAGGAGCCCGATCGCGACGGTCGAGTACGCGATCGCCCGGTACCCGAAGATGGGCTTCCGGCTCATCACCGGGATCACCTCGGAGATCATGCCCATGGCGGGCAGGATCATGATGTACACGGCGGGGTGGCTGTAGAACCAGAACAGGTGCTGGTACAGGATCGGGTCCCCGAGGGAGCCGCCGCACGCGGCGAACGTGTTGAAGAAGCACGTGTGGAGGAGCCGGTCCGCGAGGACCATCGTGAGGCCCGCCGCGAGGACCGGCGTGGCCATGACGACCATGAACGCGGTCACGAGGACGGACCACACGAACAGGGAGAGGTTCCGGAACGTGACCCCGGGGGCGCGGAGCTTGAAGATCGTCACGATGAAGTTGATCGCGCCGAGGATCGTGGACGTCCCCACGATCAGGAGGCCGACGATCCAGAAGTTCACGCTCGCGCTCTCCTGAATCGACAGGGGCACATACCCGGTCCACCCCACGGGCGCGTTCCCGAGGTAGATCAGGATCCCGGCGGGCGGGAGGAGCCAATACCCGAGCGCGTTGATCCTCGGGTACGCCATGTCCCTCGCCCCAATCAGGAGGGGCACGAAGTAGTTCCCGAAGCCCGTCAGCACGGGGATGATGAACAGGAAGATCATCGTCGTGCCGTGCGTGGAGAAGAGCCGGTTGTACGTCCCGTTGTCCACGATCGACTGCCCGGGGTACGCGAGGCTCGTCCGCATCAGCAGCGCGAGCACCCCGCCGACGATGAAGAACCCGAACGACGTCACGATGTAGAGGATCCCGATGTCCTTGTGGTTCGTCGTCGTGAGCCACCGCTTTAACCGGGACCGCGGCGTCCTCCCGTACGCGCGGGTCTCCCCCGCCACGGCCATGTCAGGCGCCTCCTGCGATGCGGGACTCGGGGGTGTGCGTCATGCGACCAGCGTCAGGACGAGGATGGCGACGAGGACCAGCGGCACGATCGGGAGGTACTTCAGGACGAGGGGCTCGTACTTCAGGTGCATGTAGTAGAGGGCGACGAAGGAACCCTTCGCGACCGCGGTCGCCATGAGGAGGATGATCTGCTCCGTCTTCAGGAGGCCGAGCACGGAGGCCCCGTACGTGGGGATCTGGATCTCAAGGACCGTGACAATCGCGAGGAAGAGGAACACGAGCGCGTAGGGCTTCTTCACCTCGTGGGCGGCCTTCGCCACCGCCGCCATCCCCGGTCCCTGCGTCTCCATCGCCATGGCAACCCTCAGATCAGGTACACGAGCGGGAACAGGAAGATCCACACGATGTCCACGAAGTGCCAGTACAGCCCGACGAGCTCCACCGCCTCGTGGCTCTTCGGCGTGAACCAGTCCTTCTTCCATGCCTTGACGTTCAGGTACGCGAGCCCGATGACCCCGCCGCTCACGTGGGCCCCGTGGAACCCCGTCTGCATGTAGAACGTCGTCCCGAACGTCGCGAGCTCCGGCGCGATCGGGTTCTGCCACGGGGTCAGGTGCTCCTCGAAGAACAGCTTGTTGTACTCGAACACCTGGATCGAGACGAACGTGAGCCCGAGGAGCAGGGTCGCGAGGAGGGCGAGCCGGAAGTGCAGCAGGTTCCCCCGCTCGATCCCCTTCAGGGCCTGGACCATCGTGAAGCTGCTCGTGATCAGGATGAACGTGTTCACGGCCGTGATCGGGATGTTCAGCGGGGAGTCGACCCCCGGCGTCGGCCACCACGCTGCCCGCGTCCGGAGGGCGAGGGAGTTCCCGATGATCGCGGAGAAGAACAGGATCTCGGAGGCGATGAAGACCCACATCCCGAGCTTGCGGGTGCTCACGACCCGGAAGATCCCGGGCTCCGTCGGGGTCGTGACCTCCCCGAACTTGATCCCGCGCGCGTCCTCGAGGAGCCAGCCCGCCAGGCCCGCGACGATGACCGCGAGGCCCACGAACGTGAAGGGGAACCAGACGATCATGCCGCCGAACCCGATTCCGGTTCCGGTCCCGATCACGAAGGGCCAGATGCTGCCGTGGTGCGCTTCCTCTGTATGGGTCGGCTCAACCGCCGCGTGTACGGTGGCCAAGAATCTTCGGGCGCGCGAAAACGGCGCTCTGTAATGAAGCTTGCCATGCGCGCGTCCGCGAATCCATCGCGTCCAAAGGTTTTTATCAAGCCCAGCTTTGGGCCGCGCGTGCGACGTCTGGGCGCCCGGGTTTTCGGGTTGCTGTTGGTCCTTGGCGGGGCCATCGCCCTCGCCCCTACGGCGGCGGCGCTCGACGCCGCGTCCCCGGTACAGCAGGCGATTCTCCAGCTGTTCCTGATCATCCTGGTCCTGGCCCTGATCATCGCGATCTTCGTCCACGTCCTGCTGCTCCTCGCGGTGAAGTGGTACCGCGACTCGCCCCGGTGGCGCCCGCCGAAGGGACACCCCAAGACGAACGACCGCCGCCTCGAGTTCGCCTGGACGGTCGGCCCGGTCATCATCCTCGCCGCGGTGGCGACCGCCACCCTCGTTGCTCTCCCGGGCATCGAGCGGCCCGCGTCGTCGGACTACACGATCGACGTGATCGGCGTACAGTGGGCCTGGCTGTTCAAGTACCCGGACTGGAACATGACGACCACGAACATCAGCTCGACGGGGACGCTGTACGTGCAACAGGGCCTGACGTTCTTCCTCAACGTCACGTCGAACGACGTGATCCACTCGTTCTACGTGCCGGACCTCGGGATCAAGATCGACGCGGTCCCGGGGATCGTGAACCACTTCTGGGTCCGGGCGGACCGCCCCGGGACGTACACGCTCCAGTGCGCGGAGTTCTGCGGCCTGGGGCACTCCCAGATGCACGGCGAGGTCGTCGTGTTCGCGGCGGGCTCCCAGGATGTCCCGTACGGCCCTCCCCCCTCAGAGCAGCCCCCGCCCCCGCCGCCGGGCGGCGCGGGCCTCGTGGTTCCGGTCGAGTTCGAGGAGAGCGGCGGGGCGAGCCCCGAGAAGCCTTGGTCCGTTCATCCCTCCCGGCTCCAGTTCGGAGAGGGGCTCAAGGTCACGCTGCGTGCGTACAACAACGAGACGACGGTCCACGGCTTCTCGATCGGGGCGCCGTACAACCTGCAGACCGGGACGATCGACCCGCAGGCGTACGCGGACCTCACGTTCTGGACGAACACGACCTCCCAGGGCGTGTTCTACTGGTGCTTCGTCGGGAACCACCGCGTGCTCGGGATGGAGGGCCTGATGAACGTGACGGCCCCGGAGGACCGGGACATCACGTTCACCGCGACGGGGATCGACCCGCGGGCCATCGACATCGGCCCGGGCCAGGTCCTGAACCTCACGCTCCGGAACACCGGGAGCGCCGCGCGCCAGTTCGGGGTCGGGCCGCCGTACGCGGGCCCGCCCATCCTGGTCCCCGCCACCGGAGCGCCGGTCAACCTGCGCATCGCGTTCAACCTCACCACCGAGTCGACCTGGTTCGGGGACCCCGCGGACCCCCTGTTCCAGGGCTCCCTTCGCGTCGAGGCCGCCGGCATCTCGGTCCCGCCGCCCCCGCTCCCGTCGAACGCGTTCCCCGTCCTCGAGGTCACCGCGGGCCTCACCGCCGCGGGCCTCCTCGCCGCGATCGGTCTGAACTGGAAGCTCGGGCGGGACGCGCGGCGCCGGGAGCAGTTCCCGCCGGAAGAGGAGCGGTGACCCCGTAGCTACGTTGTCACCGCGCGTAATTACTGTCGAGACCCTTACCGAAGATTTATACCGCCTCCGAGTTTGCCCGGGCCGTGGACCGCCTGGCCTATGACCTCGTCATCGTGGGCGGCGGCGCGGCGGGGCTCCGCGCGGCGATCGCGGCTGCGGAGGCGGGCCGATCCCTCCGGATCGTGGTCGTCTCGAAGGTGTACCCGATGCGGAGCCACACGGTCTCCGCGGAGGGCGGGACCGCCGCGGTCCTCCGTGACTACGACTCCTACGACATGCACGGGTTCGACACCGTGAAGGGGTCCGACTTCCTCGCGGACCAGGACGCGGTGGAGTTCTTCGTGCGGCGGGCCCCCGCGGAGGTCGTCCAGCTCGAGCACTGGGGCTGCCCGTGGTCGCGGGAGCCGGACGGGCGGGTGGCCGTGCGGGCGTTCGGCGGGATGTCCGTGAAGCGGACCGTGTTCGCGGCGGACAAGGTCGGTTTCCATCTCCTCCACACCCTCTTCCAGACCTCGCTGAAGTACGACAACGTCGAGCGGCTCGACGAGTGGTTCGTGACCCAGCTCCTCACGGAGGGCGGGAAGGTCGTCGGGGTCGTGGCGCTCGACCTGCGGAGCGGCACGA
>DATBXC010000103.1:0-6541 GCA_036514455.1 Thermoplasmata archaeon | reverse complement strand
GAGCTGAAGGCGAGGGTGGCGCGATGGCGGGAGCGGACGTCCGGGTCCTCACGCGACGGGACCTGAGCTGGGCGGTCCGGCTCACGGACCTCGAGGGCTGGGGCTACACGGTGGCCGACCTCGAGCGGCTGCGGGCCCTCGAGCCGGAGGGCTGCTTCGTCGCGGTCCTCGGCGGGAAGCGGGTCGGCCTCACGTGCTCGACCGCGTACGGGAGGCTCGCGTTCATCGGGGCCGTGATCGTCCACCCGGACGCCCGCGGGAAGCGCGTCGGCGAGGCCCTGATGCGGCGGACCCTCGACTTCCTCGACGCCCGCGGGGTGGAGACCGCGCGCCTGAACGCGTACCTCCACGTCGTCCCGTTCTACGAGCGCCTGGGGTTCCGCGGGGAGTACGAGAACGTGCGGTACCACGGGACGGTGGCCGCATCGGGCGCCGCGGGGGGCGTCCGGCCCGCGACGGCGGGGGACCTCGCCGCGATCGCCCACTTCGACTCCTTCTACTTCGGGGCGCGGCGGGAGGCGCTCCTCGCGCGGCTGCTCCAGGAGTTCCCGGAGCACTTCCTCGTCGCGCGGGACGAGGGCGGCGTCCGCGGATACGCCGTGGCGAACGCGGACGGCGGCTCGGCGGAGATCGGGCCGTGGGTCGTGAACCCCGCGAACGCCGAGGTCGCGGGGGACCTGCTCCACGGGCTCCTCGCCCGCCTCGGCCCTGCGCGCATCGCGCTCACCGCCCCGACGCTGAACGAGCACCCCGGCCGCATGGCGGGCGAGCTCCGGCTCGAGGCCGCGTTCCGCACCCTGCGGATGTACCGCGGGAAGGACGCGTACCACGGCCTCCCCCAGGGGATCTTCGCGCTCGCGGGCCTCGAGAAGGGATGACACACCGCGCAAGGGTGAAATAACCGCGGGCGCTACTCGCCCGCCATGACGGAGCGCCGGCTCCTCGCGATCCTGGGCTTCCTCCTCGCCCTCATCGGCGGGATCCTCGTGATCGTCGGGGCCCTGCAGTTCGGGCGGAACCAGAGCATCACGGTGGACCTCGTCGCGCAGCGCCTCGTGGACGTAATCCTCGGGATCGCCGCGATCCTCGGCGGGGCGTTCATCTACAAGGGACGGATGAGCACAGGCGGCCTCCTCACGATCATCATCGGCGTCGTGATCATCGTCGTGAGCGGGCGGCTCAGCCTCGAGGGCGTCCTGGTCGTCGTCGGCGGCATCCTCGGCATCGTGGGCGCCGAGGTCCGGACGTAGGCCGTGGTTGCCGCCGCGGAGAACCGTCCGGGAATCTTTATCTCCCGCCTTCCGCATGCTCGCGGGAGGCCCCCATGCCCGTGCCCCGCATCCGGACGTACATCCGAGGCCTGGACGAGCAGCTCCAGGGCGGGATCCCGAGGTCCCACATCGTCCTGATCGCGGGCAAGCCGGGCACGATGAAGTCCTCCGTCGCGTTCAACACCCTGTACAACAACGCGAAGAACGACGGGCTCGGGTGCGTCTACGTCACCCTCGAGCAGTCCCGGGATAGCCTCCTGGAGAACGTCGCGGGCCTCGGGATGGACATCAAGGGCCTCGAGTCGAAGCTGAGCGTGCTGGACCTCGGGCTGATCCGGAAGAAGCTGAAGCAGCTCTCGAGCAAGTCCTGGCTCGAGGTCTTCAAGATGTACGTCGACAACCTCGACAAGACGATGGACGTGTCGGTCCTCGCGATCGACTCCCTCCCAGTCCTCGAGGTGATGGCGAAGTTCGACGACCCGCGGGACGACCTGTTCCGGTTCTTCGAGTGGCTCCGGGAGCTCGAGATCACGACGTTCCTGATTGCGGAGATGGAGCAGGACTCGAACCGGTTCTGCGTGAACGGGGAGGAGTTCCTCTCCGACGGCATCCTCCACCTCGACCTGCGGCGGGACGACCGGCAGGTGAACCTCTTCCTCAGCGTCGTGAAGATGCGGAAGACCGCGCACCGCCGCGGGTACTACCCGCTAATCTTCGACGAGGGCGGGTTCGAGGTCGTCACCCACTAGATCCTCGGCCCGATGACCTGCCACAGGATCAACGCGAGGATCAGGAACGCGAACGCGTAGCTCACGGTGCGCACGATCCGCTCCCGCCGCTCCGGGGCCAGGCCCTTCCGCGCGCGTGCCAGGAGCGCCTCAACGCCGTCCTTGAACACGAACCCGCCGTCCAGGGGGACCGCGGGGAGGGCGTTCGTGGCCCCGAGCATCAGGTTCAGCCAGAACAGCCAATACAGGGCGTTCGCGAGCAAGTAGAACACCGACGAAGGCACCGCACCCCACGGGCCCGTGATCACGTAGAAGTCCGTGAGGGGCGGCTGGAGGGGCGCGTACCCGATGAACGGGAGCGAGATGTACGTGAGCAGGGACCCGGGGACCCCGCCGTACGCGTCGAGGTCCGTGAACGGGTGGTAGATCGAGGTCTGCGTGTTCAGGCCGCGGATCCCTAGGATCGGGACGCCGCTGTCGTTCCCGAGACGGACCGTGTACGTCTGCGAGGCACCGTTCTTCCACGCGACCACGGTGACGTCGTCCCCTGGTTGCGAGCGGGCCGTCACGGCCCGGAGGATCGCGGGCGTCGGCGTCGCGGTCCCGTTCACGGACGTGATGATGCTGCCCACCGGGATCCCCGCCACAAAGGCGGGGGACGTCTCCGAGGAGTACGCGACGATCCCGACGCCGGGCGCGACAGGCTGCACGGAGAGCATCATCGAGCTGAACAGGACGCCGAACAGGAGGGCGAGGAGGATGTTGATCCCCGCACCGACGGAGTATATCCGCGCGCGCTCCCGCCGCGGCAGCTCCTTCATCTCCGCCTCCGCGGGCTCCACGAACGCGCCGATCGGGAACACCAAGAACAGGAGCCCGAGGCTCTCGACCTTCACCTTCGCGACCCGAGCTAGGATCCCGTGGAAGAACTCGTGGATGCCCACCGCGATCACGAGCGCGAAGATGCCGTACCCTAGCGGGATCACCGGGTTGAGGCCCGGGATCCCCAGGAGCAGCTCCGGGGAGGGCGCGCGGTCCGGCGGGATGTTCCCGACGAGGGTCGCCTCCCACACGAGGAGGGCCGTGATGCCCACCATCGTGAGCCCGACGATCACAATGCTGAGGTCCCCGAACGCCCGCCATACCCGCCGGAACCGCGAGGTCCGGTCGATGAAGTCCCGCCCGCGGCGGGTCTTCACCATCAGGAACGGGCCCATCGCGACGAGGTTCCGTTTCGCGAGGATCCCGCGCCGCTCGAGGACCTGGATGATCGCGGTCCACACCGCGACCACGAGGACGACCTCGAACAGGTCGAGCAGGTTCACCATGGGTTCCCCGCGCACTACGGACGGCGCCTATAAAGACCTATTCCGGACGTTCGCCTCCCGGAGAACGTGCGGGCCGCGGACCCCGTCACTTCGGGAGCGGCGCGCGGGCCCACGCTTCCTCGGGCAGGCCGTCGTACACGGCGAACACGTCGCTGTCCGCCTTGATGTGGGTCGCCGAGGCGAGCTCCTTGATCCGGTCCGCCCGGAGGATCCAGTAGTGGATCCGCCACAGCTTCCCCTTCCGGATGTGGATCTCCTCCTGGCGGGTCGACAGGAGGCCCGCCTCCTCGAGCATGTAGAACACGTCGCGGTCGTCCATGTCGAGGCGGTTGTCGATCACCTCGGAGTCGAACCCGAAGAACGAGATCAGGTAGTCCGCGAGGGCGCAGATGTCCTCCTCGGACATCCCGCGGCGCCCCACGGTTGCCCGGAGGGCCGTCCGGATCTCGGACATCGTGACGACGGGCATCGCGAACGTCGCGACGACTACCGGGGTCGGTATGTAGGGGTGTCGCCCCCATTATTCGGGGTGAGAATCATTTGCGCGATGGATTGAAGTCGGAAACGAATTGCCCGAGAGCGCCTACGCCCGCATCGCGATCGCGCCGTACCCGACGACGTCCTCCATCGGCGTGACGTCGCCGGAGGACGCGTACTTCAGGAGCTCCGGCTTCGCGGAGCCAATCGCGGTCATCATCGCCATCGCGGGCCCGTACCCGCACATCGAGATGTCGTTCTCCTGGACCGTGCGGTAGAAGCCCCGCACGTCGAACGCGAGGATCTTGTCGATCGCCATGCGGTCCCGCCGCGCCGCCTCCGCCTTCGGGATGTAGTGGCAGAAGTCCGTGGACGCAAGGACGACGACGTCCCGCCCCGCGATCGCGTCCCGCACAATCCCCCCGACCTCGACCGCGTCGCGGTAGTCCTGGAGGCCCATGCAGATCGGGACGAACCGCACGGTCCCCGCGAGGTCCTGCAGGAAGGGGAGCTGGACCTCGATGCTGTGCTCGTGGCGGTGCGCGATGATGTCCTCCGTGACCGGGTCCTTCAGGATCCGCGCCCCGAGGTCCCGGTCGTACTCCGCGACGCCGAGCGGGGTCTCCCAGTCGTGGGCGCCAAGGGCCATCGCGGCCCCGAGGCCCGTGTGGTTCGGGCCCAGGACCACGAAGGCCTGCGGCAGCCCGTCCCGCGCGAGGGCCGCGTACGCGTGGGCGGCGACGGGGCCGGAGTACATGTAGCCCGCGTGCGGGACGACCATCCCGCGGAGGGTGCGGGGCCCGTCCCGCGCGACCGCGGGCTTCCTCCCGGGCCCGATGGGGTGGCGGTAGCACGCGTCGATCTGCTTCCGGAGCGCCGTCGCATCCCGTTCGTAGAACTGTCCGGCCACGGCCGGGTAGCGCATCGCCCTCCCTACATGGACGCCTCGTAGTCGTCGATCGTCTGCGCGAACTCCTCGTCCGACTTCACCGCGCCGCGCTCCTTCAGGACCTCGCGGGTGAGGAGCCAGTAAATGGTCGCGAGGGCCCGCCTCCCCTTGTTGTTCGTCGGGACGACGACGTCCACGTTGCGGGTCTCGTTGTTCGCGTCGCACAGCCCGACGACGGGGATCCCGACGTTCAGCGCCTCCCACAGTGCCTGCTGGTCCGCGGCGGGGTCCGTGACGAGGAGCACCTCGGGCTCCATGTACTCCTCGAGCTGCGGGTTCGTGAGGGTCCCGGGCACGAACCGGCCCGCGAGCACCTGCGCCGCGATCGCCTTCGCGAACAGCCGAGCGGGCTTCTGGCCGTACTGCCGCGCCGCGACGACGAGGATCTTCTCCGGCGGGAACCGCGCGAGGAACTTCGCGGCCACGCGGATCCGCGTGTCCGTCTTCTTGATGTCGAGGACGTACAGGCCGTCGCTGCGGACCTTGTAGATGAACGGCATCATGTCGGCGGACTTCTGCTGCGTGCCGATGTGGACTCCGCTCGTCAGGTAGACGTCCTCGGTCACGAGGAGCCCTTCCGCCCCGATCCGTTCCTCTTCCTGCATCCTATCCTCCGGCGAGTTCCTCCTCGATCCGGATGAGCTCGTTCAGCTTCGCGGTCCGCTCCCCGCCCACAGCGCCGGTCTTGATCGCGAGGCATCCGAACGCGACCGCGAGGTGCGCGATCGTGTCGTCCGTCGTCTCCCCGCTGCGGTGGGACATCACCGTCGCGTACCCGTGGCGGTGGGCCAGATCGACCGCCGCTTTCGCGTCGGACAGCGTGCCAATCTGGTTCGGCTTAATAAGGATAGCGTTCGTGGCGCGCGCCTCGATCCCCTTCCGGAGCCGCTCCGTGTCCGTCGCGAACAGGTCGTCCCCGATCACGTGGCACCGGGACCCGACGAGGGCGGTGAGCCGCGCGTGGCCCGCGAAGTCGTCCTCGTCGAGCGGGTCCTCCACGGACCAGAGGCCGTACCGGTCCACGAGGTCCGCGACGAACTCCACCTGCTGGTCCGGCGTCAGGGCCCGCGAGCGGTACCGGTACGCGCCGTCCCGGAAGTACTCCGAGGCCGCGAAGTCCACGGCGGGGGAGACCTCGAACCCGACGTCCTTGGACACCGCGCGGCACGCGTCGACGAGCACGGCGAGGGCGGCCTCGTCGTCGAGCGGCACGACCCACGCGCCCTCGTCCCCGCGGCCCAGCGGCCCCGTCGGAAGCTTCGACCGCAGGATCTCCCGCACCGCCCGGTGGACCCGCGCGTTCGCGAACACGGACGCGGCCGCGGTCGGCCCGCGGGCGACCGCGAGGAACTCCTGAATCGTCGTCCCGCCGATCGCGTGGCGGCCCCCGCCGATCACGTTCCCCATCGGGTGCGGGAGGCGGTGCGCGAGCGCGCCCCCGACGTACCGGTACAGGGGGAGCCCGAGGGCGGCGGCCGCCGCCTTCGCGACGGCGAGGGAGGTCGCGGTCGCGACGTTGCCGCCGAGGCGGCGGAAGTCGGGCGTGCCATCGATCTCGTGCAGGAGCCGGTCCACGTCCCTCTGCGCGGTCGCGTCGAGACCGATCAGGCGGGCCTCCACGTCCTCGCGGAACCGCTCGACGCCCGCGTCCGCCCCGCCCTCCGGGAACGCGCGGACCTCGTGGCCGCCAGTGCTCGCCCCGCTCGGGGCCGCGGCGCGGCCGACCACGCCATCGACCACGACGTCGACCTCCACGGTCGCCTCCCCGCGGCTGTCGAGGACCTTACG
>DATBXC010000102.1:0-2753 GCA_036514455.1 Thermoplasmata archaeon | reverse complement strand
CTGGGGACGAGTCCGCGACCAGGAGCGGCGCACGCTCGCCCCGCCTCCGCCATACCAGGCCCCCCCGCCATTCCCCGCCAGCACGGACTCCGGGACCGCCATGGACACGGCGACGCCCCGCGTGGAGGTCACCGCCCGCGGAGGCTACCACGTGGCCGCGGTGATCAACTTCCCCGGAGAACCGAGGCATTTCGTCGAGGTGGACTACTCCATGAGGGGGGGCCTCGCCAAGGTCCTCATCGACGGGCGGCAGGTCCACCGCACGCGGGTGTGGGGCCCGCAGAAGACCGCGGACATCCCGCTCCCGTTCTCGCCCCCGCGACGGCTCACCCTGCGGTTCTTCGGGCTCGCCTCCGCGCGCATCGAGATCATCCTGGATGGCGTCCCCCTCGCCACCGTCTGAGCCCGGTCCCGGCCCTGCGCCCCACTCGCGAACTCTCTTTCCGGACCCGCCCTCACCCGGTTCCGGTCCTAATCGACTCCTGCTTCGGTGCCGCCCTTAGGCTCCTCTTAGGCTCCTCTTACCCCTCTTAGGGAATCGCCTGTCATCTGAGCCCTGCCAAAGAGGGGGCTCGGACCGGAAGAAGGAGGAAGGCGGAGGGTCTCCTCTGACGGATCGCACGAAGCCCGGGTCGTGAGACTCTTCACCGCGGCGGGGGCGGCGAGAGGATCTCCGAGACGCGGTTCCCGAGAGCCCGGAAACGCGTCTCCAGGGTCTCCGTCCCGCGGCGGACGACGCACACGAGCGGTCCGCCCATCACCGGCACGCGCCACAGGTAGAGGTGGTAGCTCTCGCCCTTGAGGAGCGCGATGCTCGGGCCCGGGAGGTCCAGGCACTCGCCGATGATCGCGCCGGACTCGAGGAGCCGCCCCCCGAGCCCGCAGAGGCGGCCGATGTTCACGTTCGACTCGAAGTGCGCGGCGAGGGGGTTCCCGGCTCCGTCCCCGACGGCGACTCCGAGGACCTTCCCCTGGTTCGCTTCGACGAACTCGCGGAAGAGCGCGGTCAGGGGGACCTCGACACCGTTGAACAGGGCGGTCGTGGCAGGCATGACATCGCCATTCCGGCCCCGGAGCGGATAAGGCTTCCCCGCCCGTTCTCAGGGGAGAGAAGGGGCTTCTGTGCCCTTTGTCAGACGTCGACCGCGGCTCTTGTCAGACAAACGGAAGACATAAATAGAGTACTCGGCATACAGGCGGATGCCAGAAAGGGATGGACATGACCGGCCTCCAACCAATCACCTTCGAAGAGGCAAGGAGAATAGCCACGCAGAAGGGCCTCGTGCCATCGCGCGTGCGGGGGACGCAGACGATCCGGTTCGCGAAGGGCACGAACGAGAAGCTCGAGACGATTGACTGGTCCGAGTTCGAGCGCATTGCCACGGAGCGCAAGCTCACGATCTGCGAGTCCGGCGGCTTCATGAAGCTCCTGCGCCGGCCCTGACGATCAACCCCTCCTCCCCCTCTTTTTTTCCTCTCGACTATTGGTATGCGACCTCCCGGACTGGGCACCTCTTGAGTCCGTTCAGTTGACACTCTTCACCACCTCCTCGTGATACTCCCGCGGCGTCCTCCACCGGAGGCGCCGCATCGGCTTGACGCCGTTGTAGTCCTCGAAGGCCCAGGCGAGGAACGCCTCGGCCTCCGCGAACGTGTCGAAGACCAGCGCGTTCAGGTAGTCCCGGCCCAGGCCGGCGTGGAGCGACTCGACGACGCCGTTGTCCTCCGGCGTCTGCACCTGGATGAACTCCAGGTCGAGGCCGAGGGCCCGCGCATGTTCGCGGAACGCGTCGCTGCGGTACGCGGGCCCGTTGTCCACGCGCAGCCGAGTGCCCGGGGCGAGGCACGCCTCCGGGAACCGCTCCTGGACGACGCGGTCCAGGAGGGCGTTCGCCTCCCTCGACCCGCACCGCTTCGCGAACACGTACCCGAGCCACTCCGCCGTGCAGGTGTCCGCGACGTTCTGGAGGTACGCCCACCCGTCGCGGCCGCACCACACGTGCTTCATGTCCAGCTGCCAGGCGACGTCCGGTCGCTCCGTGATCTGGCGGCCGGGGTGCTTCCGCACCCGGTGGCGCGGGACGACGCACGGCGGGAGCTGGAGGTCCTCGGCCCTCAGGATCCGCCGCACGGCCTTCTCGTTCACCGCCACGCGGAGGCGGCGGCGGACCATGGCGGTGACGCGGCGGTAGCCGAAGGAGGGCCGCTCCTCGGCGGTCTCGAGGACCAGGGTGCGGATCCCCGGGTTGAAGGGGCGCGACGCCCGCGGCCGCGGCTCGTAGTAGCGCGTGCTCCGGGGGATCCCCGCGAGGGCGCAGGCGCGGGAGACGGCGATCCCGCGGCCGACCATCTCGGTCACCGCCACCCGCCTCCGTTCCCGCGAGACCCCTTTTTTAAGACGTCGTTCGCCAGGATGAGCTCGGCCACGACGTCCCGGAGGCGCGCGTTCTCCCGCTCCAGGAGGGCCTCCCGCTTCGACGGGGTGTCCCCGGCGAGGGCCTTCGACCCGCCCTCGAGGAAGCGGTCCCGCCACTGGTACACGGTCGGGGCGGACACTTGGTGCTCGCGGCAGACCTCCGCCATCCGACCGCCGGACAGGTAGGCCGTCACGATCGTCCGCTTCTCCTCGGCACTGAACCGACGCACGGTCATGGGAACCGCCCCCCACCTGCATTTCTCGTGCGCCTTTCAGGATTCCGGTCCCCGCGACCACTAGGCTGACGGGTGCCCAGCTCTACAGGGGCGCGTACCAA
>DATBXC010000101.1:0-9792 GCA_036514455.1 Thermoplasmata archaeon | reverse complement strand
TTCTGCGAGGACCCGGACTGCCGCTTGTTCAACGCGCACTGGCAGGCGGAGCTGATTCGCGCGCAGGTCGAATCCGGTCGTCTGTGTGCCCGGCACCGGGCCGTTGCCGCACGGGTTCGGCAGGCCCTGGGATCGGCCCGGGCCTAGTCGCCCGGTTCCGAGGGCGCGGACGGGGACGGCGAGACGGTCCTCGCGCCGGCGAACGGCATCCCTCCCATGGAGAGGCCCCCGCCGCCTCGGTTTCCAGAGACCAGTGGCCGTCGCGAACCCACCATCAGGAGGGGTGTGAGCAGGGCCGCGATTGCCAGGGGCGAGGCGAGCCCCCACGGCCCGAACGCGCCCGCCCCGAGCGCGAGGAGCCCCGCCCCGAAGGCGACCTCCAGGCGTGACTCCGACGCCGCGCGGCGGAGGGCGATTGCCCCGGTCGCGCCCTTGGGCGTGACGAGGAACTCCGCGGGCCTCACGAGTCCCCGGAGGACGCCGACCACGGAGACCGGGAACAGGGCGAGGTACGCGAGCGTGTTCAGCACGACGACCTTGATCGCGAACCGGGGTCGCCGCCACAGGTCGACGAACATCGCGAGGGGCGCGACGCTTGTGAACACGCCGAGGGCGATCACGACCGGGTCCCGGAAGACGGAGAGGTCCCCGTCCGCCCACGAGATGCCTTGGACCGTGCCGAGGAACGCGAGTAGCAGGAGCGTCGCGGGCAGGTTCACGGAGGGCAGAAGGAGGTCCAGCTTCTCGTACCATCGCGCGCGGCTCCGGAGGAACGGCAGGGAGAACCGCCGGAGGAACTCGATCGTGGCCCAGGACCACCGGAGGTGCCGCCTCCGCATCGCAGCGAAGTCCTCGGGGAACGTCTCGCCGCACACGACGTCCGCCGCAAACGCGCCGCGGTATCCCGCGATTCGCGCGGTGACGGTGAACGCGATGTCCTCGCACGTCACCTCCGGGAAGCCGCCGACCCGCTCGAGCACGTCCCTGCGGACGACCGCCCCGTGGCCGAGCATGTTCACCGTCCCGTAGCGGTCCCGGTACCGTTGGTAGTGCCGCCAGTGCAGGTCGACCCCGATCCCGAGGGCACCCGTGAACCAGCTCGCGCCTCGGTTGTAGCACGTGTGGTTGGCCTGCACGAACCCGATGTCCTCGCGCACGAAGTGCCGCAGGCAGCCCTGGATGAAGTCCGGGACCACGAGCTCGTCGGAGTCGACGATCGCGACGTACCGCACCTCGGGCGGCAGGCGATGGAGGGCGTCGTTGATCGCCCCTGCCTTGTAGCCGCGTCGGGCGGGCCTCCGGACGACCTCGACGGGCCGGCCGACTCCGGCCGCGTCCCGTGCGAACGCATCGACCTCGTCGCGGACCCGCGCGTCCCTCGAGTCGTCGAGGATCCAGATGCGTGCGTTCGGATACGTGAGCCCCAGGAGGCTCTCCCCCGCCCGGCGGTCGAAGTCGTTGTATGTGCAGTAGAACACCGCGACCGCGGGATTCCCCAGTCGGCTCGCTGGGGGCGCTTCGTCCTTCAGAAAGTGCGAGGCCACGTTTACCACGAGGTTGAAGACCCCCGAGAGGACGAAGAAGGACAGGCAGGCGACGAGGAACGCGGTCGCCGGCGACCGGAGGATGTCCGGGAGCAGCCGCACGATCAGGACCCCGGTCGCGAGGCCCCAGATCCCGATGATCGCCGTCCACAGGGCGCCGGACGTCTCCCGTTTCCCCTCTCCCATGGTCTCCTCCCTTGATTACTATCCAGCACGTAATCAGGGTATTAAGGGTTTCTTGGACGGCGATGAAACCGCGGGGTTAGGCGGTCGGCCCGCCCAGCTTCCGCAGGATCTCGTCCGCGGACTCGACCGTGGAGACCTTCGCGGGTCGCGGCGGGAACGGGTTCTTCAGCGGGGTCCCCGTGTTGAACAGGACGACCGTGTGGTCGGGCTTCACCTTCCCCGTCTCGACGAGCCTGCGCAGGGCCGCGAGCGTCGCCCCGCCCTCGTAGCACGCGCCGATCCCCTCGAGGCGGGCGAACTCCGTCACCCCCGCGCGCATCCCGTCGTCCGTGACCGCCACCCCGGTCCCGCCCGTCTCCCGCGCGGCCCGCAGCACGAGGAAGTCCCCGAGGGCCTTCGGGACCTTGAGCCCCGGCGCGATCGTGGCGGGGTCCTTCCACGGGTCCGAGCCGTCCTTGCCCACCTCGAACGCCCGCACGATCGGCGCGCAGCCCGCGGCCTGCACGAACGCGATCCTCGGGAGCGGGCCATCGTGCCACCCGAGTTCCTTCAGCTCTTGGAACGCCTTCCACAGCCCCACGACGCCGGTCCCGCCCCCGGTCGGGAAGACGACCCAGTCCGGGAGCCCACCGAGCTGCTCCCACAGCTCGTACCCCATGGTCTTCTTCCCCTCGACCCGGTACGGCTCGTACATCGTCGCCATGTCGAACCAGCCCGCGGTCGTGCACACGGCCCTCACAATCTCCGCGGCCCGCGCAATCGTGCCGTCCACGAAGAACAGGCGGGCCCCGAACAGCACGGTCTCCTGGACGATCGAGAGCGGCGTGTCCTTCGGGGAGACGACGAGGGCCTCGAGGCCCGCCTTCGCCGCGTACGCGGCCAAGGCGGATCCCGCGTTCCCCGCGCTCGGGACCGCGAGGCGGGCGAGGCCGAGCTCCTTCGCCCTCGAGACCGCTACGGCCATCCCGCGGGCCTTGAACGTTCCCGTCGGGTTCGCGGCCTCCTCCTTCACAAACACCTGCCGGAGGCCGTACGTCCTCTCGATCGCGGGGCACCGGAGGAGCGGGGTCCCGCCCTCGCCGAGGGACACGATGCGGTCCTCGGAGGCCACGGGCAGGACCGGCAGGTACCGCCACAGGTCCCGCCGCACGAGGAGCGCGTCGCGGGAGACCGCCCCCAGCCCGTAGCGGACGAACAGCGGCTTGCCGCAGTCGCACACGTTCCGCGGCACGGAGGGATCGTACTCCTTGCGGCATGCGCTGCACTCGAGGCGGGACGGGCGGGCCAAGGGCGGGGGCATCCCCGCTGACCGCTATGGACTTTGCCGCGGCGAGAGACGCGGGTTTATCTCCGCGCGGGCGCTTCTCCGAGGCCGCGATGGACGCGAATCTGAAGGACCGCTACGACGGCATCGTCCGCGCGGCGCGCGCGAAGCGGCGGGTCCTCGTCGCGTACTCGGGGGGCGTCGACTCCGGGCTCGTCGCGAGGATCGTGCACGATGCAATCGGCGACGGCGCCTTGGCCGTCCTCGCGGACACGGAGTCCCTCGCGCGGCGGGAGCTCGACGCGGCGCGGGCGCAGGCGGAGGAGATCGGCATCCCCCTCCGGGTCCTGCGGGCGAGCGAGCTCGCCTCCGAGGACTACCGCCGGAACCCCGCGAACCGGTGCTACTTCTGCCGGGAGGGCCTCGCGGACGCACTGGTGCCGGTCGCGAGGCGGGAGGGCTTCGGCGCGATCGCGGACGGGATCAACGTCTCGGACCTCGGGGACGTCCGGCCCGGGATCCGGGCGATGGACGCGGCGGGCTTCTGGCACCCGCTCGTCGAGGCCGGGCTCGCGAAGGCGGGCGTGCGGGCCCTCGCCCGCGACATCGGCCTCTCGTTCTGGGAGAAGCCGAGCAACGCGTGCCTCTCCTCCCGCATCCCGCACGGTACGCCGATCACGGTCGAGCTGCTCCGCCAGGTCGAGGCCGCGGAGGACTACCTCCGGGACCGCGGGTTCCGCCAGGT
The DNA here is from genome assembly GCA_036514455.1 of Thermoplasmata archaeon. Classification (GTDB taxonomy): domain Archaea; phylum Thermoplasmatota; class Thermoplasmata; order RBG-16-68-12; family RBG-16-68-12; genus EA-19. Next base: position 6,053 of record DATBXC010000101.1, on the reverse strand, counting down.
CCGAATCCGGCACCGCGGGGCCACGGCCCGCATCGAGGTGCTGCCCGAGGACGTCCCCCGCCTCCGGTCGATCCAAGGGGAGCTGGAGGACGTCCTCCGGTCCCTGGGCTACCGGGAGACGGAGATCGCGCCCGAGGGCTACCGCTCCCTCGGGTAGTCCGTGCGAGAAGGGCCGCGGCTCACTTCGCGATTAGGTACCGGCAGTGGAGCTGGGAGAGATCGTAGCAGGACGGGCACGTGTCCGGCTGGTTCGTGAGGACCCGCAGCCGCTTCGCGGTGTCCGGGCTCAGGGCGTGCTCCATCCTGCACGCCTCATCGTGGAAGCGGCCCTTCGGGACCTTCAGCTTCTGCGCGAGGAACCACTCCATCACGCAGTGCCGCTGCAGGATGCTCACCGCGATCCGCCGTCCCCTCGGCGTCAGGCGCGCGCCCCGGTACTTCTCGTGCTTCACGAGGCCCGTCCTCGCGAGCTTTTCGAGCATCTCCGTCACGCTCGCGGGGGACACCTTGAGGGCCTTCGACAGCTTCCCGGTCCGCGCAGCGCCGTCCGTGTCGCGCGTGAGGAGGTAGACGTACTTCAGGTACATCTCGACGTTCTCGTTCGTCGTCGCGGGTCGCACCATGGTTCGTTTGCAACCGGCCGATGGCGAATAAAGCTTTTGACGTTACGGACGGCGGGCCCCCGGCTCTCGGATGGCCTAAACTATATATACGGTAGGCTAATAGCTGTATCGTAGCCTATTTCGGCGCACCGAAATCTGCGGGGCATGACATGGTCGTCGGATTGGTGCCCGGTCTCGTCGTCGGGTTGCGGGAGGGCGTGGAGGCCGCTCTCGTCGTGGGCATCGTCATGGCGTACCTCCGGAAGATCGGCGAGGACGCCCTGCGGCGGTATGTGTACATCGGCACGGTCGCCGCGGTCGTCGCCAGCGTCGGGGTCGCCGCCGCCTTCGCGGTCTTCATCGGGGAGTTCGAGGAGACGGCGGGGGGGATGCTGTTCGAGGGCTTCGCCGCAATCCTCGCGGTCGTCGTCCTCACGTCGATGATCTTCTGGATGATGAACGCCGCCAAAGACATCCGGCAGCACGTCGAGCGGCGGATCGAGACCCTCGTGGACCGGCGGCAGGTGATGGGCCTCGCGTCCCTGGCGTTCGTCGCGGTCTTCCGCGAGGGCGTCGAGACGGTCCTGTTCATGGCGGGCCTCGCGGGCTTCTCGACGACCGCGGACGTCACCGTCGGCGTGGGCATCGGGCTCCTCGCGGCGGTGTTCGTCGGGTACGGCGTCTTCGCCGCCTCCTGGCGGGTGAACCTCCGGCGGTTCTTCCAGGCGACGAGCCTCCTCCTCATCGTCATCGCGGCGGGCCTGTTCGCCTTGGGCGTCCATGAGCTGCAGGACGCGGGCGTGCTCCCGTGGCTCAGCGGTCCGACGTACGACCTCACGCAGACGTTCCCGGACAGCGAGGCGAACCCGCTCGGCTACCTGCTCCGCGGGCTCGTGGGATTCAACGATAACCCGACCCAGCTCGAGGTCGTCGCGTACGCCGCGTACTGGGCGTTCGCTGCGCTCGTCTACTGGGGCATCCGCACGGGGAAGATCGCGATCGTCACGCGCCCCTTGCGGGCGATCTGGGCTGCGCTCCGGAGGACGTCCAGGCCATCTCCGGCCGACCCCCGCTCGGAGTGAGCTTGCACCCAAACGTTTACCCCGCCGGCCCTCGTTCCGCGTCCGCGCATGGCGAGGACGAAATCCCCCGCGACGCTCGCGATTCATCCCCGGAGGGAGGAGGGCCCGGGCCCGCTCGTGACGCCGATCTTCATGTCCTCCACGTTCCGCCTCCGCGACGCGAGGCAGGGCGCGGCGTTCACCCGCACGATCGCGCCGAAGGCGTACTACACGCGGTGGGGGAACCCGACCGTGGCGGACCTCGAGGACACCGTCGCGAAACTGGAGGGCGGGGCGGCCGGGCTCGCAACGGGATCGGGGATGGGCGCGATCGCCCCCGCGATCCTCACGTTCGTGAAGGCGGGCAGCCGCGTCGTCGCGGGGAAGAGCCCGTACGCGGCGACCGCCGAGATGCTCGAGCGCCTCCTTCCGCGGTTCGGCGTCCGGACGACGTGGGTCGACCAGCGCCGCCCGGGCGCGTTCGAGGAGGCCGTTGATTCCGGCACCGACCTCGTGTACGTCGAGACGCCCGCGAACCCGACGATGATGATCACGGACCTCCGGGAGGCCGTGAAGGCGGCCCGGTCCGTCGGCGCAACGGTCCTCGCGGACAACACGTTCGCGACCCCGGTGAACCAGAGGCCGATTGACCTCGGTGTCGACGTCGTCCTCCACAGCGCCACGAAGTACCTCGGGGGCCACGCGGACGTCGTGGCGGGCGTCGCCGTGACCCGTACGCGGGGCCTCTTCGACCGCCTGTGGTACACGTACAAGATCCTGGGGCCGACGATCGGCCCCTTCGAGGCGTTCCTCGTGCGGAGGGGGGTGAAGACCCTCCCGCTCCGCGTGCGGCAGCAGAACCGGAGCGCGATGGTCCTCGCGGAGCACCTCGAGGACCGCCGCGCGGTCTCGAAGGTCCACTATCCCGGCCTCCGGTCGTTCGGCCAGCACCGCCTCGCGCGGCGGCAGATGGACGGGTTCGGCGGGATGCTCTCGTTCGAGCTGAAGGGCGGGTACCGGGCGGGCGTGCGGTTCGTCGAGTCCGTGGAGCTCGCGACCCTCGCGGTGAGCCTCGGGGGGACGGAGACTCTCGTCGAGCACCCCGCGACCATGACCCACGGGACGCTGAGCGCGAAGGAGCGGAGGCACCAGGGGATCGACGAGAGCCTCGTGCGGGTGAGCGTCGGGCTCGAGGATGTTGACGACCTGATCGAGGACTTCGACCGCGCCCTCCGGAAGGCCGGGAAATAGAATAGGGCGGGAGGCTCCGCAGCCGTCCCTCGCCGCCCCGTGTACCGGTCTCCATACGACGAAGTCGTATAGGAGCTTCGTTCATCGCCTTGCGGCTCACTGCGGAAGGTGTCGGGGCCGGAACGAGGCCAGCCCCGCGGGGTCAACGAACTCGCAGATATTGAAGGTTGTTCCGTGGACGGTCCCGGGGAGCCGCAGGATCCGCCGCGGGTCCATCGTGATCTCGACGTCGATGCCGATGCCCGCCCCCACGATCCGGGTCACGAGGTCCACACGCCCGGCCTGCGCGGCGGCCTCCCGCTTCCGCGGGTCCTCGGGGAGGCGCGGGAGGAACCGCGGCTCGAAGTCGTACGCGTGGACATGGAACCCCTTGTTCCCGCTGTACACGAGGGCGAGGTCCCGGAGCCCCTCCCGCCGGAGGAACGAGAGGAGCGCGGCCGCGTCCTCCTTCGCCGCCCCTAGGTCCCCGGGAGCGTCGATGTCGAAGTACAGCTCCTGGCCGAGGAGGATGTTGTGCGCGATCGGGTATCCCGCCCGCTTTCCGCGGAACTCCCGCGGCCCGAGCCGCTGCGGGTCGAGCCACCGCGAGGTCGTGAAGTACACATGGGCGGGCGCGAGACGGAGGAGCCACCCGCGGAGGGTCTCCGCGTCCTTCACCCGGTCGTCCACCTTCACGAACCGCGGGGGGCCGCCCGCGTGCTCGACGGCGACGCGGAACTGCCGGAACGTCGGCCGCGGCGGAAGCCACAGGTCCGCGGCCCGGTAGTAGGCCCGGAGCGCGTGCCGCCGACGCGCAACCCGCCGCCGGTCCCGGGAGAGCCGCCACCGGTCGAGGGCCCTCATCGGCCCACCACGACGAGCCCCCCCCGCACGCCCTCCCACGCCCGGTCGTTCCACCGCGGGACGACCCGGCCGTCCTTCGTGCGGTAGAGGCCGAACTGCCGCCGGAGGCCCTCCCCCATGTCCCGGACCGTCGCCTCCCACTCCGCGGGCGACGCCACGGACACCCGCCACCAGCCCGTGCTGAGGCGCTCGTACTCCCAGTGGACCATGCGGATCTCGCCCGCGAACGGGTACGCGGGGGGCGTGAAGGGCTCCGGCGGGGCGAGCCCGGCATTGCGGAGGAGCTTCCGGAAGAAGCCCACGGCCCGGGATGGGGCGGCGGCCGCTTAGAGGTTGCCGCCCTCTCACGTCTGCACGCCGAGCTTCTCCGCGAGCGCCTTCAGATCCTCCTCCTTCTTCCGGAGCTTCTCCTCGCGGTCCAGCAGCTCCATCGCCTTCCGCTGCACGATCTTCACGCGGTTGTCGATGTCCCGCCGCCATTCCTCCACCTCCGCGGTCGAGGCGCCGCCCTTCTCGGCCTCCGAGAGCCGCGCCTTCAGCTTCGCGGCCTCGGCCTGTGCGCGCTCCGCTTTCGAGGTGAGGTCGTCGCGCTCCAACTCGAGCACCTTGTCCTTGTCCCGGAGGATCTCATCCCGGGTCTCGGCGGCCCGCTCCCTCTCCGCGGTCTTCACCTCCCGCACCCGGAGCTTCTCCTCCTTCTCAAGGACCTCGACCGCCTTCTTCTGGAGGAACTTCATGTTCTTGGAGACCTCCTGCTGCATCGTCTCCGACTGGGCCTTGTCCGCCTCCGCCTGGGCCTTCAGGGCGATGGCCTCCTCGCGGGCCTTCGCGGCCGCGGCGCGGTCCGCACCGGTCTCCTCGGCCCGCCGCTCCGCGTCCTGGCGGGACCGCCCGAGGTCCTCCAGGCCCTGCCGGAGTTCCGCCTCCTTCTTCGAGAGGACGGACTCCCGCTTCGCGAGATCCGCCTGGGCCGCGGCCATCGACTGCTCGCGCGCGTTGAGCTGCACCTCCTTGCCGTGGAGGTCCTCCATCAGGTTCTCGGCGCGCTGGAGCTCCGTCGTGAGGACCTGCTCCCGCTGCGCGAGGTCCGCCGCCTTCGCGTCCGAGGCCATCGCCCGCGCGTCGAGCTCCGCGTGGCGGGCCTCGAGGTCCGCGCCGGACGTCGCGAGCCGGGCCGCCTCATGGTCCAGGGACCCGCGTCTCGCCCGCAGCTCCTCTGCGGTCCGAGACGCCTCTTGTGCCACGGAGGCGTTTTTCGCCTCCCGGGCCGCAAGGTCGTTCGCCAGGGTCTGAAGCTCGATCTCCCGGGCTCCGAGACGGCGGGAGGCGTCGTTGAGCTGGGACATCTGGGCCTCCGCGGCGCGCTCCGCCTTCTCCGCGGCGGAACGGCGCTCCTCGAGCTGGGCCTGCAGGGACCGCATCTCGTCCGCCTTGCGCTCCGTGGCCTTCTCCGCCTCCGAGGCGACGACGGCGCGCCTCTGGGACTCCTCGATTAACCTCTCCGAGCGCTGCGTCTGCTCCGTGACCGCCTGCTGCGTGTGTTCGAGCTGCTTCATCTCCCGGGCCCACTTCTCGGACCACGCGGTGCGGTCCGCGTCGAGCTTCTGCATGCCCCGCGCGGCCTCGGTCTCCTTCGCGGCGAGGGCCTTCTCCCGCTCCGACAGCTCCCGGGCCTTTGCGCCGAGGCGGTCCTGGAGGGCGTTCGACTCCCGCTCCAGGCGCTCCCGCTCCGAGCGGAGCTCCGCCTCCTTCGTCGCGAGGGACTGGCGCGTCGCGTCCCCCTCCGACTGGATCCGGTCGGACTCCTCGAGGTTCCTCTGGGCGGCTTGCGCGAGCTGGACCTCCTTCGCTTCCAGGTTCTTCCCGGTCGCGTCGAGGTCCATCTCCTCCCGTGCGAGACGGTCCTCGAGGCCCCGCAGGTTCGCCTGGAGGGCGGTGAGGGAGGCCTCGCGCTCCCGCATCTCGAGGGACTTGGCCTCGAGCGCCTCCGCGGTCCGGTCGAGTTCTCTGTTCCGCTCGTCGACCTGGCGGGTGCGGGCCGCGATCTCCTGCTCGCCATTCGCGCGCTTCGCGGCGGCCTCGGCCTCCGCAGCCTTGAGGGCGGCCCCCCGTCGTGCGAATTCGTCCGTGAGCTTCGCGGCCTCCTCGCGGATCACGCGGTCCCGCCGCTCGAGGTCGAACGCGTGCTCCGCGTTCGCTTTCTTTTCGGCCTCTGCGGCCGACCGCAGCGCCTCGGCGGTCCGGGCCGCCTCTTGGGCCGCGGCCTCCCGGCGGGCCGTCTCGTCGCCCGCGCGGG
>DATBXC010000100.1:0-2950 GCA_036514455.1 Thermoplasmata archaeon | reverse complement strand
ACTGGCACGGCGGGTGCCGGGCCCGCCATGGGCGCCGACTCTTCCGGGACGGCGGATGGCGGGGGGCTCGGTGCGGGGGCCTCAATCGCGGGCGTCACGACGGGCGCAGCCTTCGCGGCCTCCTCCGCCCTCCGGCGCTCTTCCTCCTTCTGCCGCGCTTCCTCCTCGCGCTCCCGGCGATGGAGCTCCCGGAAGAGCCGCTCCTTCAGTTCGTCCTTCGTGCCCATCGTTTCCAGGCCGTACGCACCTGCGAGGTCCATCAGGGCCGCCTTCTTCGCCCTCGCGATTTCCTCCGCGACGAGCGGCGGCCTCACCTTCTCGATGATCGGGGGTCGCTCCACCCTCGGCGCTTCCTCGGGGGCCTTCGCCTCGACCGGGGCGGGCGCCTCTGCCGGGACGGCGGGCGCGACCTCGGGGACAGGCGGGACCTCCGGGGCGGGCGCGGGCTCCGGTTCCGGCGCGGACGGTTCGGGTGCGGGGGCCGCGGCCTCCGCGGGCGGCTCGGCCTCCGGCTCCGGCGGGAGCAGCTCGTCGAACTCCGGGATCTCCTCCGGTGGCGGCGCCGGGGCCTCCTCCTTCGGCGCCTCCGCGGGCGGCGCGGCTTCTTTCCCCAGGTCCTCCGCCGCGTACTCCTGGTCCTTGTAGCAGTAGTACCGATCGTAGTCCTTCACATACGTGAGGACGCTCCCACACTTCGGGCAGTTCAGCCCCTTCCCGCCCCCGTATCCGTCCGGCGCGTACTGGCCGCACGCGTAGCAGTACTGGCGGCCGTACTCCTCGACGAACGTCAGGTCCGCGCCGCAGTTCGGACACGGAAGTGCCATGGATCCTCCCCTGGGGCGGCGATACGTGGGGTGGCCTTCATAAACGTTCCGAGACAGCGGGCTCCAAGGCGTCCCGTCGCGCGGTCCTCGGACGGACCCAGAATCCTTTTAGGATTCGGGCCCATGGCGAACGCGTCTGCCACCGTAGCTCAGCGGTAGAGCGGCGGTTTTGTAAACCGCAGGTCGGGAGTTCGATCCTCTCCGGTGGCTTCGATGGCCCGCGTGAAGTTCCGAATCTCCGGCATGGACTGCGCGACGTGCACGAAGGTCCTCGAGAACGCCCTCAAGGGCCAGCCTGGCGTGAAGGACGTCGTCGCGAATTACGTCCTCGACGCGGCCGCGGTCGAGTACGACCCCGCCGTGACGGACGAGGAGACCCTCAAGCGCGCCGCGGAGACCCGGACGAGCTACCGGCTCCGGAAGTTGCGGTGAGCCGCGTGCGAAGTCGTGGCAAGCTTCATAAACCGCCCCATCCATCCTGCCGCCGTGGGGGGAGATGCAGTGCCACACCGAATTCTCATCCGGAACGACCGTCGTGGAGCGATCGAGGGGATGCCCCTTCAGCTGATGATCGCCGTCATCGTGGCGGGGATCGCCCTCGCGATCGTGCTGGGCTGGGTCCTGTCGATCCAGACGCCGAACGTGATCAGCCGCGTGGAGGCGACCCCGGAGACCGTGTCGATCACGGGCGCGCCCACGAACCAGGAGGCCACGAAGACGGTGACGATCACCGTCCGGGCCTTCGACGGGAAGGGGAACGTGATCGCGGGGGTCGTCGTGAGCCTGAACGGGGCGGGCCTCGGAACCGCGAAGACGGACCGGGACGACGGGGCCGCGGACGGGGCCGCCACGTTCTCGAACGTGCTGGTCCGGGTCCCGGCGGGCGTGCTCACGGCGAAGATCGACGTCACCGTAGAGGCCTCCGGGTACCCGGCCGCGACGGACGACATCCTCGTCGTGCGGTCGTGAGCCCGCGATGGGCCTCCGGGGAGACGCGGCGGGGATTGAGGGCCTGCCGCTCCAGCTCCTCATCGTCGCCGTCGTGGCGGGGATCACCGCGCCGGTCGTCTACGCGGGTCTCGCGACGTACGACCGCGGCCAGGTGGAGTCCCGGGTGCGCGGGGAGATCCTCCGGCTCACGCGGGCGGCGCAGCAGTACCTGATCGCGGGCGGCGGGGCGGAGACCCTCGGGCTCGACCTCCAGGGTGGGACGTTCACGTCCGTGCTGTACGTGACGGTCGGTGACACGGTCGGCGGCCCGTTCGCGAGCACGGTGCGGTACCGCCTGAGCGGGGACACGGAGGAGACGGTCCTCGTCGAGCGTCCCGCGGCCCCGATGGCGGGGCCGGACGGCAAACCGTTATCCCTCGTGGCGGGCCTCTACCGCGTGCACCTCGAGGTCCTCGGGGACCGCGTCGTCGTGAGCGTGGCCTGAGTGCTCGACTGGCTCTCGTCCAAGGTCGCGATGAGCCTCGCCGCTCTCCTGCTCCTGGCGGGGATCGTGGGGTTCTTCCTCGCGCAGCGGGACCGGGCCGTCCACGACGCCCTGCAGGACATCGCGGACCGGGCGGCGGCGTACATCGACGCGCTCTCCGAGAGTGCGGGGGAACTCGCGACCTCGATTTCCGTCGGGAGCCCGATGGACCCCGCGGCCGTCGCGGGGCTGGAACTCCCCGCACTCGCGGCGGGGGAGCCGTACCTCCTCACCCTCTACCGCGCGTACGTCGTGGCGGGGACGGACGGGGACCGCGCGTTCGCCGTGCTCCGGGTGCCGATCCACTTCTTCGAGCCGGGGCCGGGCGCGTACACGTCCGAGGGGATTGCGGACCTGGACGCGGCCCACCCGAGCGCGACCCTGGGCCACGGCGGGCTCGCGGTGCTGAGCCGCCGGTACATCACGGTGGACGGCGCGACCCGACTCGAGACGTTCGTCCTCTAGGCCCCGAACAGCCGCAAGCGCTTGTGGGCCTCGACCCCGGGCTGGTAGCAGAAGTGGATTGTGTTGAAGTCCCGCCGCATGGCGGCGACGTCCTTCGCGACCTTCGCGGGGTCCTCGCCCTTCATCGCGACGCGGCCCATCAGGGTCGCGACCTCCGCCATCTGGGCCTCCCGCATCCCGATGCGGG
>DATBXC010000099.1:0-7678 GCA_036514455.1 Thermoplasmata archaeon | reverse complement strand
CGTGCAACTCCCCTGAGTTTCTTCGTTCGTTCCGGCGGACGAAGATATAAGGCCCGCTCCGCCGTTCGTCGACTTCATGACTCAGGAGGCCGGCCTCTACATCGGCGGGAAGTGGACGAACCCGCGCGACCGGAAGCGATTCGAGACGACGAACCCCGCGACGGGCCAGGTCCTCGCGACGTTCCCGATGGGCACCGCGGAGGACGTGAACGCGGCGGTGAAGGCCGCGAAGGGCGCGTTCGAGAAATGGCGGAAGACCCCCGCCCCGCGGCGCGGCGAACTCCTCCTCGAGGTCGCGCGGATCCTGAAGGAGCGGAAGGAGGACATCGCCCGCACCGTCACGATGGAGATGGGGAAGATCCTCGCCGAGGGCCGCGGGGACGTACAGGAGGCGATCGACTTCTTCCAGTACGCGGCGGGGGAGGGCCGCCGGATGTTCGGGGAGACCGTCCCCTCCGAGCTGCCCAACAAGGCGTGCCTCACGATCCGCATGCCCGTGGGCCCCGTGGGCCTCATCACGCCGTGGAACTTCCCCGTCGCGATCCCGGCGTGGAAGTCGGGCGCGGCCCTGATCGCGGGCTGTCCGATCGTGTTCAAGCCCTCGTCCCTCACCCCGCTGTGCGCCGCGAAGTTCGTGGACGCCCTCGACGCGGCGGGCTTCCCGCCCGGCGTCGTGAACATGGTCACGGGCAGCGGGTCCGTCGTCGGGGACGGCATCGTCCAGCATCCGGGGATCCGCGCGGTCTCGTTCACGGGCGGGGTGGACACGGGCCGGCACGTGTACGAGAGCGCGGCGAGGAAGATGATCAAGGTCGGGCTCGAGCTCGGCGGGAAGAACGCGATCGTCGCGATGGATGACGCGGACCTCGACCTCCTGATGGACGGGGTGATGTTCGGGGCATTCGGCACGGCGGGTCAGCGGTGCACGGCGACCTCCCGCCTGATTGTCCACCAGAAGATGTACGACGCGGTCGTCGACGAGCTCGTGGCGCGCACGGAGAAGCTGCGGGTCGGGGACCCGCTCGAGGACGGGACGGACATGGGGCCGGTCGCCTCGCCGGACCAGGAGCGGAAGGTGCTCGAGTACATCGAGGTCGGCCGGAAGGAGGGAGACACGCTCCTCGCGGGCGGGGCGAAGCTGAAGGGCGGGGCGTACGGGAAGGGCCACTTCATCCAGCCCACGGTCTTCGCGGTGGACCCGCGCAAGCGGCTCGCGCAGGAGGAAATCTTCGGGCCCGTGCTCAGCGTCCTGCGGGCGAAGGACTACGAGGACGCGGTCGCGATCGCGAATGATGTGAAGTACGGCCTGAGCTCGTCGATCTACACGAACGACCTGCGATGGGCGTTCCGCGCGATGCAGGACCTCGAGGCGGGCATCACGTACGTGAACGCGCCGACGATTGGGGCGGAGGTCCAGCTCCCGTTCGGCGGGACGAAGGAGACGGGCCCGACGGACACCCGCGAGGCGGGCTCTACGGCCCTCGACGAGTTCACGTACTGGAAGACCGTATACGTGGACTACTCCGGACGGCTCCAGCGGGCCCAGATCGACACGGCGAGGCTCGCGGGCGGGTAGCGGACCCGCCTAGAGGGCGGCGTCGCACACCGGGCACTGGGTCGCGGTGGCGTCCACGATGCTCCCGCAGTTCGGGCAAGTCTTCGTCTCGCCGCCCTCCTCGGTCTCCGCGGGGGACTCCGTCTCCTCCGCGGCGGGCGCCGCAGGCGCGGCCTTCGGCGGGCCCGCGGGCTTCGGCGGCGGGGCTCTCGCCGGAGGCCTCGAGGGGGCCTTCTTCGGGGCGGGCGCCGCCGGCTCCTCCTTCTTCCTCCGCTTCACGACCAGGAAGAACAGGAGGCCCGCGATGATCGCGATGATGACGATGGCGAGCCCGATCCACGGGAGCACGTCCCCAATCCCTCCGGGAGGCGCCGCGACGTTCACGCTCACGCTCGTGTCGGACCCCCTCGCGTCCAGTGCGTCGACCACGTCGATGTGGAACTGGACGGTCCGGCCCGCCAGCGCCGCGGGGACGGTCCACGTGACCTGCGTCGCTCCCGCCTGGCCGTTCACCAGGGTGCCGGAGCCGACGGCGGACGTGTAGTTGAGCCAGACCCGCAGCTGCGCCGCGGGCGTCTCGTCCGACATCGACCACGTGATCACCTTGGAATCCCCGACGTTCCAGGTCTCGATGGCGGTCGGGGCCGTGAAGTGCACCTGGGGGGCCTGGTTCGCAGCCGTCGTGAACCGGATCGTCGCGCCCGCGAACGCGTTCCCGGGCGTGCAGTTGTCGTGCGCGGCGGTCGTGATCGTGACCGTGTACGTCACTCCGGGCGCGAGTCCGCTGTGGTGGATCTCGAGGGTGTTCCCCGCCCACAGGAAGGTCATGCCCGCGGGCAGGGGCGAGACCGTGATGGCGCCCTGTGTCGCGACGGGGTCCATGGCCTCGGACCAGGCGAGCGTGATCACTTGGTTCGTAGGGACGTTCTGCTGGTTGTTGACGGGCTGAGAGTTCAGGGTGGGCGCCGCGGAGTCGATGCGGAACGTCCCGCTGCTCCGCGTGATGGAGAGGCCCCGCGGGTCGATCGCGGTGATCTCGATGTGGGCGCTCAGCTCACTGATTGCGGGCAGGCTCCAGGGATACGACGGACTTCCGGACAGCCCCGGTCCCAGACCCGTCGGGGTGATGACGAACAATCCGCCGGACGTGCTCACGTTGATGTACACTACGAGGCTGCCCGGGCCCGACTCCGCGTCGTCCATCGTCCACGCGATCGTGTGGGTCGTCCCCCCGCACCAGCAGTCGCCCGCCACGGGGGCGGTGATCGAGAGGGTCGGCGCCGTGTCGAGTCCGAACGTGAACACGTAGTTCGACCCGAGCGGGTTCCCGGGGTCCGACGCGTCCTTGGACGTACCCTGGACGGTGACCGTCGTGGACGCGGACGAGAACGGGTTGTGGCCCAGCGTGAGGATCGTCCCGGTGGGGTCCCAGGACGGCAAGATGCCGCCGGGGTTCGGGGCGAACGTCACGGTCACGCTCGTCGCGTTCATCCGCTCCGAGAACGTGATCACGACCGGGTCGGCCGGGAGGACGTCGTTCGCGCTGTTCGCGGGCGATGTGCTCACGACCGTGGGCGGGGTGGAATCGATTGTGAAGTCCGTAGGACTCGTGGTGCACGTGACGAGGCGGGTCTCGTCCCCGACACACACCTGGATGCGGGCGTGGATCGTGTTCACGGAGTTGACCGTCCACGGCAGACCAACCGTCCCCTCGCTCCGGAGGGACGGCCCGTCGATTGAGATCGGGTACGTGAGCCCGCTGTTCGTGGAGAGGTTCACCCACGTCGTGAGGAGCGGGTTCGCCTGCTCGTCGGACATCGTCCACGTGATTGTATGGACGGCCCCGCCGCTGTACACCTCGCCGCCGATCGGGGAGACGAGCGCGACGTTCGGCGCGCAGATCGTGTCGAACGTCACGGAGGCGGGGAGGAGCGCATTCCCGGGGAGGGACGCGTCGAGGAACCCGATTCCGACGTCCAGCCGGTAGCCCTGGCAGCCCAGGAAGGGCGCGGAGTGGGCGACGTCGAGCGTGCGGGCGTCGACCCAGGTGAACGTGAGCGTGCCCGCGGCGGGGACCAGCGTGACGTCCGTCGGGGCGGGCTGCATCGCCTCGTTGAAGACGATCCGGATGACCTTGGCGAGCGGGACGCCGACCGCGCCGTTCGCGGGGTCCGTGGACTGGACCTGCGGCGGGGTCGAGTCGATCGAGAAGGGCGCCGCGCTCCGGCCGCATCCGAGGAGGTCCGTCCGGTCCCGCGCACACACCTGCACGCGGGCCAGGTTCGTGTCCGCCACGGGCACGGTCCACGTGTGGGAGCTCGGGTCCGTCTTCGTCAAGCCTGCGGCGATCTCCGTGTACGACAGCCCGTCCAGGGAGTAGCTCACGTTCACCAGGAGGGCGCTGTCCGGGTCCGTGTCCGTCATGTTCCAGTAGATCGTGTGGGTCGACCCGCCCGTGAACCGCTCCCCGCCGTTCGGGTACGACACCGTCACGGCGGGCGCCGCGGGCCCGCCCGTCTCCGCGCCGATCGTGAAGTCCGCCCCGGCGTTCGTGTCCGCGCACGCGTCGTTCCGGTGGATCTCCTGCCCCGCGCCGGGCGCGGGCGCGTCCGTCATGATCGTGTTCCCCGGCTCCCAGGTGAGGGCGCCCGTGGACGTCGCGTTGAACTCGACGCGGTCCACGACGATGTTCGCCCCGCCGTTCGGCGCGCCGGGCCCCCCCGGGTTCGCCCAGACGAGCTTCAGCGCGTCCCCCGCGGGGTCGAGCCACGTCGTGCTCGTGAGATCCACGAACAGCCGGCCGCCCGCGCGGATCGTCCCGCTCAGGGGGAAGCTCGGTCCGTTGAACGTCCCGGGCGCGTCCCTCTGGAAAAAGAAGAGGCCCGCGTTCACCAGGGCCGCAGTCGGGTTGCACAGGTACGCGTACTGGTTCCCCGTCGAGGGGCGGACCGTCAGGCTCTGGATCTTCAGGAGCGGCGGCTGCGTGGAGGCGAGGTTCAGGTTCAGGTTCTGGAGGCCGCCGACGGCCCAGGTGCTCGTCTCGCGGGCCACGCCGCCGGGGCTCGCCCCCGCAAGCTCGCCGCTCGCGTACATGATCGCGTCGCCGATGTCCCCGCCCTCCTTGATCTGCGTCGTGGCGGGGGCCGCCCAGTTCCCGAACGTGTCGACGTAGAAGGAGCCCGTGTTGTCGTACACGGACGTCTTGTTCGAGTAGTCCACGCCGTCGATGAACGTGCGGATCGGCGTCCCCTGGGGGAACCGGGTCCCGGTCGAGTCGAACGCCATGCCGAACGTCGTGTACGGCGTCGGCGGCGGCGCGAGCACGGCGGGCGCGAACGACACGAGGACGATGGCGGCGGACAGCAGGACGATCAGGACGCTGGCGATGGAAAACCCACGAGGCCTCACGCGTTTCCTCCTCCCCGGCCCAGGCGAACTGGGGCGCGGATGAAGCCCAGTCTACTTATAAATTGCGAACCCGCGAAGGCGCGGGCCCCGTGATGGTCACGTGGCGACCCACGCGGCGTACCAGTAGTACACGAGGTAGACGCCCGCGATGATGAGGACGACCGCGGAGACCTTCTTGATCGTCTCCGTGTACCGGTTGATCTTCTTCAGGGCCGCCTGGCCCAGGGTCGCGAGCACGAACGTCACCACGATCATGATCCCGATTACGATGAGTGCGTACACGAGGAGGACCATGAGCCCGCTCACCGGCCCGCCCAGGGTCGTCGCGTTCAGGACCGCGGCGATGAAGGGCGGCGCGACGCACCCGAAGCCCGCCGCCCCGTACCCCACGCCGTAGGAGAACAGCTTCCCCGAGGTGCTCTGGACCGCGTTCGGGGTCCAGTTCGGGAACAGGCGCTGGCGGACCTTCCGGAACGGGTTCACGAGGAAGTTGAACTGGACCGCGGTGAACATCAGCACGCCCATCGCGATCAGGATCCCGCCGACGATCGGCTGTAGGGCGGGCACGACCGCGGCCGCGGCGGCCCCGATTGCGAGGACGACGGCCCCGATGATCCCGTACACGAGGATGATCCCCAGGGACGAGATGATCCCGTAGCCGACGGAGCGCCGCCGCGACCTCTGTTCCGCGTTCTTGGTGTCGACGCCGAGGAAGAACGCCATGTACCCAGGGAACATCGGGAACGAGCACGGGGAAAAGAACGAGCCGACCGCCGCGAGGGCGGCGAGCGCGTAGATGCTGACCTGCTGGAGCTGGATGCCGGGCGCCTCGCCCCGGAGGGCGGCCTGGATCGTGGCCTCGAGGCTGGACCGGAGGCTCGCCTCCTCGCCGAGGCTCATGCCCTCCTTGTCGAAAATCAGGATGCCGTTCTGGTCCACGAGGAACAAGCGGACGACCGCGCCGACGGAGTACTTGCCCTGGACGTCGTTCGTGTCGCGGGCGATGTGCCATGCGATCCCTTTTTGGTCCCGGTACGTGAGGAGCATCGCTTCGGTGTCCGTCGGGTAGATGTCGATTGAGAGGGCCGCCATCACATCCGAATGCGCGGCGTACACGTCCTCGAGCACGGGTCGGGCGAGCTCGCAGGAGGCACACCCGATGTACATGAAATCTATCAGGAGGATCTTGCCGCGGAACGTGGTCAGGTTGAGGTGATTCCCGTCGATGTCCGTCAGGGAGAAGTCGGGGGCGGGTGAGCCCGCGGCCCTAGCGGGGAAAGCAAGCGCCAGCGCGAGCACTGCAACGCAGAGGACGACCGCCATCCCGCCCCGGGGTAACCCCTCTCCCCTCGCGTTCACGGCGGGACGAATACGGATGGCCGGCTATATATCCTATGCGAACCGAACCTCGGCATCGGAAGGTCTCCATGGAGGAGTCCGGGCGCGGGGCAACCTTTTTATCGAGCGGCGGGCATCGTTGGAGCCATGCGCACGAGGGGGGCCATCGTTGTCCTCGTGTTGCTGGCGTTCCTTCCCCTCGTGTCCCGGCCGGCCATGGCCACGGACCCCGTCGTGACGAACGTGACCTGGAGCCCGTGGGTGCCCGCACGGACGGAGAACGTCACGATCGAGGCGGACGTGTCCGACCCGGACGGCCTGACCCTGGTGAGCGCCGCGTACTGCTCCCTTCCGCCGTTCACGTGCATCCTGTACGATCTGCAGGATCCGGACGGGGACGGCCACTGGACGACCGGGTCGAGGGTCCGACTCGTAAGCCCTCCCGACGATCGAGCCTATGGCGCGTATTTCAACGTCACCGCCATCGACACGCTCGGGTTCTTCTCCACGTCGCCCAAGTACTACGTGCAGTACGCGGATGCGGTGGACGTCCGGGCGGGCCTCTCGTCGGGCAGCGCCCCGCCGGGGGACGCGGTCACCGTCTCCGGGACCGCCGTCTACGGCTACTCCAACAAGACCGGCTACCACGTGAACGAGAGTGCTCCCGCGAGGTACAGCGCCGTTCTGGTCCGGATCGTGGAGACGGGCGGGACGTGGACCGGGACCTCCGACGGGGCGGGAGCCTACTCCGTTGGCATCACCGCCCCAACCCAGACCGGCAGCTACACGGTGAATGTGACGGTGTCGAACCGCACGATCGCCGGCTCCCAGGAGGAGAACCTGATCGCGGCCACGGAGCCGATGGCGGATCTCCTGATCGCGCTGGAGCGCCTCGAGGTGAGTCCGAACCCCGCCACGGAGGGGCAGACGGTCACGGTCTCAGTGAATCTTCAGAACGTCGGGAACGCCGCGGCAGGGGCTTTCGACGTGTGGGTCGTGATCACGGGCCCGGGAGGGGAGGTCCTCAACCGTTCCTTCATCGTGGACAACTTGTACCCCCAGTACGGGTATCCACTCTCCGCCACCTGGACGGCGGTCCAAGGTGAGTGGACTGTCCGGGTGTTCGTGGACTCGAACCACGAGGTGACGGAGCTCTCGGAGGCGAACAACAACGCGACCGTGGCCCTGACTGTGGAGTCGGGCCTTTCCATAATGCTTATAGCGGGAGTTACGATTCTGCTCGTAGGGGTTGCGGTAGCGGCCGCCCTAGTCTACCGATGGCGGAAGGGGCGGTCGAGGGGACCGTAGTGACCCGATTCCCGACACAGGGAGGCAAGGAGGGGAACGAATGCGCCCAGGCGCCGTACTGGCGATCGC
>DATBXC010000098.1:0-3298 GCA_036514455.1 Thermoplasmata archaeon | reverse complement strand
CCTGAAGAACAGCCAGAGCCGGTACTGGGTGAACCTCACCCTGCCGGACGACACGAACCTCACCGTGTACCGGAACCAGACGTACGTCGTGGACCTGCCCCGCGGCTACGAGATGACCTCGAGCAAGACCACGGGCCCGATCACGACGACGGGCTGGACCCGAATTGCGGTGGAGCCGGGCCTCGCGCCCCCCGCCACGGCCTCGATTGACATGGTCATCGACCGCTCGGAGAACGGGAGCGCGAACGCACGCGTGGAAGGCCCCGCGGGCAAGTTCTACGTCGTGAACAGCACGAAGGAGAACTACACGGTCGTCGTCGCGGCGAAGACGAACATCACGTTCTCCGCGGACCAGTCCGTGGACCCGATCGGGAACATCCAGGACGCGAACTTCACGTGGCGGTTCCAGAACAACACGGTGAACCGCACGAACCCGGTGTGGACGAAGTACGGGATGACGCCCGTCGTGAACTACACGGCCGCGGGCAAGTTCCAGGCGAACCTCACCGTCGTCGAGGCGGGCGGGAACCGGACGTACCGGGACGTCATCGTGTACGCCGACGACACCGCTCCGGTGGCGGTGATCAAGCACAACAAGACCTCCGCCTCGAACACGAACGGGACGACCCTCCGGCTCCCGGAGGACACGCCGCTCCGGTTCGACGGCTCGGCGTCGACGGACGAGATCTTCCCAGGCGCGGACATCAACGCGAAGGACAAGATCCCGGACGACGGCGGGTACGCGTGGGACTTCAACGGGGACAACATCACGGACCGGACCCAGAAGCTCACCCCGTACGTGTTCGACAAGCCCGGGCAGTACAACATGACCCTCCGGGTCACGGACTGGGTCGGCCACGTGTCCGTTAACGCGACGATGGTCGCGATCGCGAACGACACGACGAAGCCCACGCCGGACGCCGTGGTCCTGGACCCGGGCAACGACTGGGCGCAGGTCACCACGCTCATCGAGGGGAAGGAGTACGCGTTCAACGCGTCCACCTCGAGCGACAACTACGACTCGAACAAGAACCTCACGTACAAGTGGCACTTCCCGGGGAACGCGACGGCGATCGGCAAGACGCTCGATCCGAAGGGGAACGTCACGGACGTGGGCGAGGCGGGCTGGAACATCACCGTCCGCTGGGACGTGTTCAACCTCTCGTACAAGGTCGACCTGAACGTGACGGACACGGGCTTCGGTTGGAACAACCCGGCGAAGCGGAACGCGGCGAACCGGACCCTCGACCGTCAGGTCGGCGTGGACACGACGAAGCACCCCGACCTGAAGTACGTCGCGAACACCCTGAAGATCACGCCGGGGGACGCCGAGGAGAACCAGGCCGTGAACGTCTCCCTCGCGATCGAGAACATCCTGAGCCGCGCGAACGCGACGGACGTCAAGATCCGCCTCTATGAGCGGGACGCGAACGGGAACCTCGTGCTCCTGAGCCAGACCCCGGAGTGGCGGGACGCGAAGTGGAACCCCGTCACGAACCACACGATCGCGAATGGGACGAAGGTGAACGTGATCTTCACGGTGAGCTTCTCGAGCCAGGGGAACAAGTCCCTCCAGGTCGTGTTCAACGACACGAAGGAGCCGTACACCTGGGTGGACGCGCAGAACCGGGTGTCGGGCAGTGTGTTCGTGCGGCTCGCGGGGTGGGTCCTGCCCGTCGCGGGCGTCTCGATCGTCGCGATCATCATCGCGGCCGCCCTCGGGTGGCGGTACTGGAGCCGGTACAAGTCCGGCGAGCTCGTCTTCCGCCGCAAGGAGAAGAAGGAGAAGAAGAAGAAGGTCGAGGAGAAGGAAGAGGACGAGGAGCCCGAGGCAGAGGACAAGAAGGGCAAGAAGCGGCTGTGAGGCCGCCCTCCTCCGTCCTCACATCTCCCGCGGCGCGGGCAGCCCGAGGCAGTCCAGGGCGTTCCCCAGGACGATCCGCGCCCCGTCGACGAGCGCGAGCCGCGCGGCCCGCAGGGGCGGGTCCGCCGCGAGGACGGGGCAGTCCCGATAGAACTGGTTGAACTGGGCCGCGACGTCGTACGCGTACCCCGCGACCGCGTGGGGCCGCCGCGTCTCCGCCGCGTCCCGGACGACGGAGGGGAACCTCGCGAGGAGCTTCCCGAGCCGCCCCTCCTGCGGGTGCCGGAGCAGGGCGGGGTCCCCGGGCCCGGGGGCGCCCGCCTTGTCGAGGATCCCGCACGAGCGGGCGTGCGCGTACTGGAGGAAGGGGGCGGAGTTCCCCTCGAAGTTCAGCGCCTCCTCCCAGCGGAACGTGATCTTCTTCTCCGCCTGCACGCGGACGATGTTGTACCGGAGGGCCGCGACCCCGACTGTCTCCGCGATCTCCCGCATGCGGGCCTCCGGGAGCTCGGGGCGGCGCTTCCGGACCTCCTCGAGCGCGCGGGCGACGGCCTCCTCGATCAGGTCGTCCATCGTGACGACCCGCCCGCGGCGGGTGGACATCCCGCCCTCCGGGAGGACGACGTACGCGTAGAACACGACCTCGGGCTCCCGCGCCCCCAGGAGGCGGAGCGCGGTCCGGAGCTGCTCGGCCTCCAGGCGGTGGTTCTCCCCGAGCACGTTGATCGCCACGTCGCACCGGGCGAACTTGTCGAGGTGGTACGCGACGTCCCGCGTCGGGTAGAGGGATGTCCCGTCCTTCTTCGTGAGGAACCATTTCGTCTCCCGCCCCGTCACGCCGAACGGGGCCATGTCGATGTACCACGCGCCCTCCTGGCGGGCGGCCTGCGGGAGGGACGTGAGCCGCTGCACGACCGGCGGGACCTTGCCCTGCAGGATCAGGGAGCTCTCCCAGAAGAAGCCGTCGAACCGCACGCCGATCCGCTCCAGGGTCTGGAGGATCCCGGACAGCACCCGCTGCCCGACCTTCGAGATCTCCCGGGTAAGGGCGTCGTCCCCGCCCTCGAAGCGCCGGATGAGGGCCTCGACCTCCTCGTTCACGCGGGGGTCGGCGTCCGCGACCGCGTTCGCCTTCACGTAATACGGGAGGAGCGCGTGGTCCGGCTTCTCCGAGTCCGCGGGCGGCGCGCTGGAGGGCTCGGGGTGCGTGACGCCCCAGTACAGGAGGACCATCTGCTTCCCGACGTCGTTCACGAGGTACTCCGTCGTGACGGCGTGTCCGGCCCGCCGCAGGATGCGGGCGAGGGAGTCGCCGATGATCGGGTTCCGCGCGCGGCCCACGTGGATCGGGCCCGTCGGGTTCACGCTCGTGTGCTCGAGCAGGACCCGTTCCGTCCGCGGCGGGCCCGCCCCGTAGCCACCGCCCGCCTCCCG
>DATBXC010000097.1:0-42251 GCA_036514455.1 Thermoplasmata archaeon | reverse complement strand
CCGCCACGACCGCGGCCTCCCGGTCGCCATGCCAGAACTCGAACGGGTCCGCGGGCGTCTCGACGAGGAGCTTGACGTTGTGCAGGTCTTCCGCGGAGAGGAGCCCGTTCCCCCAGGCCCGCAGGATCTCCCCGCCCCGCGACAGGATCCCCGTCTCGCCGACGACGAGGTCCCGCAGGCGCTGGTAGATCCCGCCGCCCTCGGGCGGCGTCGCCGCGTCCGTGGCGCGCGCGTAGACGGACTCGAGCCGCGCGCGGTCCCGGTCCGTCGCCTTCACGTACCCCCACGGGACCCACGAGGCCGCGTCCACGTCCGCCCGAATCGCGTCCCGGAGGCCCTGCAGCCCGGTGGCGTCCAGGGACCAGTAGTCCGGGTCCAAAGGCGCCTGGTCCTCGAGGTGCGCCGCGAGCCGGTCGCGCGCGAGCCCGATCTGGGCCGTGCTGGACGCGAGCGCGTCGTGGTCCGCGATCACGAAGTCCACGACCTCTCGGACCGTGTCCGCCTGCGCGCGCCACGCGTTCCCGATCAGGGCGTCGAGGTACGCGGGGTCGCTCCGCAGGCGGGCGATCGCCTGGTCCAGGCCCGAGTCGAGGGCCCGCCGGACGAACTCCGTCACGGACTCCGCGTCCTTCGGGTCGATCGCGCCCTGCAGCGTCGGGTTCGGGATCGCCCCCATCAGGCTCAGGTCGTTCGCGACCCGCGAAGCGAGGTCCGTCAGGAAGTCCCGCGCGGATTGGTGGACGACCCGGACCTGGTCCGCGAACACGGCGTCGTAGTGGGCCTTCCACAGGTCGTCGTGGTCGTTGAACACGTCCACCGCATCGAACTCGACGGGAGTCGTGTGGGCGGCGACGGAGACGGTCAACGGGGTCCCGTCCGCGTTCGGCACGGTGTAGTCCCGCGCGGGGAGGTCCACGGGATACGGCCCGAGGAGCGTGGCGGGTTCCCCCGCCATCGAGAACAGCTCCCGAACGAAACCCTTCACGAGCTCCGCCTCGTGGCTCCCGCCCGTGACCCAGGAGAGGAACGCCTCGATGTCCCGCACGGACTCCTCCCACCCCTTGAGCCCCCAGTCCAGGGCCGACTCGGCCCCGAGGTACTCGAACACCCGGAGAATCTGCTGGTCCAGGAGGGCGGACAGGACCTGCGCGAGGACGCGGTTCAACCGCACGGGGGCCGCGTCAAAGGCGCTGTACAGCGCGAAGAGGTCCGCGGGGTCCGTGGCCCCGCCCCCCGCGTACGCCTGGAGGAGCCGGTCCATCGTGCGCTCGGTCACGTCCGGCACGAGGCCCTGGCCCGCGTACCGTCCCGCCCGGTTCAGGAAATGGAGCGCGTCGAGCGCGGCCGGGGACCGCTCGTCGACGTCCCGGAACCTCCGCAGCTCCTCGAGCATCAGGGCCAGGTTCACCGCGATCTCGACGTCGGTCGGCGTCAGGACGCTTCCGGTCGACGTGCCCGGCTCGCCATACGGGTCCATCGCGACCCCTTGGAGGACGCGGAACTGCGCGGCGGTCGTGAGGACGTACCGCACGATCCGCGCGAACTCGGACTCGGACCCGTCCGCGGCGTCCCGGAGACCCTGGACCGCGGACTGGAGCAAGGGGAACGGGGAGTCGACGAGGCCCCGGAAGGGGAATCCCGCCCGGTACACGGAGTCCCCGCGGGCCACCGTGTAGTTCGCGGACCCGGCGAGGCTGAAGTACGCGACCCGCGACGTCTCCCCCAGGACGGCGGGGCGGGACGTGTCCAGGGCCTCCGCGGTCCGGTCGGGGGACACCGGCAAGGCACGCCCGGACGGGACGACGTCGATCGTCCGCATCGGCTGGAGGAACATCGCGACGCGGACCGCGTCGAGGGACACCGTGAAGCCGCGGACGTCCCGCGGGAAGCTCGGCTCCAGGCGCTCCGCGACGAGGCGCTCGAACTCCCGGTTCGCGCGGTCGGGGTCCCCCGGGCCCGCGGACGCCCGCTGGATCGCCTCGAGCGCGAGGGCGTGCGCCTCGAGCTCGACGCCGTGGTGGACCGCACCCGCCACGGACTCGAGGACCCGGAGCTGCTGGAGCTGGACCTCCGCCTCCGCGGCCTGCCGCCCCGTCGTCGCCACGTAGACCGAGCTGAGCCCCGCGAGGAGCAGGGCAATCACCGCGATGAGCGAGAATGGCACGCGCCCGTTGATGTCGCCGCGAATCCCCAGGGTGGCACCCCCCGGGACACGAAGCGTCGGGAATCGTACTTATGAATTTGCCGCGGATGTAGCATCCTCGGCCCGCCAAACTTCATTTACGCCATGGCCCGTCCCGTGCGGGCGATGCACTTCGCCGCGTCCAGACGGTATGTCGCGGTGCTGCTCGCGGCCGTCGTCGTCCTTGTCGTCGTCGGGGCGTACCTCTCCGGCGTCGGGAGGGGCCGCGGCTACCTGCTGATGGCGACGACGACGAGCACCCGCGACACCGGGCTCCTCCCGTACCTGCTTCCGAAGTTCACCGGGGACACCGGGATCGAGGTCCGGTACGTCGCGGTGGGGACGGGCCAGGCCCTAGACGCAGGGCGCCGGGGTGACGTGGATTTCGTGATGGTCCACGCGCCCGGGCTCGAGGATCAGTTCATGGCGGACGGCCAGGGGCGGTGCCGGAACCTGATCATGTACAACCGTTTCGTGATTGTCGGGCCGGCAGGAGACCCCGCGGGAATCACGCGGTCCATCTCCGGGGCGGACGGCTTCCTGCGGATCTACCAGAACGCGTCCCTCTTCGAGTCCCGCGCGGACAACTCCGGGACGCACAACAAGGAGCTCGGGCTGTGGGCCGCGGCGGGCCTGGACCCGGCGTCGTTCGGCCCGTGGTACGAGAAGACGAACCAGGGGATGGGGAACACTCTGACGATTGCGAACGAGAAGGCCGCGTACACGCTGTCCGACGACGGGACCTGGTACGCGCGCGAGTCCACGTTGCCGTACCTCCGGCTCCTGTTCTCCCGGGACGAAGACGTCCTCCGGAACCAGTACTCCGTGATCCCGGTGGAGCCGAACCTCCATCCGGGCGTCCTGTTCAACGAAGCGGTCGCGTTCGCGCAGTGGCTCGTGAGCCCGCGCGGCCAAGGCCTGATCGGGGCCTTCACGGTGGGCGGGCACATGATCTTCACGCCGAATGGCGTGCAGGCGTGCTGAGCATGGTGCGAGGGTGAGGCCTTGCCTAAGGACGGACAGGAGCCGATGGGGGACCCGACGGCGCTGCTCTTCCTGGCCCTCGGGGTCGTCGTCGGGGGCATCCTGCCCGTCATCGGCTTGGTCATCGACTTGGTTGTGATTGGGATTCTGGCCTTCGCCGGGATTGTGTTCCTTCTGGTTTGGGTCGTGAGGGGGATGCGAACCCGAGGGCTCCTCGTGTGCGCCCTAGCGTTCAGCATCGGTTTCGTCCTCCCGCTCGCCGTCTGGTTCGTTCTCACGACGCGCGACATCCTCCAGATTACCTTCCTGTCCCTGTACGTCACGGGGACCTCGACGCTCGTCTCGACCGCCATCGCGGTACCCCTCGGGATCGCCCTCGGACTCCACGAGGTGGGGGGCCAGAGGCTCGTCCGGAACATACTCTTCACGCTCTATGGCCTACCGCCGGTCCTCGCGGGACTCCTCGTCTTCCTCCTCCTCTCCCGCGGCGGGCCTCTCGGCTTCCTCGGACTCCTCTTCACGCCGCTCGGCATGGTGATCGCCCAGGTCGTCGTCGTCACCCCCATCATCCTCGGGATCACGACGTCCGTCGTCTCGACGGTGGAGCGGCGGGTGAAGGAGACGGCGCACGTGCTCGGGGCGGACCGTCGACAGCTCGCGGCCACGGTGATGCACGAGGCCGCGGCGGGCGTCCTGACGGCGGTCATGGTGGGCTTCGGCCGCGCGATCTCGGAGGTCGGGGCGGTCTTCATCGTGGGCGGTCACATTCAAGGTCAGACCCAGGTCCTCACGACGACGATCATCACGGACGTCCAGCAGGCCGCGTACGCCCACGCCGTGGGCCTCGGTGCGATCCTCCTGGTCCTGGGCGGGATCGTTTACGCCCTGCTCTTCCGTCTCCAGGAGAGGACCCTGCCATGACGATGTCCCTGGAGATCGAGGGCGTCGAGAAGGCGTTCGGTCCCAGGGCGGTCCTCCGGGGCGTCGAAGCGCGGGTCCGGCCCGGCGAAATCTACGCGGTGGTCGGCCCGAGCGGGGCGGGGAAGACGACCCTCCTGCGGATCGTGGACTTCCTGCTCCCGCCCGAGGCGGGGCGCGTCCGGTACGACGGGCGGGCTCCGCCCTCCGGGCCGATCGACCGTCTCGCCCTGCGGCGGAGGATCGGGATGGTCGCCCAGAATCCCCTCCTCTTCCGTGGGTCCGTGTTCTACAATGTCTCGTACGGGCTCTGCGTGCGCGGCGTCGAGGGGTCCGAACTCCTCGTGCGCACCTTGAAGGCCCTGGAGGGGGTCGGTATCCCGGGCCTTGTGAACGCCCGCGCGTCCGGGTTGTCCGCGGGGGAGGCCCAGCGGGTCGCGTTCGCCCGCGCGATCGTCACCCGCCCGGATCTCCTCCTGCTCGACGAGTTCACCGCGAATCTGGACCCCGCGAACGTGAACGCCCTCGAGGCCGCCGTGCGGGAGTACAACCGGGCCACGGGCGGGACCGTCATCCTCGTCACCCACAACATGTTCCAGGCGAAGCGCCTCGCGCACCGGGTCGCCCTCCTGCTGGAGGGCCGGATCGTCGAGGAGGGACCCGTACAGGAGTTCTTCGAGAACCCGAAGGACCCGCGGACCCGCGCGTTCGTGAACGGCGAGTTCGCGTTCTAGAGCAGCGTGACCTCGGTCGTCTCGACCCCGCCCACGCCCGGGATCCGACTGAGCGCGGCCTCGACCTGCTCCATCTCCCCGCTCGCGTCGTCCACGACGACGATTGCCTCGAGCGCCTTCAGCCCGAAAGCCACGGGCTTCACCTCAAGCTTCTTGAGCTTCTCCCGGAGCGAGGACCGGACGTGGCTCTGGACCGCCTCGAGGTCCACCTCGACGTCCTCGGGCATGATCCGGAACGTGACGGCGACCTTGCCCATCTGAAAACCTTCAGGGTCCCTGGTACCCGCACTCCGGGCACCGGTACGCGACGCTCTGGTCCCTGCACCGCCGGCACCGCCCGATCGTCCCCTTGCCGCAACTCGGGCAGGGGAACGCGGTCGTGCCGAGCCCGTGGAGGACGACGCCGCAGGAGTTGCACCGCCGCTCGTGCTGGAGCATGAGGGCGGCTCGAATCCCCGGTTCCTATATCAAGCTATGGAGAATCCCGCGCCCTGGGGCGGGCTTCGCCCGCGTCCCTTCGCGCCCACCCCTGGTGGTGGATGGGTTTACCGCGGGGAGCAAACTTTAACTAGCACATCCGACTAGGTCGGTGCTCGCATGGACCGCCGCACCCCCCGCGGGCCCGTAGCTCAGCTAGGTTGGACGGCGGTGGAACAGAGGCGTCGTTCCTAGAAAGAGCATCTGGCTTTTAGCCGACTTGCTCTCGGGCAATACCCGAGGACAGGCTGGTGAAGAAACCAGATGGTCCGGGGTTCGAAAGCGCCTTGTTGCTCCGGCGACAGGGCCCGAAAATCCCCGCGGGCCCGTCCGGGGTCCATGCGGAACCACGGGAGAAGGCTCACGCTGGCGAGGGAGGCGACCCCAGGATGAGGTTCAACGTGCTCCAGCACAGGCTCGTTCCTGAGCACCGGCTGCTGTCGGACGAGGAGGCGGCGAGGATCCTTGCGGCCCTTCGGATCACGAAGGACCAGCTGCCGAAGATCAAGAAGGCGGACCCCGTGATCAAGGTCTTGGAGCGGGTCCACGGCCCGATCGGCGAGGGCCGGATCATCAAGGTCACGCGCCTGTCGGAGACGGCGGGCGTGTCCGAGGCGTATCGACTCGTGATAGGGAGGTAGGCGGAATGCGAGAACTCGTGGAGGCGTTCTTCCATGAACGCTCCATCGTGAACCACCACATCGCGTCGTTCAACGACTTCCTGCCGACGATCGACAACCCGAGCTCGCGGATGCAGCGGATCGTCGACAGCATGCGCTCCTCGCCGGAGGACGACCGCCGCGGGATCTTCAAGCTCGACGAGGACCGCACGGAGGGGGACATCATCGAGATCCGGATCGGCCGGCGCCGGGACGACCGGGCCCGCATCGACCTGGACGCGAAGCCCACGATCTCCGTCGGCACGCCAATCGTGAAGGAGGCGAACGGGGCGACCCACGCGCTGACGCCGATGGAGGCCCGCCTCCGGAACCTGAACTACACGTCGCCGATCTACCTGGATTTCACCGTCGTCGAGAACGGGATCGAGCGGGAGCCCGAGCGCGTGCACATCGGGAACCTGCCGATCATGGTGAAGTCGAAGAAGTGCTCCCTGCACAAGGAGAACCTCGAGATCGAGGGCGAGCTCTCCGAGGGGGAGTACCGCGAGAAGCTCGTCGAATTGGGGGAGGACCCGGTCGACGCGGGCGGGTACTTCATCATCGGCGGCACGGAACGGGCCCTGATCTCCCTCGAGGACCTCGCGCCGAACCGCGTGCTCGTCGAGCACAACGAGCGGTACGGCCGGCGCGTGCCCGTCGCGAAGGTGTTCTCCCAGCGCGAGGGGTACCGCGCGCTCACGCTCGTCGAGATGAAGAAGGACGGCATGCTGATCGTCACGGTCCCGACCGCCTCGGGGCAGATCCCGCTGATCATCCTGATGAAGGCCCTCGGGATGGAGAAGGACGAGGAGATCTACAACGCGATCGTCAGCGTGCAGGAGATGGCGAACATCGTCTACGCGAACATCGAGGAGTGCCAGAACAAGAAGCTGTACCCGCCGAACGGGATCTTCACGCGCGACGACGCGGTGAGCTACCTCGAGAAGAAGTTCGCGACCGGGCAGGCGAAGGAGTACCGGACGAAGAAGGTCGAGTCAATCCTGGACCGGTCCCTGCTCCCGCACCTCGGTGACACCCGCGAGGACCGGATCAAGAAGGCGGTCTTCCTCGGGCGGGTCGCGCGCTCCGTCCTCGAGCTGCACCTCGGGAAGCGGCGGGAGGACGACAAGGACCACTACGCGAACAAGCGGCTGAAGCTCGCCGGGGACCTCATGGAGGACCTGTTCCGCGTCGCGTTCGCGAACCTGGTGAAGGACCTGAAGTACCAACTCGAGCGCTCGTACGCCCGGCGGCGGGAGATCAAGATCAGCTCCGCGATCCGCCCGGACCTGCTGAGCCAGCGGCTCCTCCACGCCCTCGCGACGGGGAACTGGGTCGGCGGCCGCGCGGGCGTGAGCCAGCTCCTAGACCGCACGTCGAACATGTCCGCGCTGAGCCACCTGAGGCGGGTCACGTCCCCGCTCACGCGGTCCCAGCCCCACTTCGAGGCCCGGGACCTCCACCCGACCCAGTGGGGCCGGCTGTGCCCGAACGAGACGCCGGAGGGCCAGAATTGCGGGCTCGTCAAGAACCTGTCCCTCGCGATCGACGTCTCCGAGGGCTTCCCGGAGGACGAGGTGAAGCTCCTCCTCGCGGACCTCGGGACCCGCCAGGTGAAGGGCCAGACGACCGCCACGCGGGTGTACGTGAACGGCGACCTTGTCGGCCTCCACGAATCCCCGCCAGAGCTCATCGCCGCGATTCGGGAGCGGCGGCGCTCGGGCCTCCTGAGCCCGGAGGTGAACGTCCACTTCGACGAGAACATGAGCGAGATCGTGATCAACTGCGACGAGGGCCGGATCCGCCGCCCCCTCCTCGTCGTGAAGAACGACCGGCTCGTCCTCACCCGGAAGCACCTGGAGGACCTCAAGATCGGGAAGTGGCGCTTCAGCGACCTCGTCCGGAACGGGATCGTCGAGTGGATCGACGCGGAGGAGGAGGAGGACTCGTACATCGCCCTCTACCCCTTCGAGGTCCCCGCCCGGTGCAAGGAGTGCAAGGAGCCCCTCAGCCGGAGCGACTTGGAGTGGGTGAACCTCGGGGCCGCGGGGGACACCGTCGAACTCCAGTGCAAGCACTGCGGGAAGACGTTCACCGTGAAGGGCTCGCTGACCGAGGACCACACGCACCTCGAGGTGGACCCCCTCGTGATCCTGGGGGTCGCGAGCGGGCTCGTCCCGTATCCGGAGCACAACTCCTCCCCGCGGGTCACGATGGGCGCGGGGATGGCGAAGCAGTCCCTCGGGCTCGCGGCGAGCAACTACCGCACCCGCCCGGACACCCGGAGCCACCTGCTCCATTACCCCGAGAAGCCGCTCGTGCAGACGGCGTCGATGAAGTTCCTCTCGTTCAACGAGCGGCCCGCGGGCCAGAACTTCGTCGTCGCGGTGATGTCGTTCCACGGGTACAACATGGAGGACGCGATCGTGATGAACAAAGCCTCCGTGGACCGCGGCCTTGGCCGGTCCTCGTTCATGCGGACGTACCGCGCGGAGGAGCGCCGGTACCCCGGCGGGCAGGAGGACCACTTCGAGATCCCGTCCCCGGACGTCCGGGGCGCGCGGGCGGACCTCAGCTACGCGAACCTCACGCCCGACGACGGCCTGATCTCGCCGGAGGTCCTCGTCCAGGGCGGGGAGGTCCTCATCGGGAAGACGAGCCCGCCGCGGTTCCTCGAGGAGGAGACGGACTTCCTGACGCCCCAGAAGCGGCGGGAGACGTCGATCACGGTCCGCCACGGAGAGTCCGGCTGGGTCGACTCCGTCATGCTCACGGAATCGGAGAACGGGTCGAAGCTCGCCAAGGTGAAGGTCCGTGACCTCCGGGTGCCGGAGCTCGGGGACAAGTTCGCCTCCCGCCACGGCCAGAAGGGGGTCATCGGCCTGATCGCCCAGCAGGAGGACATGCCGTTCACCGCGGAGGGCATCATCCCGGACCTGATCATCAACCCGCACGCGATCCCGTCGCGGATGACGGTCGCCCACGTGCTCGAGCAGATCGGCGGGAAGATCGGGGCGCTCGAGGGGCGCTTCATCGACGGCACGCCGTTCAGCGGGGAGCGGGAGGACAGCCTGCGCGCCGCGCTCGAGGCGAACGGGTTCAAGTCGAACGGCAAGGAGATCCTGTACGACGGGACGACGGGGCGGATGATTCCCGCGGAGATTTTCGTCGGCGTGATCTACTACCAGAAGCTCCACCACATGGTCTCCGGGAAGCTCCACGTCCGGAGCCGCGGCCCCGTCCAGATCCTGACCCGCCAGCCCACGGAGGGGCGCTCCCGCCAGGGCGGCCTCCGGTTCGGGGAGATGGAGCGGGACTGCCTGATCGGGCACGGCGCGGCGATGGTGATCAAGGACCGCCTGCTCGACGAGTCCGACGGGACGATCCAGTACGTGTGCGGGAACACGGACTGTGGCCACTTCGCGATCAAAGACCGGAAGGGGATGCTCCGCTGCCCGGTCTGCGAGAACAACTCGAAGATCTACCCCATCCAGACCTCGTACGCGTTCAAGCTCCTTCTCGACGAGATGCTGTCGCTTGGCGTGGCCATGCGGCTCCAACTGGAGGACCTCCAGTGATGGCCGCGCGCGGGGTCACAAAGCGGATCCGCTCGATCAAGTTCGCCCTCCTCAGCCCGGACGAGATCCGGCGGATGTCCGCGACGAAGATCATCACCGCGGACACGTACGACGACGACGGCTTCCCCATCGACATGGGGCTCATGGACTCCCACCTCGGAGTGATCGAGCCGGGGCTCCGCTGCAAGACGTGCGGCGGGAAGGTCGACGACTGCCCCGGCCACTTCGGCCACATCGACCTCGCGATGCCCGTGATCCACGTCGGGTACGTGAAGGAGCTCAAGAAGCTCCTCCAGGCCACGTGCCGCCGGTGCGGGCGCCTCCTCCTGACGAAGCAGCAGGCGGAGGAGTTCCGGGACGAGATGGAGCAGATGGAGGAACTCGGCGGGGAGCAGGACATCCAGTACGTCACGAAGGAGACCGCGCGGGAGGCGACGAAACGGCAGCGCTGCCCGCACTGCGGGGAGGAGCAGCAGCGGATCACCTTGGACAAGCCGACGACGTTCCGCGAGGCGGGCCACAAGCTCACCCCGAAGGAGGTCCGGGAGCGGCTCGAGCGGGTCCCGAACGAGGACCTCCGGGTCCTCGGCGTGAACCCGGACGTCGCGCGCCCGGAGTGGATGGTCCTGACCGCGCTGCTCGTGCCGCCCGTCACCGTGCGGCCCTCGATCACCCTGGAGAGCGGGGACCGCTCCGAGGACGACCTGACCCACAAGCTCGTCGACGTGCTCCGGATCAACCAGCGCCTCCGGGAGAACCGGGACGCGGGCGCGCCCCAGCTCATCGTCGAGGACCTGTGGGAGCTCCTGCAGTACCACATCACGACGTACTTCGACAACCAGACGAGCGGGATCCCGCCCGCCCGCCACCGGTCCGGCCGGCCCCTGAAGACCCTCGTCCAGCGGCTGAAGGGCAAGGAGGGCCGCTTCCGCTCGAACCTGAGCGGGAAGCGGGTGAACTTCAGCGCGCGGACCGTGATCTCGCCGGACCCCGTCCTCTCGATCAACGAGGTCGGCGTGCCCGTGGAGGCCGCCCGCGAGCTCACCGTCCCGATCCACGTGCAGGCGTATAACCTCGGCATCGTGAAGGAGTGGGTGAAGCGGGGCCCGACGCCCGCCCCGCCTCTCGGCGAGTTCTACCTTCCGGGCGTGAACTACGTGATCCGCTCGGACGGCCGGCGGATCCGCGTGACGGACAAGAACGCAGAGGCGGTCGCGGAGACCGTCGAGATCGGGTACATCGTGGAGCGCCAGCTCCTGGACGGGGACATCGTCCTGTTCAACCGGCAGCCCTCCCTGCACCGGATGTCGATGATGGCCCACGAGGTCCGCGTGATGCAGCAGAAGACGTTCCGGTTCAACCTCGCCGTGTGCCCGCCGTACAACGCGGACTTCGACGGGGACGAGATGAACCTCCACGTCCTCCAGAGCGAGGAGGCCCGCGCAGAGGCCCGCGTCCTGATGCGGGTCCAGGAGCACATCCTGTCCCCGCGGTTCGGCGGCCCCGTCATCGGCGGGATCCACGACCACATCACGGGCGCCTTCCTCCTGACGTACAAGGACGCGAAGTTCAACAAGGACGAGACCGCGTACATCCTGAGCCGGGTCGGGGTCTCGGGCCTCCCGCCGCCCGCGGTCAAGAAGGGCGGCGTGGAGTACTGGACCGGGAAGCAGATCTTCTCCCTGATCCTGCCGAAGGACCTCAGCCTCACGTTCAAGGCCTCGATCGCCCCGAAGGGGCAGGTCGGCCTCCGGGAGCTGCGCGAGGACGACGGCCTCGTCGTGATCAAGAACGGGGAAGTTGTCTGCGGGACGATCGACGAGAACGCGATCGGCGCCTTCAAGGGGAAGATCCTCGAGAAGATCGCGCGGGACTACGGGCCCGACGCGGCGCGGGAGTTCATCGACAAGGCGACGAAGATCGCGATTGGGGCGATCATGCTGCGCGGGTTCACGACGGGGATCGACGACGAGGACATCCCGGAGGAGGCGAAGAAGCAGATCACGGAGGTCCTGCGGAAGGCGGTCGCGGACGTCGAGGCCCTCGTCGAGGCGTACAAGCGCGGGGAGCTCGAGCAGATGCCCGGGCGGTCCCTGGAGGAGACCCTCGAGGTCGAGGCGATGAAGACCCTCGGCCGGGCGCGTGACCAGGCCGGTCAGATCGCGTCCAAGCACCTCGGGATGGAGAACTCCGCGGTGATCATGGCCCGGTCCGGCGCCCGCGGCTCGATGCTGAACCTGTCCCAGATGGCGGGCTCGATCGGGCAGCAGGCGGTCCGGGGCGAGCGCCTCCACCGCGGGTACTGGAACCGGACCCTCCCGCACTTCCGCAAGGGGGACCTCGGCGCCGAGGCGAAGGGCTTCGTGAAGTCCTCGTACAAGTCGGGGCTCTACCCGACGGAGTACTTCTTCCACGCGATGGGCGGGCGCGAGGGGCTGGTCGACACGGCCGTGCGGACGTCCCGGTCCGGCTACATGCAGCGGCGGCTCATCAATGCGCTCGAGGACCTCAAGGTGAAAGAGGACGGCACGGTCCGGAACACGGGGGACACGATCATCCAGTTCCGCTTCGGGGAGGACGGCGTGGACCCATCCCGCTCCGTGCGGGGGAGCGCCGTGGACATTGACGACATCCTCCAGGAGGTCCTCGGGGAGGAGCCGTCCTGGCAGGAGCGCCTGAAGCAGCAGGAGATGGCGTCGTACGGGCTCACGGAGAAGGACATGAACATCGAGATCCCCGAGGAAGAGGCCGAGGTCGAGGAGGAGGAGCCCTCCACGGAGGAGTGACGATGGCCCGCGCGACGACGGTGGACGCGCTCCGGAAGCGGGGCGTGGCGAAGAAGACGGCCGAGACCCTGGCGGACGCGGGCTTCACGCTCGAGCGGCTCCTCGCGTCGACGCCGGAGCGGCTGAAGAAGTTCCTCCCCGCGAAGGACGCGGACCGCGTCCTCGCGAAGGTGAAGGCGGCGCCCGTCGAGAAGGCTCCGCCGAAGGCCCCGAAGAAGCCCGCCCCGCGGGCGAGGCCGGGCAAGCCCCGGGGCGCGAGGGCGAAGGAGGGCGAGGCGGAGGCCCCCGCGGAGGAGGAGGCCCCGCCCGAGATCCCGGAGAAGATCCCCGCCGTCGGGAAGGGGGAGCAGGACATCTACGACGGGCTCAAGGAGCTGGGGCGGTACCTCCCCCGCGCGATCGTCCAGGAACTCTCGAAGAAGACCCACGGGATCAAGGTGAGCCGGAAGAAGCTGCACGAGGTCCTGACGAAGGTGTGCGACCGGTACGATTCGCACCGCATCGACCCGAACGAGTCCGCGGGGATCGTCTCCGCGCAGTCGATCGGTGAACCCGGGACACAGATGACGATGCGGACGTTCCACTACGCGGGCGTCGCGGAGATGAACGTGACCCTGGGCCTGCCACGGCTCATCGAGATCGTGGACGCGCGGCGGGTCCCGTCGACGCCGATCATGGAGATCCACCTGCGGCGCCCGTGCCCGAAATGCGAGGCGTGGGTGCTCCGCGAGGACCGGCAGTGCCCGAAGTGCGGGACGAAGTTCGACGAGGAGCCCCGCGAGGCCGCAAAGGAGAGCCCGAAGGACCTGGAGCGGATCCGGAGGATCGCCCAGGAGATCGAGATGACGACCCTCGAGGACATCGCGGACATCGAGACGGACCTCGTGTCGATGCAGGTCCTCGTGTACCCGGACGACCACCGCATGAAGGTCCGCGGCGTGGCGTTCCCCGAGCTGGAGGAGCGGCTGAAGAAGTTCGCGACGACGAAGGAGCTGAAGCGCACGCAGGCGAGCGGGTCGAAGAGCCTGAAGGGGTTCGTCGTGGAGACGGGCGAGGCGTCGTTCAAGAAGCTCCAGAAGACCCTCGAGCAGGTGAAGGTCACGAAGATCAAGGGCATCGACGGGATCCGGCGGGCGATCATCGGGCGGAGCCAGCACCGCCGCGTCGTGTACACGGAGGGCTCGAACCTCGCGAAGGTGCTCGAGCTCCCGTACGTGGACGAGACCCGGACCTCGACGAACTCGATCCAGGAGATCTTCGACGTCCTCGGCGTCGAGGCCGCCCGCAACTCGATCATCAAGGAGGCGAACGACACGCTGCAGGAGCAAGGCCTCACCGTGGACATCCGCCACATCATGCTCGTCTCGGACATGATGACGAACGACGGGGACGTGAAGGCGATCGGCCGGCACGGGATCTCGGGCCGGAAGTCCAGCGTGCTGGCGCGCGCGGCGTTCGAGATCACGGCCCACCATCTCCTCCACGCGGCGATCACGGGAGAGGTCGACTACCTCGACGGCGTCGCGGAGAACGTGATCGTGGGCCAGCCCGTGACCCTGGGGACGGGCGCGGTGAACCTGACGTACAAGCCCCCGGCGGTGGCGAAGTGATCGACGAGGCGCGCGCGCTGAAGGTCGCGGTGGACACGGGCAAGGTCCTCCTCGGGGCGTCCCGGGCGAAGCGGGCGGCACGGGAGAAGAAGGCCCGGATGGTCGTCGTCTCCTCGAACTGTCCGGACGCCGAGCTGAAGTCGATGGCGGGCGTGAAGGTCCACGTGTTCCCCGGGACGAACGCGGAGCTCGGGGCGGCGTGCGGGAAGCCCTTCTCCGTGTCCGCGCTCGCCATCCTGGACCCCGGCGAATCGAACATCCTCCAGATCTAGGGCACCAATGGCCGAAGTCACGTTCACGGAGGACACGCTCCGGTACGCATCCCTGTTCCAGGAGGTCGCGAGGACCCAGGTCCTGGACTGCCTCGACACCGAGGACCGCATCGTGTTCGTCGTCCCGAGGGGGGAGATCGGCCGCGCGATCGGGAAGAAGGGCGAGAACGTCGCGAAGCTGCGGCGGCTGATGCGGCGGGACATCCTCGTCGTCGAGTTCTCGGAAGTGCCGGAGGCGTTCATCGCGAACGTGTTCCGGAACTACAAGGTGAAGAAGGTCGAGATCGAGCAGCGCGGGGACGTGACCCACGCGACCGTCACGGTCGACACGACGCTCAAGGGGCGGGCGATCGGCCG
The DNA here is from genome assembly GCA_036514455.1 of Thermoplasmata archaeon. Taxonomy (GTDB): domain Archaea; phylum Thermoplasmatota; class Thermoplasmata; order RBG-16-68-12; family RBG-16-68-12; genus EA-19. The sequence goes on along the minus strand of DATBXC010000097.1, from coordinate 27,694 downwards.
GGAGGGGAAGAACCTCCGGGTCGCGCGGGACCTGATCGCGCGCCACTTCCCAATCCAGAGCGTCAGCGTGGCCTGAGCGCGGGGCCCCACGCGGCGGGCGGGACGCTCGGCGAAGGCTTAGAACCTTGCCATGGGGAGGAGCCCCGCCCTGGACGGCGCGCGTCGGGGTTCCCCTCGCAACCTTTAACCCCGCCCCGCGGAATCGCAGGGCCATGGCCGCGCCACCGTCCCCGCCGCAGGTCCTCGCGGTGACGACCCCGGGCGTGGAGGGATACCGCGTCGCGAGATACGTGGGCATCGTGGCGGGAGAGGCGATCCTGGGCACCGGTTTCGGGGCCGACGTCAAGGCGGGAATCAAGGACTTCACGGGGAGCCGCGTGACGGGATGGGAGGAGGAGATCCAACGCGCCCGGTTCACGGCGCTCTCGGTGATGTCCCAAAGGGCGCAGGCGTGGGGCGCGAACGCGGTCGTCGGCGTGTCCCTAGACACCGAGGGGATGGGGCCGCAGGGGTCGATCCTCCTCGTCACCGCGACCGGGACGGCGGTCGTCGTCGAGCCGATCCCGCGCTGAGGCGGGCCGGGAGGTCACGAAATTCCCCTCGCGGACCGGTTCCAGGGATGGGAGCTCGTGCACTTCGCGAGCAAGGCGAAGCGGTACGGGGTCCTCGACAACGACGCGCGGCTCGCGCTGTACGAGGCGGGCCGCCTCCGGATGCGGGCCGAGACCCTCGACCCCGCCGCGGCCTCGCGCGTGGAGGGCCTCCTCGCGTCCCTGATCGAGGCGAGCCTCGGCGAGGCGGAGTGCGACCGCGGGGACTGCGAGGCGTGCGGCCGCCTCGCGGTGCTCGGACCGGAGGCCGCGCCCGCCCCCGCGACCGAGATCCCCGCCGCCCCCCCGCCGCCCGAGCCCGGGGCCGTCCCGCCCGAGGTCGTCGCCCGGTTCGCGTACACGCCGCAGCGCATCCCGGACCTCGCGTTCTCGCCGCGGAACGCGGAGGTCCTCGCGAGGGTCCAGGACGGAGTCGTCGAGGACGCGGCGGACTGGGTCCTCCACTACCAGGCGCGGCTCCTGGGCCTCCAGTCCGGGTTCGACCGCCTCCTGGGCCTGCCCCTGGTCCGGGGCGTGCGGCACTACGAGTACCAGGAGGCCACGGCGCTCAAGGTCCTGCGGGACATGCGCGGGCGGGCGATCCTCGCGGACGAGGTCGGTCTCGGGAAGACGATCGAGGCGGGCATGGTCCTGAAGGAACTCGTCGTCCGGGGGCTCGCGCGGAAGGTGCTCGTCCTCACGCCCGCCTCCCTCACGACGCAGTGGCAGGAGGAGATGGACGTGAAGTTCGGCCTCCGGTTCGAGATCATGGACGAGTTCGAGGACTGGGCCCGCCACGACCTCGTGATCTCGTCAATCGACACCGCGAAACGGGACGTCCACAAGGACGAGATCGAGCGCCTCTCGTACGACGTCGTGATCGTGGACGAGGCCCACAAGCTGAAGAACCGCGCGACGAGGAACTGGAAGCTCGTCGCGGCGATCCGGAAGAAGTACATGCTCCTCCTGACCGCGACCCCCGTCCAGAACGACCTCGAGGAGCTGTTCAACCTCGTGACCCTCCTGCGGCCCGGCCAGCTGAGCTCGTACGGCGGGTTCCGGAGCCGGTTCGTGCGGCGGGGGGACAAGCGGACGCCGTCGAACCCCGGGGAGCTGAAGCGGCTCCTGCGGGAGGTGATGATCCGGAACCGGCGGAGCACGGTCCTCGTCCTCCCGCCGCGGCGCGTGTTCCCCGCGGAGATCACCCTGTCCCGCCCGGAGCGGAAGCTGTACGAGGACGTCACGGACTTCGTTCGGGACCGGTACCCCGCGTACGGCGGGACCTCCCGGAGCGTGAACAAACTCGCGCTGACCGTGCTCCAGAAGGAGATGGGGAGCAGCACGTTCGCCGCCGCGTCGACCCTGCGGAAGATGACGGAGAGCCGGAACTTCCCGTACGAGGACCGCGCGGCGCTGACGGGGCTGTACGAGCGGGCCGCCGCAATCCGGGAGAACGAGAAGGCCCGCCGGCTCCGGGAGCTGCTGGGCCGGATCGACGACAAGGCGATCGTGTTCACGCAGTACCTCCGGACCCTCCAGTACCTCAAGCCCCTCCTCGAGGCGGACGGCCACACGGTCTCCGTGTTCCACGGCGGGATGACTCCGTGGGACAAGGACGCGAGCGTGCGGGCCTTCCGCGACGCGAGCCGCGTGTTCCTGAGCACGGAGGCGGGCGGGGAGGGCCGGAACCTCCAGTTCTGCAACACGGTGGTGAACTTCGACCTCCCGTGGAACCCGCTGAAGATCGAGCAGCGGATCGGGCGGGTCCACCGCCTCGGGCAGAGCCGGGAGGTCCACATCGTGAACCTCTGGGCGAAGGACACGATCGAGGAGTACGTGATGGAGCTGCTGGACAAGAAGATCGACATGTTCCGGCTCGTCATCGGGGAGCTGGACCTCGTCCTCGGCCACCTCGACGAGGCGAAGACATTCGAAGAGGTCCTGATGGACATCTGGACGATCAAGGACCTCGCCCGTCGGCGGGAGGAGCTCGAGCGGTTCGGGGAGACCCTCCTGGAGGCCCGCAAGCGGTACGACTCCGTGAAGTCCTACGAGGACGGCCTCTTCGGGAGCGAGCTCGCGGTGGAGGGCGGGACGTGAGCGCGCCCCCGGAGGTCGAGGCGTTTGTCCGGCGGTACTTCGAGGGCCGCGGCGGATCCCTCGTGGAGGAGGAACCCGGGATCATCCGGGCCCGCCTCCCGGAAACCCTCCGCCCCGCCTTCGAGGGCGTCGACTCCCTCCGCGTGACGTTCGACCCGGCGATCGCCTCGGCCCAGCCCGCCGTCGACCTCGCGTGCGTCGGGAGCTACCTGATGGACCGGATCGTCGAGGACGCGACCCGCTCGGGGTGGCACACGGTCTCCCGTATCGAGGCGGGGGACGAGCCCGCGGCGGAGGTCGTCGCCCGCGCCCTCCGCCCGAGGAACGCGGAGATGTCCGCGGAGGCCTCCGGCGCCGAGGCGGTGCCGCACCTGCTCTTCGTCTTCCGGGTCCGGCTGACGACGGACGAGCGCGTCGAGCGGATCGAGCCCGTGCTCGTCGACGCGCGGACGGGGCGGGAGCGGCCCGTGGGGCCGCCCGTGTTCGAGGACCGGCTCGCGCTCCCGGAGGACGTCGGGTTCGACTGGGCGCGGGTCGCGGACGCGTACGAGGCGGCGTGCCGAATCCTGGAGGCGCGGATCGCGCCGCAGGTCGAGGCGTTCCGCGCGCAGGCGGACGCCCTCCGGAGGGCGGAGGTGGAACGGGTCCAGGGGTACTTCGAGCGGTCCGTCCGCGAGGCCCTCGACTCGAGGGCGGCGGGGGGCGCGGACGAGGCCCGCGCGCTCGGGCTGGAGCGGGGGCGGCGGCTCGCGGAGGCGGAGGAGAAGTACCGCTTCTCCGGGGAGGTCGAGCTGTGCAACGTCCGGACGATCCTCCTCGACGTGACGAGCGCGTCCGTCGCCCTGTCCCACCGGGGCGCTCGGAGGGCGTTCCCCGTGGAGTATGACGCCCTCACGCGGGAGGTCCCGCCCCCCGCGTGCGAGGTCTGCGGCGCGGCGACCCGGGAGCCCGTCCTGTGCTTCGGCGGCCACCTCGCCGGGCTCGAGTGCGTCCGGGCCTGCTCGTTCTGCGACCGGGTCCACTGCCGGGACTGCGTCTCGAAGGACGGGGCGATCGCGCCGTGCGCGGCGTGCCGCCGCGCGATGTGCCCGGACCACGCGGAGGTGTGCGCCCTCAGCCAGCGGCCGTTCTGCCCGGACGACGTCCACGCGTGCGCGATCTGCGGGAGGACCGTCGGGCCCTCCTACGTCGCCCGGTGCGAGACCTGCGAGCAGCGGTACTGCGTCGTGTGCGTGGCGCCGCCCCAGGAGCGGTGCGCGACGTGCCGCTCCCTCGCACCGGCCCCGGCGGCGGACCCCGCGGTCGCGGCGCTGCGGCGGGCGGACCCCGCCCTCGCGAAGGTGCCGAGGTGGAGGCGCGGGTCGAACACGCGGTACACGGTCCTCGCCGCGAAGGGCCTGGTGTGGAGCCAGGTCTTCGTGCTGGACGCGAAGGGCGCGGTCCTCGTCCGGAAGAAGGTCCTCGGGGCCTAGGGGAGGCGGGTCCGCTCGACCTCGAGCCCGTCCGCGGTCGGGTACTCCTCGACAAGGTACGAGGGCCTCCCGAGGCGGGCGGCGAGCTCCTCGAGGATCCACGGCGCGACCTCGAGGCGGCGGCGCGCGCCGTCGAGGCCCATCAGGTCCTCCGGCACGCCGTGCGTCCTCGACAGGTCCCGCATCACCTCGTCAAGTCCGTCCCCCTCGATCACACCCTTGAGCAGGGTCCCGTCCTCCGTGACGACGTCCCACGGGCGGGCGACGTTCTCCGCACGCCGCTTGATCCGGCTGCGGAGCTGCCACCCGTCCTTGTAGCCGCTCGTGCAGTAGTGGACCGTGGTCCGCCAGGGCCGCCGGAGGATCTCGAGGGCGGCCTCGTCCGAGCCCTTCACGCCGTACGAGAGCTCGTGCTTGATCTCGTAGCCCTGCCGCTTCATGCGGGCGTAGTTCGCGTCGGAGTACTCGAGCTCGTTCAGGTTCACGAACGCGAGGCCCTCCGCCTCCGCCCACTCGATGAGCTTCACGAGGTCCTCCTTCCGCTCCGGGAGCAGGGGGACCTCCAGGCCCACGGTGACCCCGAGCTCCCGCGCGAGGCGGGAGGCCCCGACGTACGGGGACCGGTCCGCGCGGGCCCACATCCCGGGAGGGACGTGGAACCGGAGCTCGTCGAGGCCCGCCTCCGCGAGGCCCCGGACCTTCTCGGGGTCCGCGGTCATCGTGTACAGGTGCGTGTGGAAGCCCGGGCCGAACTCTCGCTTCAGGAGCCGGATGTAGTGGCACGTGCGCTCCACGGCGTCCAGCGGGTCCCCGCCCGTGATCCCCGCCCCCTTCGCGCGGATCGCCCGCGCCTCCTCGAGCACGTCCTCGTCCGAGGCGACGCGCTTCTCGTCCGCGTAGACGACGTCGTGGTACATCCTCTCGTCCGAGACGGGGCAGTAGACACAGTGGAAGCCGCATAGGCCGGTCACGAAGAGGACCATCTTCGCCCCCTCCTCGCACTGGAGGCAGCCGATGGGGAGGGACCCGCGGACCGAGCCCCCGCAGGGGCGTTCCGTGACGCGCACGGGGGGACCGAGCCGGTGGGGGGAGATAAGGTTGGCGGGCGCGGCGGGGCGTGGCATTCCGCGGGCATTCCCCCGCAAGCCGGTTGGACCCCTTCCGAACTATACCAACAACTCCAAATATCGAGGGAGGGCATTAGCGGGTGAAGGAGGGAACGAGTTGACGAGGGATCCTGCGTCACGGCGAGCCACGGTCATCCTGTTCGGCCTGTGCGTGGTCGCTGCGAGCGCGATTGCGGGTGCGGCCGTGTACCGGTACATGTTCTGGGGGGACCAGCTCCCCGGCGGGTTCCAGGCGAGCCCCACGGACCACGATGGCGACGGGACGCCCGAGTACCTGGTCGTGAAGGCGCGGGTCGACCTCCCCGAGTCCGGCGACTACAGCGCGAACGCCGTGCTGCTGCAGCCGTCGACGGGGGCGGCGATCGCGCAGACGACGGGGCGCGTCGAGCTCGACCGCGGGCCGAACGTGTTCGGCGTCGGGTTCTGGGGCCCCGACATCCGCGCGAGCGGCATCGACGGGCCGTATGTCGTGCGGCTGACGTTCATCCGGGAGGACCGGGACAGCGCGTTCGAGATCCCGCCGAGCCCGGACATGATCGGCCGGGTGTACGAGTGGAGCTTCCGGACCCCCGCGTACGGGGCCGCATCGTTCCAGGAGCAGCCCGTGGTCGTCTCCATCGGCCCCGTGACCGCGGTCCAGGACGACTCCAGTGGGGACGGGAAGGTGGACGCGTACACGATCCGCGTCCCGCTCACGGTCCGGGAGCAGGGCTTCTACTCGGTGCGGGCGGAGAGCGACGACCTGTTCCTGCAGGGCGTCACGAACCGCTTCTTCGGGCCCCCCACGGGGGACCCGAGCACGGTCGGGGCGGAGTTCGTCTCGATGGAACCGGGCGCCCAGGAGGTCACGCTCTCCGTGTCGCCCGAGCAGGTGTACCTCAGCGGGATCGACGGGCCGACGGACATCCACATCACGGTCATCGAGGCGCAGGTGCAGACGGAATCCCACCCGTGCTGCGGCTCCGAGACCGCGGAGTTCGTGGAGGAGCCCGCGTTCGCGGCGCCGCCGGACGGGTCCGAGCTCGGCCTGCGGCAACCGTACGTGCTCCCGCCCACGCCGCTCGGCCTGAAGGCGGAGACCCGCCTCGAGGCGACCCTCCACTGGTACGACTTCCAGGCGCCCTGGATGCCGATCGAGTTCACAGGCGAGGTCCGGGACTACGGGACGGACGCCGACGGCGACGGGCTGTTCGAGTCCCTCACCGTCGAGGCGGCCGTGTCCGTCCGGAACTGGGGCTGGTACGACGTCTCCGGCACCCTGTACGCCGCGGGCTCGGCGCCGAGCAACGTCGCCCTGATGCGGAGCGTCCCCACGGAGGACCACGTCGTGACGACCGCGTGGAACCGGGTGAACCTGGGCACGGACCAGAGCTGGGTGCGGATCGACTTCGCGGGCGCCGAGGTCCTCGCGGCGGGCCGCGGCGGGCCCTTCGACGCGAAGCTCCGGATCGTCCCCGCGAACGTCGTGATCGACCCGATCGTCGTCCACACGACGGCCGCGTACACCCTCGCCCAGTTCGAGCCCGTGGGACCGAAACCCGCGCGCCTCACCTCCGTCGTGTCGGAGGACCTGGGCGGCGGGACGTACGCGATCCACGTGGGCGCGCCCTCGGACTCCTCGTACCGGGTGATCACGCGGGTCATCCACGCGAACGGCGTGGTGGCGCTCGACGTCGCGGAGAACGCGGGCGGCGAGCGCGTGTACTCGTTCTCGACCGAATCCGCCGCGGCGGCGGACTTCGCGGTGGCCGTGTACCTCATGACGTCCTCGGGCGCCGGGGCGGACTACCTCGAGATCCCGCTGGCGGTCGCGTAGGCCGCCAGCGCTTCCCCTTTTCATCTCGCAGCGGGCGGAAGCCCTCACACGGGCCGCTTGCACTTCGAGCACACGAGGCGGCACTCGCTCCGGCACTCCAGGCACAACCCGTGGAGGAACTTCTCCTTCACCGGCGCGTGGTGGCAGTCGCTGACGACGGACACCATGTGGCCGCAGTAGTCGCAGAGGTGCTGGACCGGGCGCTTGCTCGCGACGTACCGCTGGTAGGCCATCAGGGACAATAGAATCAGGATGAGGAGGCCCAGGATCGCGGCGACCGTGATGCAGGCGAGGCTCGCGCCGCCCTCCTGGAGGGGCAGGAGGTGCCAGGGAAACGGCACGCGCAGACATCGATGGGATTCACTTAAACCTTGGCGGCTCGGTACCGGGCAACGCTCTTTATCCGACCGCCCATCCGGCTCCCGGAATGCGTGCGGATGACGTCGCCCGGGAACTGCGGCGCCTCGGGGTCCGGGCGACGAAGGGGCTGGGCCAGCACTTCCTGATCGACGAGCGGGTCGCGCGCCGCCAGGTGGAGTCCGCCTCGATCCGGCCGGAGGAGACGGTCCTCGAGGTCGGCCCCGGGCTCGGGGTCCTCACGCGGCTCCTCTCCACGCGGGCGCGTCGCGTCGTCGCGATCGAGAAGGACCGCCGGCTCGCCGGGGCCCTCGCCGCGCTCGGCGGATCCGTCGAGGTCGTGGTGGCCGACGCGCTGGAGGTCGAGTGGCCCGCCTTCGACGTGATGGTCGCGAACCTGCCGTACCGGATCTCGTCGCCGATTACGTTCCGGCTTCTCGACACGAGGTTTGACCGGGCGGTCCTGATGTTCCAGGAGGAGTTCGCGGAACGGATGGTCGCGAGGCCCGGGACGAAGGACTACTCCCGCCTCACGGTGAACGTGGGCCATCGCGCGGAGTGCTTCCGGCTCGAGCGTGTCCCGAGGACCGCGTTCCACCCCGCCCCGAAGGTCGACTCCGCGATCGTCCGCCTCGTCCGTCGGCCGCCGCCGTACGAGGTCCGGGACGAGGCCGTGTTCCATGCGGTCGTGGACGCGTGCTTCGCGCACCGCCGGAAGACGATCGGGAACGCCATCGGGCTCGCGTGGGCCCGCTTCGCTCCCACGCGGGACGCATGGCGGGAGGCCGCGCGGGACCTGCCGTTCCTCGAGCGAAGGCCGGAGGCCCTCTCGCCCGCGGACTTCGCCGCGCTCGCGAACGCGGTCGCGCGGGCGAAAGGTTAATTGCCGTTTCGGAAATAGCGCCCCTCCCTTCGTCACGGGAGCGCCGCATGGTCCGGAAGAAGGAGAAGTCCGAGCTGGATACCGCGGAGATCAAGCTCGAGTCGCTGATCCAAAAGCGGGACGCCCTGAACGAGGAAGCGTCCGTGTTCCGCCAGGAGCGGGACCTCCTCAACAAGCAGAAGAGGGACCTGGTGGACCAGATGCGGGCCCTCCGGGACGAGCGGAACCGCCTCGTCCAGGAGATGCGAGGCCACCGGGACCGCCGGAACGAGCTCCAGCGGAAGGCGCGGGACCTGATCGAGCTGAAGCGGAATGTCCGCGGGCAGATGCGGTCCTCGATCGGGGGGGACCTGGGCCGGCTCCGGCGGGACGTGAAGAACCTCGAGATGCGGCAGCAGACCGCGTCCCTGAAGCTCGACGAGGAGAACGCGCTCCTCGACGACCTCCGCGGGAAGCTCCGCGAGCTGAAGGACCTGGAGGCGCTCCAGGGCGAGCAGGACCGCATCGGCAAGGACGTGAAGGACCTCGACGCGTCGATCACGGACCTGTTCAAGGTCGCGGACCAGGAGCACGCGTCCGTCGTGAAGCTGAGCAACGACGCGAAGGAGCGGCACGAGAAGGTCGTCGCCCTCCTGAACCAAATCGACGCCCTGGTCGCAGAGGCGGACAAGAAGCACGAGGAGTTCCTCAAGATCCGGACACGGGCGGACGAGTTCCACCAGAAGGCGGTGGAGATGCGGGAGAAGGTCCTGACGATCCGGACCACGCAGCGCAGCGAGATCCGCGAGGCGCGGAACCTGATCCGGCAGCAGAACGTGTCGGTCCGGAAGGCCCTGCTCGACGAGAAGAAGCTCGACAAGGCCGCGGACGACGCCCTCCAGCTCCTCCTGAAGAAGGGGCGCGTGGAGATGAAGGGATGAAGGCGGTCATCCTCGCCGGCGGCGAGGGCACGCGGCTGAAGCCCCTCACGTCCCGGACGCCGAAGCCGCTGATGCCGGTGGCGGGGCGGCCGTGCATCGACTTCGTGATCCGGTCCCTCATCGCCTCCGGGTTCCGGGAGATCGTGATCACGACCGCGTACATGTCGGACACCCTGATCCAGTCGATTGGGGACGGCCTCGACTACGGCGCGTCGATCCTGTACTCGTTCGAAGGCACGCCCGCGGGGACCGCCGGGGCGGTGCGACGGGTCGCGAACTTCATCGGGGAGACGTTCGTCGTCGCGATGGGGGACGTGCTCGCGGACGTGGACTTCCGGGCCTTGTACGAGTTCCACCGCGAGCGCGGCGGCGTCGCGACGATCGCCCTCACGCGGGTGCAGGACCCGACGCAGTACGGGATCGCGGCCGTGGACCCCCGGGGCCGGATCGTGAAGTTCCGGGAGAAGCCGAGGCGGGAGGAGGCGTTCTCGGACCTCGCGAACGCGGGGATCTACGTGCTCGAGCCCGAGGTCCTCGAGTTCATCCCGCCAGACCAGAAGTTCGACTTCGCGAAGGACGTGTTCCCCAAGCTCCTCGCGAAGGGCCTGCCCGTATATGGGAAGGAGCTGGAGGGGATGTGGATGGACATCGGGCGGCCGCGGGACCTTTGGCGGGCGAGCATGGAGGTCGTCCGCCGGGAGGGGAAGCCCGCGTCGATCCCGGGCGTGACGACGGACGGGCCGATGATCCTCCAGGAGGGCGCCGCGGTCGAGCCGGGGGCCACCCTCCACGGGCCCGTGTTCCTGGCGGCGGGCGCGCGGGTCGGCCGGGGGAGCACGGTGAGCAACGCGTGCGTGTACCAAGGGACCGTCGTCGAGGCGGACGCGGTCGTCACGAACAGCATCGTCCTCGAGGGGAGCCGGATCGGGGCCCGGAGCGAGGTGCTCGACAGCGTCGTGTCCCAGAACTGCATCCTCGAGGAGGACGTGCGGCTCGCCTCGAGCCTGATCGGGAACGACACGCACCTCAAGGCCCACTCCCGCCTCGAGAACGCGACGGTGTCCCAGCCCGCGGATTGAGCCTAGCGCGCGAACAGGACGAGCAGCAGGACGTTCGCGACCGCCACGGAGACGAGCGCGGAGGGGGCGCCGAGGCGCACGTACTCCCGCCATCCCACGTGGACGCCGTGCTTCTCCGCGACCGCGAGGCCGACCACGTTCGCGGACGCGCCGATCGGCGTGGCGTTGCCGCCGAAGTCCGCGCCGAGCGCGAGGGTCCACGCGAGCGTCGCCACGGGGATCCCGGTCGCGGCGGCGAGGTCCCGGATCACGGGCACCATCGCCGCAGAGAGGGGCACGTTGTCGAGGAGGGCGGACGCGAGGGCGACTGTCCAGAGGAGGAGCGTGATGAGCACGGCCGCGTTCCCCGCCCCGACCGCGCCGAGGGCGCCCGCGACCTCGTGGAGCACGCCGCTCGCCTCGACGGACCCCACGACGATGAAGAGGGCCCCGAGGAAGACGAGGGTGTGCCAGTCGATCGTCTCGACGAGGTCCGGCATGTCCCGCCCGCCGAGGGCGAGGACGAGGACGGCCCCGAGGACCGCGACGAAGGCGACGAGGAGGTCGAGGATCTGGTGGAGGACGAGCAGGGTCACGGTGAACGCGAAGACGGCGAGGGCGATCCGCAGGAGCCTCAGGTCCCTCACGGCCGAGTGCGGGTCGAGTCCCGCGTGGCGGGCCTCCAGCACGTCCCGCGGATGCGCCTTCCGGAACTCCCGCCGCACGGGCACGTAGAACAGCGCGAGGTTCGCCGCGAACGCGACGATCGCGATCGGCGCGGTGTGGGCCGCGAAGTCAAGAAACCCAAAGCCCAGGGACGTTCCAATGATGACGTTCGGCGGGTCCCCGACCATCGTCGCGGCGCCGCCGATGTTCGCAGACGTGATCTCCGCGATCAGGAGCGGGACCGGGGAGACGCCCATGGCCCGCGCGACCTCCAGGGTCAGGGACGCCATGAAGATCATCACCGTGATGCTGTCCATGAACGCGGAGAGGAGGGCGGAGAGGCCCGCCAGGGCGCACAGGATCTTGAACGGGTGGTAGCCCGCGGACCGGACGACGACGAGGCCGACCCACTCGAAGAAGCCGCTCTTCGAGAGGGCCGCGACGAGGATGAGCATCCCGAAGATGAGGCCGAGGGCCTCCCACGGGACCGATTCGATCGCCTGCTGCTCCGTGATCAGCCGCAGCCCGAGGACGGTGACGGCTCCGCCGAGGGCGACCGTCGTGCGGTGGACCCGCCCCCACACCAGGAGCGCAAGCACCGCCGCGAGGACCGCGAGCGGCACGTAGGAGGTGACTCCCATCCCGCCGCGGCGAACGGGCGGGGCCGCTAAGAGGCTATCGTAAAGGCGCGCGGTCGACGACGACCCGCCCCGACGCCACGACCTTCTCCACGAGGTTCCCGCCGAGGCGGTATCCGAGGTGGCCGTGCGTCTCCGCGTCGATCACGAGGAGGTCCGCGAACTTCCCCGGCTCCAGGCTCCCGACGTCCCGGCCCTTCCCGATCGCGAACGCGGCGTTGATCGTCGCCGCGACGATCGCCTCCTCCGGGTGCATCCCGAGCCGGTGGGTCGCGAGCGCGAGGACGCCCTGCATCGATTCGTTCCAGGAGGCGGGGCTGCAGTCCGTGCCGAGGGCGACGGGCACGCCCGCGGCGATCAGCCGGCGGGCGTCCGCGAACGGGAGGCGGGCCGCGAGGGACGTGGCGGGCAGGAGGACGCCGACCACGCCCTTCTCCGCCATCGCCCGGAGGCCCGCGTCCGACGCGTGGAGCAGGTGGTCCGCGGAGACCGCGCCGACGTCCGCGGCGAGGGCCGCCCCGCCGGCGTCGGAGAGCTCGTCCGCGTGGACCTTGGGCTCGAGCTGGAGGGCCCGGGCGGCCGCGAAGATCCGTCGGGCCTGGTCCGCGGTGAAGTAGCCGTCCTCGACCCAGGCGTCGCAGAACCGGGCACCCGTGCGGGTCGCGACGGCGGGGAGCATCTCGCCCGCCACGAGGTCCGCGTACGCGTCCGCGCGCCCCTCGAACTCGGGCGGGACCGCGTGGGCCCCGAGGAACGTGGAGACGAGGCCCATCGGATGCGCGCTCGCGATCTCGTCCACGGCCTGCAGGATCGCGACCTCGGACTCCGTCGTGAGCCCGTACCCGCTCTTCACCTCCGCGGTCGTCGTGCCGGAACGGAGCATGCCGTCGAGCCGCCGGCGGGTCGCGGCGACCAGGGCCTCGCGAGGGGCCGCGCGGGTGTCGCGCACCGTGCGCAGGAGCCCCCCGCCCCGGGCCGCGATCTCCTGATAGGAGAGGCCCTCCGCCTTCATCCCGAGCTCGTCGTGGCGGGAGCCCGCGAACGCGACATGGGTGTGCGGGTCGACGAACCCGGGCATCACGACCTTGCCCGTCGCGTCGATCACGTCCCGCGTGCCGCCCCGGCGGCGGAGGGCCTCGTCCGTGGCGCCGACCTCCTTGATGCGGCCCGCCTCGACGTACACGGCGCCGTCCGGGACGACCCCGAGGTCCCGCATCTCCTCCCCGCGGCGGGCGCGGACCCACGGGCCCCGGAGGGTGAGGAGCTCGGACGCGTGCACGACCAGCAGCCCGCCGGCCGGCGGGGCGGTCTCCGCGGGCGCGGCGCGCGGGGCCCCGCGCGGCGCCATCACCTTGTGGGGCCGCCGGATCACGGGGACGCCTCCAGGCCCCGGGGCTCCGTCTCCACGACGTACGCCTTCCCGCCCGCCGACTCGATCGCGGCCCGCACCCGGTCGGGCTCGTCCGTGAGCGCGACCATGCTGCCGCCCCCGCCCGCCCCGGTGAGCTTCGCGCCGTACCCGTGGGGCCGCGCGGCCGCGACGAGCTTGTCGAGGAGCGGGTGGCCCACGCCGAGGCGGTTCAGGAGGGCGTGGTTCCGGTCCATCAGCGCCCCCGCGCGCACGAGGTCGCCCGCCTGGAGGGCCCGGAGCCCGTCGAGGGTGATCGTGCCGATCTCCCGCACCGCCTCGGCCGCCCCCGGGTCCCGCTCCACGAGCGCCTTCACGCCCGCCACGAGCGGGCCCGTCGCGGCGGCGAGGCCCGTGTTCCCGACGACGAACCGCGCGGCGGGGAGGGAGCAGTGGTGGAGGAACCACCGGCGCTCGCCCCGCTCGATCCCCCAGAGGAGGCCGTCTCCCGGCGACTTGCGGATGAGCACCGCCGCGCCGTGGGTCGCCGTGCTCGTGTCGATCGGGCTCGCGCGGCCCTGGACCTCGTGCTCGACGTCGAACGCGGCGCGGGCAATCGCCTCCGGGTCCGCACGCCCCTTCAGCGCGCCGAGGGCCCCGAGGGTCGCGACGGTGACCGCCGCGGAGGAGCCGAGGCCGCAGCCCAGGGGGATCATCGAGCGGATCTCGAGCCACAGCGGGGGCCCGTCCCAGTTCGCCTCCACGGCCCGCCGCACGTACGCGTACTTCGTGTCCCGGAGGGACGCGCCGTCCACGAGCCACTCGTCGTGGAACCGCGCGTACACCTCCGTCCGGAGGTCGATCGCGGTCGCGAGGGCGGGCTCGCCGAAGACGACCGCGTGCTCGCCGAACAGGATCAGCTTGCCGGGGGCGGAGGCCCGGGCCATCGGGCCGCGGAACCGGCGGGAGCGGCTTAAGGGTTCTCCCCGGGCGGGAGGCCGTGGGTCGTGGGCGGCGCGCGGCCCGTTCGGCCACCCCGGGGAGTTGGTCTTAAATAAGACCAACTCCTTCCCCCGGCCATGCGACTCGGCTACGGCGTGCGGGTGAAGGAACTCAAGGGAAAGGCGTACGTGGACGCGTGGCACTACGAGGACCGGGGCGGACGGCGGGTCCAAGTGTTCGAGTACGTCGGACCGCGGGCCGATCCCGCCACGGAGGGGCGGGTGAAGGCCCTGATGGACCGGTTCCAGGGGAAGGCGTTGGAGGAGTTCCGGAGGCGGGCGCGGAAGGTCTCGGTCGCGGCCACCCCGCGTTGATAGTGCGCCCGGTTGGTCTTGAACAAGACCAACTCGGGCCCCGTGTGGGGCCCGACCGCGATGGACTCGCGCCGGTCCCTGTGGGGCCCGACCGTCCTACGCGACCTCCATCCCGTCCCGGAACCGCGTCGAGAGGTCCTGGTGCCGCTGCAGCGCGCCCTTCGACCGCGGGCGGATCTTCGCGAGGGCCCGGTCGAAGTGGTCCCGCTTCAGGGCCAGCTTCTTCACGTACTTGTCCTCGAGCGGACCTCCCGCCGCGACGAAGTCCCGGATCGCGAGCATCGAGGCCTCGTTGCACACCGCGGCGATCTCCGCGCCCGTGTAGTCCTCCGTCCGCTTCGCGATGTCGTCCAGGTCCACCTCGGGCGCGAGGGGCTTCCCCTTCGCGTGGATCGCGACGATCGACCTCCGGGCCTCGAGGTCCGGGGGCGGGATGTACACGAGCCGGTCGAACCGGCCCGGCCGGAGCAAGGCGGGGTCGACCATGTCCGGACGGTTCGTCGCCGCCACGACCGTGACGTTGTGGAGCTCCTCGAGGCCGTCCATCTCCGTGAGGACCTGGGAAATCACCCGCTCCGTGACGTGGCTGTCCGCGCCCATCCCGCGCTGCGGGGTGACCGCGTCGACCTCGTCGAAGAACACGATGCACGGCGCGGCGGCCTTCGCCTTCCGGAAGGTCTCCCGCACCGCGCGCTCGCTCTCCCCGACCCACTTGCTCAGGAACTCCGGCCCCTTGACGGAGATGAAGTTCGCCTCCGCCTCCGTGGCGACGGCCTTCGCGAGGAGCGTCTTCCCGGTCCCGGGCGGGCCGTACAGGAGCACGCCCTTCGGGGCCTTCGCGCCCGCGTGCGTGAAGAGCTTCGCGTACTTCAGGGGCCACTCCACCGCCTCCCGGAGCTCCTGCTTCGCGTCCTCGAGCCCGCCGATCTCGTCCCAGTGGACGCTCGGCCGCTCGATCAGCACCTCCCGGAGCGTCGAGGGCTCCATCTCCCGGAACGCCTGGAGGAAGTCCTCCCGCGTGACCTCGAGCCTCCGCAGGACCTCGACGGGGATCTCGTCGACCTCGAGGTCGATGCTCGGCAGGGCCCGCCGCAGCGAGCGCATCGCGGCCTCCTTCACGAGGGCCGCGAGGTCCGCGCCGACGTACCCGTGCGTGATCCCGGCGAGCTCCTTGAGGTCGACGTCCTTCGCGAGGGGCACGTTCCGCGCGTGGACCTGGAGGACCTCGAGCCGGCCGTCCCGGTCCGGGATCCCGATCTCGATCTCCCGGTCGAACCGGCCCGGCCGCCGGATCGCGGGGTCCAGGGAGTTCGGCCGGTTCGTCGCGCCGATCACGACGACCTTCCCGCGGGCCTGCAGGCCGTCCATCAGGGAGAGGAGCTGCGCGACGACCCGCCGCTCGACCTCGCCCGTCACCTCGTCCCGCTTCGGCGCGATCGAGTCGATCTCGTCGATGAAGATGATGCTCGGGGCGTTCTCCTGGGCCTGCGTGAAGATCTCCCGCAGGTTCTCCTCGCTCTGCCCGTAGAACTTCGACATGATCTCCGGGCCCGAGATCGCGTGGAAGTTCGCGTTCGTCTCCGAGGCCACGGCCTTCGCAAGGAGCGTCTTCCCGGTCCCGGGCGGGCCGTGGAGCAGGACGCCCTTCGGCGCCTCCACCCCGAGGCGGTCGAACAGCTCCGGGTGGCGGAGCGGGAGCTCAATCATCTCCCGCACCTTCGCGACCTCGTCCCCGAGGCCGCCGATGTCCTCGTAGCTCACGCGGGGGATTTTCGCCTCCCCCTCCTTGGCGGGCCGCTCCGCGATCTTCAGCTTCGTGAACGCCGTGATCTCGACCGCCTCCGCGGAGGGCGCGTAGGACTGTACGAGGAACTCGAACCGCCGGCCCATCACGGGCACGGACAGCACGTCGCCCCGGGCCGCGAGGCGGCCGTCGAGGGCCTGCGCGAGATACTCCTCCCCGCCCATGATCCTCACGGGCTCGAGGGGGGCGAGGGTCAGCTTCGCGGCGGGCTTCGGCGTGACCACGCGGATCCCGGCCTTCTCGTCGAGGCCGATCTGCGCGTTGCGCCTCTGGATGCCGTCGAGGCGGATCACCCCGCGGTTCGCGTCCTCCGGATACCCGGGGGCGAGGACCGCGGCCGTCTTCCGGCGTCCCTCCACGATCACCGGTCCGCCCGCCTGGACGTGCAGCGGGCCCATCAGCTCCGGGTCGACCCGGACCACGCCCCGGCCCACGTCGCCCGGCTTCGCCTCCAGGACCCGCAGGAACTTCTCGTCCTCGCGCATTGTCCTCACCTCCAAGTAGTGAACTGTTAGTTGTATACTCTGGATGCATAACTGATATTTGAACCTTCGTCGGGGCCGGCGCGGGGTCAAGGATTATACCGCGCGGGCATCCTTTCGCGGCCCGATGCCCGGTCCTGCGGACCCCGCGTCCCCCGTGCGGGACGTCGCCCTCCACGCGCCGTGCCCGATGTGCGGGGCGGCGAACCTCCGAATGCGGTCCCTCTCGATGGACATCCCGTACTTCGGGGAGGCGCTCCAGACGACCGTGCTCTGCGAGGCGTGCGGGTTCCGACACGCGGACGTGCTCCTCGCGAGGGAGGGGCCCCCGACCCGCCACGCGCTCCGGGTCGCGCGGCCCTCGGACCTCTCCGCGCGGGTCGTCCGCTCGAGCTCGGGCACGATCCGGATCCCCGAGATCGGCGGGCTCCTCGAGCCGGGGCCGCGGAGCGAGGGGTTCATCTCGAACGCGGAGGGCGTCCTCCACCGCTTCCGCGACATCCTCGGGTTCCTGGCCCGCAACGCGGACTCGCCCGCCGCGCGGCGCCGGGCCGAGGCCTCCCGGGCGACCCTCGACCGGATGATCGGGGGCGAGGCGCCGTTCACGATCATCCTCGACGACCCCTTCGGGAACAGCGCGATCCTCCACGACGCGGCGGAGGTCCGGCCGCTCACGAACAAGGAGGTCCGGGGCCTCAAGACGGGCGTGCTCACCGTCGAGATACGTCGGGGGACGCCTCGAGCTCCCGCTTCACCGTGATCGGGATTACGGCCCGCGCGAACTCCAGGGTCGCGATCTCGATCGGGTCCACGAGGCCCCTCGGCACGTCCAGCAGGATCGGCGCGCCCATCGCGATCTGGAGGGCCCTCGCCCCGATGATCCTCGCCCGCTCGAACCGCGTGTACTTCATCCCGCTACCTCCCCCATTCCAACAGGAACTCCCGCTCGATCCGCCGGAGGAGGTCCTGGACGACCTTCTCCCGGAGGTCCAGGCGTTCCGCGATGTCGTCGAGCGGCCGCCCGCCCTCCTCCAGCACGCAGTACAGGACCTGCCGCTCGTCGTAGTCCCCTAGGACGTCCTCGACGCTCTGGTGGACCTCCCGCAGACACGCCTCCTTGAGCCCAAGGATGTACGACCGCCGCGCGTCGAGCGACTCGACCTCGCGGTTCAGTCGCTGGACCGTCTCCGCGAGGGTGCGCACCCGCCGCCGGCGGTCCTTGTCCGACCGCGCCCGCTCGAGGGCCTCCTGGGCCCACGCGAACCCCTCGACCTTCCCGCCCTCCTCCGCGAGGGGGCGCATCTCCGCTCGGAACAGGCTCGGCCCCACGTCGATCTGGACCGTGACACGCTGGCTCGCGGAGAACGCGCGGCGGGCGGGGCCGCCGAGGTCGCTCTTCTCCTCCGTCGAGGAGACGAGGCCCGCGCCCTGGAGCGTCCGCAGGTGCTTCACGACGGCCTGCTGGCTCACCCCGAGCTCCTTCGAGAGCTGGAGGGGGTAGTGGCTCTCGCGGGAGAGCCGCTCCAGGATCCGCCGCCGGGTCGGGTTCTCGAGGACCCGGAGCATCTCGTCGAGCGTCGCCGCGGCCATCTCCGGCCAATCCTGCCTGCGCGCCGCCGGGGTCCGTCCCAAATAGGTAACCTCAGGTTAACAACTATGGTAAGCCCTTGCCGGCCTTAACCCTTCGCGTCCCCGGACGCGGGCGGGGCCCGCAGAGGCTCCGCGGCCCGCGCCGCGATCTTCCTCGACCCGCACTTCGGGCACGCCTCGAGTCGGCGCACGGACACGAACGTCCCGCACCGGGACGGGCCGCGGCACTGGACCTCGTAGAACCGCCCCGCGTCGCCCGCCGCCACGGCGGCCCATGCCCCTCCCTCGGGCATGAACCTTGCGACCCGCCACGGCCGCGGACTGGGACAATCCGTTGTCGATTATCCGGGGTGAAATTCGGCGGCGAGGGGTCTTAACCCCCCTACTCCAAGCCTGGTGGAGTACCCGCGACGAAACTCTAGGGGCGGTAGACCGGGGTGGATTCAATCGACGAGCACGCGTTCTCGGAGGCGGTTGCCCTGCTGAGCGGGCAGCACAGCCTCCCGATCCTCCGGTACCTGTCCGCCGGCGAGTGGCGGATTGCGACGGAGGTCTCCCGGGCCCTCCGGATCCACACGACGACCGCCTCGAAGTTCCTGGGCGGGATGCACGACCTCGGGTTCCTCGAGCGCCGGCTCCGGAAGTCCCGGACGCGGGGCGCGTACGAGTACCGGCTCGCGAGCCACCGCATCACCCTGGACCTCGAGTTCGTGGCGGGGCCCGAGCCCCTGCGGGAGGCCCTCGGCTTCTACCTGGACTACGTCTCCGGCGTCCTCGCGAAGGCCCACCGGCTCGGCTGGCCGGGGATCGAGGACCGCCTGAAGGCCCGCCTGGAGGGGAATCGCGTCGGGCTGAAGGAGAACCTGTTCACCCGGATCCTGGACGGCGGCGGGGCCCGCGGGATGGACCAGCTGAAGGCCCTGTTCCGGGAGGTCCACGGGGACTTCCTCGCGGTCGCGGGCGAGGCCCTCGGAGGGACGACGGCCCGTCGAATCCTGGCGGGCGCGCTGGAGGAGGCCCAGAAGGGGCGCGAGGACCTCGTCGCCCGCTACGCCCTCCGCGCCGCGCTGGAGGGGTGACCGTGGACCGCGTGCCGACCGGCATCGACGGCTTCGACTCCCTCGTCCAGGGCGGGCTCCCGTCCCGCACCGTGAACCTCGTCTCCGGCCCCGCGGGCAGCGGGAAGAGCCTCTTCGCGCTCCACTTCATCGCGAACGGCGCGGGCCGCTTCGGCGAGCCCTCGATGTACGTCGTCCTCGAGGAGACGAAGGCGAGCGTCGAGCGGGTGATGAAGAACTTCGGGATCGACGGCCGGGGCCTCGAGCGGTCCGGCCGGTTCCTCCTGATCGACCTCGGGGAGCTCCGGGTGGCGGGCCCGGAGGGGTCCATCGTCGGGTTCCGCGAGCTCCAGGAGTTCCTCGCGTCCTCCCTGAAGGCGGCGGGGGTCCGGCGCCTCGTGATCGACTCCCTGTCCGCGGTCGGCCTCCACTACCGGAGCGTCGAGGAGTTCCGGGAGCGGCTGTTCGCGTTCGCGCGGTTCCTGCGGGAGCAGGACGTGACGACCCTCCTCGTCGCGGAGGCCCCGGAGGGCCAGGCCCTCACCCGCTACGGGGTCGAGCAGTTCCTGTGCGACTCGTTCATCCACCTCGGGCTCGAGGAGGTGCACGGCGAACTCCGCCGGACCCTGACGGTCCGGAAGATGCGGTTCACGAGGCACGACACGGCGAAGCATCCCTTCCACATCACCGCGACGGGCCTGAACGTCCTCGCCGAGGAGAAGGTGGTGTGATGCGGGTCCGGACCGGCGTCGAGGGGTTCGACCCGCTCGTCGGGGGCGGCCTCCCGGAGGCTGTCAGCGTCGTGCTCCGCGGCCCGTCGGGGAACGAGAAGGACACGTTCGGCCACCAGTTCCTCGCGGAGGGCCTGCGGGCCGGGGACGCGGTCGTGGTCGTCGTCTCCTCGACGACGCCGGAGCAGTACCTCGAGTCCCTCGCGAAGCTCGGCGTGAACGTGAAGGAGGCGATCGCGGGGAACCGCCTGAAGGTCGTCGACTGGCACGCGTACCAGGAGGAGAGCGTGGCGGGCGTGGAGGAACGGGACCACGTGTACCGCGCCTCCGTGGACCTGACGAACGTGGGGATCGCGCTCAGCCGCGCCCTCACCGCCCTCGCGCCGGGCACGACCCGCCGCGCGGTCCTGGAGATCCTGTCCCCCGCCCTCCAAGCGTTCGAGGTCGGCCAGGTGTACGCGTTCGCCCAGTCGACGAAGGCGAAGCTCTCCCGCCACCGGGTGACGGCGCTGTTCCTCCTGGAGAAGGAGATGCACGACGAGGCGACCGTGTCGAGCGTCTCCCAGCCCTTCGACGGCGTGATCGAGATCGAGCGCCGGCGGGAGGGGGACGAGATCGTCCGGAAGGTCGGCGTGCTCAGCCTGAAGGACACGGTCCCGGACGCGAAGTTCCACGTCTTCCACATCCTCGCGGACCGGGGGATCCGCGTCGTGGGACCTGGCGCGTCCGTCCCGGAGCCCACGCCCGCCCCGACGCGGGCCGCCCCTCCGACGCCCCCCGCCTCCGCCCGATCCAGGGCCTCCGGGCCCCCGGCGCCCGCCGCCCCGTCGAACCGGGCGCAGATGATCCTCCGGATCGCGGAGGAGCGGATCCGGATCGACCCGTCCGACACGGACGCGCTGTTCGCGAAGGCGTCCGCGCTCGCGGCGATGGAGGACTACCGGGGTGCGATCGGGGCCCTCGACGCCCTCGCGCGGGTCTCTGACACGTACCCGGGCCTGTGGGTCCTACGCGCGAAGCTGGCCGCCCGGCTCGGGGACATCCGCGGCGCCCAGGAGAGCCGCCGCAAGGCGGAGGACGTCACGATGCGGGAGGATGCGAAGGCCCGCACGGGGGACACGGTGCCCTGTCCGCTGTGCGAGGGCCCCGTCCCCGTCGACGCGCACGAGTGCCCGAACTGCGGGGCCCGCTTCATCGAGGAGGTCGGCCTCGCGGAGGAGCTCGATTCCCTGGGGAAGGCCGCAATCCAGGACAAGGTCCGCGAGGAGATGCGGGTCCAGCCCGAGACCGGGGCCCCGGAGGAGCGGAGGCCCGCGGACCGCGTGGTCCCGTCGCGCCCGCCCGCGCCCGCCCCCGAGACGGGACGGCGGGGGATGACGAACGGGCTCGCCCGCGAGGCCCGGCGCGGCCCGACGGGCAGGACGAACGGCCTCACGAACGGCCTGAAGGGCCGGACGAACGGCCTGACGAACGGGCTCCGGGGTCGCACGAACGGGCTCACGAACGGGTTGCGCGGCCGGACGAACGGGCTCACGAACGGCCTGAAGGGGCGGACGAACGGCATCACGAACGGGTTGCGCGGCCGGACGAACGGGCTCACGAACGGGCTCGTGAACGGGCTCGCCTCGATGCGCCGCGGGATGACGAACGGCCTCACGAACGGCAACGGCTTCACGAACGGTCTCGGCTCCGCGCGGTTCCGGCGGGAGACGTCGGTGAACCGGTGGAAGCTGTACGTGATCCCGCTGCTCAGCGTGGTCCTCCTTCTGCTCCCGCTCCTGGGGCCGACCTCGCTCCAGACCCGAGCGTACCCGATCGCGATCGACGGCAGCTTCGGGGACTGGGGGTCCGCGGCCCTCGCCTCCGTCCCGCCCAGGGCGGGGGTCGCGACGAACATCGACCTCGTCCGCTTCGGCGTCGCGGACAACCTCGACTACCTCGCGTTCTATTTCCAGGTGAACGGCACCGCGCTCGCGGGCGGCGGGTCCCCGCCCACGGTAGACACATTCCGCGCGTTCATCGACGTGGACCGCGACCCCGCGACCGGATACGCGGTCCGGGGCCACGGCGCGGACCGGCTCATCGAGCTCTCCGGCTGGGGCGGCGCGGTGAACGCGAGCACGCTGTGGGAGTGGGACACGAACCGCGACCCGAAGGACTGGAACGGCTGGATCAAGGCCGCGTCCATCCCTGCCGCGGTCGCCGGCGCGAGCGCGGAGGCCCAGGTCGACTGGCTGTCGCTCGCGACGGACCGGCCGGCGATGGACGTCCTCCTCCACGCCCAGGCGCACGACGGCTCCGAGGACGAGGCGGACTACGTCGTCAGCACGACCGCGGGCAGCCTGCGGGTCGTCGAGACGCCGGTCGCGCCCGAGATCCTCTCCGGTTCGAACGTCCAGCTCCTCCGGCTGGACCTCCTCGGGGCGGTCCGGCCCGTCACGTACGACGCGCTGACGGTCACCCTGACAGGGACCGCGCCGACGACGTCCGTCTCCGCGGTCCACCTCGTCGACGGGAACGGGAGCCTCCTGGGAGACCGGATCCCGATGTCGAACCGGATCGCGTTCCAGTTCACCCCGCGGTCCCTTGGCCCAGGCCAGTCGGACCGGCTCTTCGTCGTCGCGGACGTGACCGCGGCGAACGGGGACACGCTCGGCGCGCGGGTCGACGCGCCGCTCGACGTCGTGGCGGGGGACGCGGCGGTCACCCTGGCACACTCACCGGCCGCGCGGGACGTCGGGCACCTCGCATTCGTGCCGGCCGCGGCCACGGTCGACGGCGGGTTCTCGGAATGGACCACGGTCCGGACGGACCCGGTCGGGAACCCGGGGCTTCCCGCCCGCCTCGATGTCACGGAGTACGCGTTCTCCATGAACGCCCAGCGCGCGTCCGCGTACCTGCGCGTGGCGGGCCGGGCGCTCGACGGCGCGGTCGTGCCCGCGCGGAACGGCGCCGCGCCGGCTCCCGGGACGGGCGTGCCGGACTCGGACCGCGACACGGTCCCGGACGACGTCGAGTTCGCCCTGCCGAACCCCGACCTCCGGTTCGACTTCAACAACGACGGCCTCGCGGATGTCGCGACCGGGAACGACGTCGACAACGACACGGTCCTCGATTACCCAACGGGCAGCGATTACTGGTTGAACACGACGATCCCCGCGACGTTCCCCGCCCCGTACGCGAACCGGCTTGTCAGCGTGTACATCGGCCCGTCCTTCCGGCCCGTCGTCCTCGGCGAGGACGTCGCCCGGGTGTTCTTCGACGCGGACAACTCCACGGCGACGGGGTTCCGAATCAACGCGATCGGCGCGGACTACCTCGCGGAAGTGCGGGGCAAGTACGGCGTGCCGGCCTCCCGAAGCCTAAGCGCATTCGCGGGCGGGGCGAGCCAGCTGCAATGGGCCTGGACCCCTCTCGAGACGATCCCCGTGGCCTCGGCGTACGCGCAGGTGGAGCTGTCCTTCGACTTGGCGGGGCGCGGGTTCCAGAACGACTCGCAGGCGTACTTCGAGGTCCGGGACTGGTCCGGGGCCTTCGACCCGACCGCAGGCCCCACGATCCGGACAGGCACCCGCGACATCGCCGGGAACCAGAAGTGGTTCTTCACGAGCGGGGCCACGACGGGGACGCTGTGCACGACGAACCTCGCCGCGAGCACGACCGCGGGGTCCTCCGCGACCTCGACGACCTTCTCCGGGACCCAGTCGATCTGCTGGTTCACGCCGCTCGACGTGCCGGACACCGTCGCAGGAATCTGGGAGGTCATCCTGGACATCGACCGCGTCTCGAACGGCACTACGAGCTTCTCCCCGAGCGCTAACGGGGACGCAAACGCGTGGACGGCGGTCGGGTGCACGGAAGCGAACGAGTACCAGTGCGTCGACGAGAGCGCGAACGACGGGGACACGACGTACATCGTCTCGAACGCGAGCGTGGCGACGGATTCACTCTATAACATCCCGGACTGGTCGTCGGCCCCCTCGCCGCTGACGATCGTCAACGTAATCGTCGAGGCGTCGTGTCGGAAGACCGCGAACCCGGCTGTGGACGCGCGGGTGATTCTGAAGAGCGGGACCACCACGGGCGTCGGCGGCACGAGCACGAACTGCGCATTGGCAACCTACACCGTGTGGAGCGACACGTGGACGACGGACCCTGCGGACAGCTCCGCGTGGACGCTGTCGGACATCAACGCACTCCAAGTGGGGGTCCGCGACAACGACGGGACGACTCGAGAGGTCCGCGTCAGCCACGTGAAGGCGACCGTGACGTTCGCGCCCGTCTACTCCGTCGAGATCGACAAGTGCTCGAACGAGGCGTGCACGAGCTACCTCACCCTGTACGGCCCGACGAACAGCAACACGTACGGGAGCGACGTGACGTTCACGACGGGCTCGATCGCGGCCCAGACCCTGAGCTCGTCGGAGCGGATCCGGTTCAAAATCACGGTCGAGGCGGGCGGCTCCGTTCGGATCAACTACAACGGTGCGAACCCCGGGGCCTCCGATTCCCGGGCCACCGTGCCCATTCCAGAGTTCGAGGCCCTCACGATCCCTCTGATGGCGATGATCATCGTCGTGCCGCTGGTCCGCAGGACGGCGCGCCGCCGGCGCGCGGCAACTCCCGCAGGGAGCGGGGTTGTCCCCCGGCAGTAACAGTGCGCCTCATGGCAAAGCATCGCTCTCTTCGCGCCCTGACCCTTGCCGGGGGATTGTTAGACGCCGGGGTTGTCTCCCTTTCACGGAAGCCCCGTCTCGGGGCGGTCTAGGGAGGACCCAATCGGCGCCGTCTCCAGGGCTTGCGGCGCACGTCACGGTTTCGGTGCGGCCTACCTCTGGAGCGTCACGACGATGCGCCCCGTCCGTCATAAACCTTCCCGTGTCGGATCGCGCACCACATCCGTTATATCGCCCGCCCGGCTGTGCCCGGGCGCCATGGGAGAGCCCGCGCTCCTGCCCCGCCTCGTGATTCGGGGCAACACGTCTCTTTCCTGGGACGGGACCGTCCCCCGGGAGGAGACCGTGGACGGCCTCGACCGCGCCCTGGAGGCGTTCGGGAGGGTATTAGTCTGGGACCTGGACGGCATCGAGAGGAACCGGCCGAACCTGGGCCTTGTCCGGCACTTCGAGGGCGAGCCCGTGTGGGTGGACGCGGGCGTGCGGCACGCGGAGGGCGCGGTCGACGTGCTCGTCGCGGGCGCGGAGCGCGCGGTCGTCGGCACGAAGACCCTCCGGAGCCTCTCCGAACTCGACGAGGCGCGCGAGCTCTCGGAGAACGTCGTCCCGCTCTTGGACTTCGTGGACGGCGAGGTGTGGGCGGCGGATGAAATCCGTGCGATCCCTCCGGCCGATCTGCTCGCGCGATGGCGGGGGATGGACATCGACACCGCGCTCCTCGTCGACGAGGCGGGCCGCGTGCCGCGGGGCGTCCTAGAATCCCCGCCTCCGGGCCTCACGCTGTTCGCGGGCCTTCTCCCGCAAAGTGAGGCGGGCTCACTGCCCGACGGGACGGGCGCGATCGTGGACCTGTGGGAGGTGGTGCCGCGGAAGACGTGAAGCGGGCCCTCGCGTTCCTGTTCCGCCTCGAGGGCGGGCGGCCCCTGAGCGAGAAGGAGTTCGTCCAGTTCGCGTCGTACCGGCTGAGCTGGTTCAAGCCCACGGAGGCCCAGCGGCTCCTGCGGGTCGCGCGGGACTTGAAGCTCGTGGAGATGCGGGACGGACGCTTGTATCTCGCGTTCGACGTCGCCGCGGTGGAGGTCCCCATGGACTTCCGGCCGCCCCCGGGGGTCCTGGAGGCCGCGCCTGCCGCGCAGGACCTGTTCCGCGCGGCCCTGGACCGGGTCGTCGAGCGCGCGGGAATCGACCGGCGGGTCGCCGTCGCGGGGATCAACGCAGTGCAGGAGCGGATGGACGTGGCCGTCGAGGTCGCGGCCCTCGTGTACGCGCGCGGGCTCGGGGTGGACATCTCGGACCTGATCGACCCGGTGCGGGACGCGGTCGCGAAGCGGCTAGGGTGAGCGCCGCTCCTTGCGCGCCCGCGGCGCGTCCTCCGGCTTCGCAAGCTCCCGGTCCGGTTCCTCCTCCCGCCTCGGCTTCCGCCAGAACCCCGGCTTCATCAGGATCTCCCACGCGAGGAGCGACCCGATCAGGACGAACCCCGTGCACGTCGCGGCGACGACGTCGACGCCCGTGTCGTGCGTCACGCTGAGGTAGATCCCGTACGCGAGGAGCCCGAGAATCACAACGACCAGGACGAGGAGGCCGTAGAACAGCGCATTCTTCATTCCTCGTCCATCCTGACGAGGTCGCCGAGGGTGACCGGCGCGGGGCCCGTGTGCTTCTTCACCGCGACAGGCTCCACCTTCTCCTTGAGCCGGATCCCGAGGGCCCGCTCGAGCTTCGGGACCATCGCGTCCGTGGGGACCATCGCGCGGACCTCGAGCTTCGCGATCACGCTCGCCTTCTCGTTGATCTTCGCGCCGAGGTCCGTCTGCTTCCAGCCGCGGGCCTCGCGGGCCTTGCGGATCCGCTCCCCGAAGTCCTCCACGAGCTCCTCCGTGGCGGGCGCCGAGTAGACGTCGCGCTCCGTCATCCGGCGCGCGCGGCGCTCGATCCGCTCGGCGACGACGGGGTTGCCGGGGCGCCGGACCCTGATGGGTCCGGCGACGTCGGATCCGAAGCGCGTGCAACCCATGCACACGGTCAGGACGGAGCCCTCTATGGAGACGGTGCGGGTGCGAGGCGTCTCCTTGCCGCAAAGTTCGCAAATCATGGAAACCGGCCAGCAAAGCCTAAATAAAAGCTGCCGAATATATAGCCTCCGCGCTTCTTGGACCTAGTGGGACCCGATGGACGACGACCAAATCCGTGAATTCCACGAAAAACTCTCCGAGCGCATCGCCGTCCTCGAGGACCGGAACGACAAGCTCCTCGAGAGTTCGAAGCGGGTCGAGGGCGAGAAGCGCTTCGTCGAGACCGAGCTCCTCCGCCTCCAGAAGGAGATCAAGCGGCTGAAGACGGAGCTCGACCGGCTGAAGGCCCCGCCCCTCATCATCGGGAGCATCCGGGACATCCTCGCGGACGGCCGCGTCGTCGTCAAGTCGAGCACCGGGCCTGACTTCATCGTGAACGCGGCGGACTACATCGCGAAGGAGAACCTCATCGTCGGCGCGCGGGTCGCGCTGAACAAGCAGACCCTCGCGGTCATGGGCGTCCTGCCTCCGTCCTACGATCCGATCGTGACGGGCGCGGAGATCATCATCAAGCCCGAGGTGACCTATGAGGACGTCGGAGGGCTGGAACCGCAGATCCTCGAGCTCAAGGAGGCCGTGGAGGACCCACTCCTCAAGCCGGACCTCTATCGCAAGGTGGGCATCGAGCCCCCGAAGGGCGTGCTCCTCGTGGGGCCGCCCGGCACGGGCAAGACCCTCCTCGCAAAGGCCGTCGCGAACCGGACCCAGGCGAAGTTCATCCGGTTCGTCGGTTCGGAGCTCGTGCAGAAGTACATCGGCGAGGGCGCGCGGCTCGTGCGCGAGCTGTTCGAGTTCGCCCGCGAGAAGGCGCCGAGCATCGTGTTCATCGACGAGCTCGACTCGATCGGCGCGAGGCGGCTCGAGGCCGCCACGAGCGGGGACCGGGAGGTCCAGCGCACGCTGATGCAGCTGCTCGCGGAGCTGGACGGCTTCAATCCCCTGGGTAACGTGAAGATCATCGGCGCCACGAACCGGCCCGACATCCTG
>DATBXC010000096.1:0-13659 GCA_036514455.1 Thermoplasmata archaeon | reverse complement strand
CCGGAAGGCTTCGAGTACTCGAACGCGCCCACGGAGGTCGAGGCGTACAAGGTGTGCATCGCGGAGGGCCGGCGGCTCGGGATGACGGACCGCGAGATTCTCGAGTACCTCAAGGTGCCCTGGATGGAGGACAAGGACTGGAGGCGGCTCGCGAGGAACCTCGGCCTGCGCCCGCCGAAACCCCGCGGGAAGCGGTAGGCATTCGTCACGTGCGCGCGGGCACCCGCGCGATCAGTCCCGCAACGCCCCGCGGGACCAGCACGGCGACGATGCCGACGACGAGAATCGCAAGGTCCACGGCGGTGCCCCAGCCCAGGAGCGGCGGGATCGCGAGGACGCCGAATGCGAGGGAGAGGACGCCCGTCCCCGCCTCCGCCGCCACGAACGGAAGGGAAAGGACGAGGAATGTCTTGAGGCTCCGGCGGAGCGGCTCCCGGAACCGGTACGGCCGTCTCCCTGAGCGGTAGAGGCCCACGAGCAGCAGCGTGCATGAGAACGCTGCCGCGACGAGGGGCTTCCAGTTCATCGAGATCGGCGGGGGGACCTCCCGGTACACGGCGGTGTACGTGGCGGGGCCGTCCACGGTCACCGCGTGCTCCCGCGCCCCCGTGTCCGACCACGACTCCAGGCGATACACCGAGCCCCCGTGCTCCTGCCGGTCCGGGGCGTCCAGGGTGTGGGACGAGCCGACCGTCCACCAGTACGTCTGGGGGCCGACCCAATCCGTCCCGTCCGCCGCCACCGTCAGGCCCTCCGGGGACGTCGTGACGGTCACCCGCACCTCCGCACGGAACCTCGCGGTGAGCGTCGTCGGGGCCGTCACGCCCACGACGCGGGTCTGCGCGCCACCATCCGACCAGGACTGCCAGGCCCACCGGGTCTCCGGGCCCGTATACTGCGGCGAGGGCGCGTCGATCACGTGGGGCTCGGACGCGTTCCACCAGTCCGCGTAGGGGGCGTCGTACCCGCGGCTGTCCACGAAGAGGCCGAGGCCCGCGGGCTCCGTCTGCAGCACGACCCGGAGCTGCGTCGCGAAGAACGCGGTGTAGTTCGCGGCCCCGAGACAGGTCACGTCGTGGGAGGGCCCGCCGCCGTCGCTCCAGTTCACGAACACGAACCGGGTGTCGCCCGCCCCCTGGGGACTCGGCGCCGCGATCGTGTGCCGGGAGCCCGTCACGCACGTGAACGTGACCGGGGCCGTCGCGGTCGTCCCGTCCACGGAGACCTCGAGCCCGGCGGGGACAGTGTCGACCGTGACCGAGTATTCCGGAGCCTCCGCTGTGAACCCGAGGACGAGCTCGCTGTCCTGGTCCCCCATGAACGTAATCGTCGCGAGATTGGGGCCGAGGGCGTCGAATCGCGACGACGCGATCCCGCCGTATCCGACGACGTAGCTCTCGATCGTCGATGCCCAGATTCCGCCCGGGAACCCAGGGACGCCGTCGAGCCGCACGCCCGCGATGTTGTCCCCCGTGCCCGTCCCGTTCGAGAACGTGGGGCGAAAGCAGTGGATTTTGAGATAGGCGCCGTCCGAGGTGACTGTGTAGTGTTCGAACGCGAGGGTGTCGAAGGTGGCCCCGGGGCCCGTGAGGGTCGTGACCGAGAACGCGTACGGGTTCGTGGTGGTGGTGCGCTCCCAGACCGTGACGCTCGTACCGTTGTCGACCCGGATCAGGATTGTCACGAGCGGAGCGGGCCCACCTGCGCCCGGTCCGCCGGAGACGGAGATGGGAATCCCTAGAAGGAGAACCAAGCAGGCGAGCAGGACTCCCCCCGTCCTCCACACAGCGGATCTAAAGTCGCCTCGGGGCTCATAAGCGTATTGCTGTGAAAGCGGTCGACGCCGCGGCAGGGCGCGCAAGACGCCCGGTCCACTACCCCCGCGATCCGAGGTACTCGCGGACGACGCCCGGGATTCCGTCCCGGTACGTCGGGTACCGCGGGGCCCATCCCAAGGCGGACTTGATCTTCGCGTTCCTCAGCCGGACGGACTCTTGGAGAATCTGGACTGCGTCGCGACCCGCCACGAGCCTCGCCAGGAACGCGGGCGCGGACCCGGGCCGCCGCCTCCCCATCGCCTGCGCCAGGGAGTCCGCGAAGGCCCGCAGTGTGACGGACTCGTCGTCGACGACGAGGAACGTCTCCCCCGCCGGGACCCTCTCGAGCGCGAGCCGGTACGCAGTCGCGCAGTCTTCGACGTGGACGAGGTCGATGTAGTACGAGCCATCCCCGACGACTCGGAACAGTCCGCGCCGCATCAGGTCGAGGAAGAACTCCTTGAAGCCGCTCCCGACGCCGTAGACGATTGGCGGGCGAAGGATTACGGAGGGCAGGCCCCACAACCGGTGCGCGGCCCGCACGACATTGTCGATCGTGCATCGCTCGTGCGTCGAGAAGGTCGACGGCTCCTCCGGCGCCGTCTCGTCGATCCACTCGCCGGGGCCGTGGCGGTACACGCCGAGCGCACCGCTCGCGTGCACGAAGGACTTCAGGGAGAGCCCGCGGCACGCGTTCAGGAGGGCCTGGGTCCCGCGCTTCGCGACGAGGGCGGCCGCCTCCGCGTCCTTCTCCCCCGCCCGCGGGAGCGCGAGGTGGGCGACCGCGTCCGCGCCCGCGACGCCCCTGCGGACGACCGCTTCGTCCCCGACATCCCCGAGGATCGGCTCCGCGCCCGCGGCCCGGAGGCGCTCCGCATTCGCGGGAATCCGCACGAGACCGACGACGTCGTGCCCGCCAGCCACGAGTTGGCGCACCAGCTCCGAGCCGATGAACCCGCCTGCGCCCGTAACGAAGACTCGCATTGGATTTCCGCCGGGCGCAACCGCCTGTGGCGGATGACTTTTGTCATTCGGCGACCCCGACAATGGTTTGATAACGGCGAGATAGGATAGAAGGGTACCGTGCCTAAGCTTCACGAAATGCGGTTCCGCGAGTCCCCTTGGCGTTCCCTCAGCGAAAGCGCGGCGAGAAGGATCCAGGCGGTCTCTGCGAACTTGGTCGCTCGCCTCGAGTACGTTACCGACTGGCGCCTGCAGAAGTCATACTACCTGGCCGAAGTCTGGTCGATTGAGGAGAAGTTCGAGCGCTTGAGCGCCGCAGACTTCGCGTCTTGGAGCCACGGGCCTTGGTCCCTCCCGGTCCGGGAGGCCGAAGAAGCCCTCGAGGTTCAGGGCGTCCTCGTCCGGACCCGCGGCCAGGCCCGGCGGCGCCCTGAGGCCGAGTTCCTTCACATCGGGGCATCCGCCACCGTTCCTCGGATCCCTGACGACGCGGAGTTCCTCGATGAGGTCACGCGTCAGATTAAGTTCCTCGACGGGGTTACCCTGACCCAGGTTGCGAAGGCCACGCTCCCATACAAGGAGGCGAGGCCTCGGCAGCGGATCGACTTGGACGGCTACCTTGATCTGCTGAGGAGAAAGCACGCCCGGTTACAGGCCTCCGCGAAGGTAGCCGCCCTTGTTGAGGAAGCGAGAGCGGAGTAGCTGATTGCTCCGACATTGGAGGGATGCACGTCACGTATCGAGAGATTAGAAAGGGGACCTTTGACCGAGACGTGAGGAGTGCGGCCTCGGGCGACGCCATCTTCTCGGGGCGAATCCAGAGGCGCGTCCAGAAGGTGCTCGAGAACCCCCGGCACCACGGCTACCACGCGGGCGGCCGCATCCGCTGCACGTGGGTCGCGGGCGTGGGCAACTGGGCGGTCCTGTATGACATCGACGAGACGAACCGCGCGGTGGTCCTCTTGCGCTTCGTCAGTCTAGATGATGTCTAGTCGAGTCACCGCCCGCCGACCGTGCCCGCCTCGACGCTCTGGATCCCATTCAGGTGGTCGGCCAGGAGCCGCCAGGAGTCGCCCTCGTTCCGCGAGGCGTAGAGCTGGCCCGTCGTCGTCCCGACGTAGACGCCCGCGGGGTCGTTGTCGTCCGTGCGCAGCGCGTCCCGGAGGATCGTGAACCACGCGTCCTTCTGCGGGAGGCCCCTCGAGAGCCGTTGCCACCGTTTCCCGCCGTTCCTCGTGCGGTACACCGCCATCGCGCCCCTCGGGGTGACGCGGTTGTAGTCGCCCTCGAGGGGGACGGCGTACGCGGTGCCCGCGTCGTGCGGGTGCGCCGCGATCGGGAACCCGAAGGACGCGGGGACCTTCTTCTCGATCTTCGGGAGGCCGTCCTCGACCACTGTCCACTGCGGGTCCCCGCGCGCCCGCCGGTACACGCCCACGTGGTTCTGCATGTACAGGATCGCTGGGTCTCGCGCGTCCCGCACGATTTTGTGCGGGCACGTGCCGATCTTGCCGTCCTCGAAGGACCCGCCGCCTTCGTATTTCCGGACGCCCCCGTTCATCTCCCGCCAAGTGGCCCCGCCGTCGCTCGTGCCGAACACGCCGGACGAGGAGATCCCGACGAGCATCCGCTTCGGCTCGCCCGGGTACGGGAGCACGGTGTGGAGACACAGCCCCCCGGCGCCCGGGTCCCACTTCTCCCGGTCCGGGCGGTAGTTCAGCCCTTCGACGGACGCCCACGTCGCCCCGCCGTCCTCGCTCCGGAACAGACCCGCGGGCTCCACGCCCGCGTACAGGTCCCCGTCTGCACCCGGCTGAATCTGCCAGATCCGCGTCACCGTGAGGCCGGACTCCTTCGAGTACCGCGGGCCCTCCTTGCCGAGGTCCCACGACCCGCCGAAGTTCGTCGTCCGCGCGACGGTCGACCCCCAGTGCTCGCTCGTCGCACCCGCGTACACCGTCTTCCCGTCCCTCGGGTCGAGGATTGCGTGCCGGATCGTCTGCCCCTCGAAGTACGGCCCCCGCGACTGCCACCGCCGTCGGTCCCGGGAGTGGAAGAGGAACAGCCCCTTCCGCGTCCCCACCAGCACCACCGTGTCGCCCTTCTTGATTGCCGCCATGTCAACCGCCCGCCACGGAGGGGACGATGTGCACCGTGTCCCCGTCCTTCAGCCGGACCGCCTCCGGCTCCAAGTGCGCGACGGGGTCCTCGTTCACGAACACGAGCACGTACCTCCGCATCCTGCCCTGGTCGTCGAGGAGGCGGTACGCGAGCCCTGGGAACTGCGCGTTCAGGGCGCGGACCGCGTCCGCGAGCGTCGCCGCCCGCACCTCGAAGGAGTCCCGGCCCCCCGCGTACTCGCGGAGGCCCGTCGGGAGCTCCACGCGGACCGTCGATTCCCCCTCGACCATGGGCCCGCGCGGGAAGGCGGGACGGGATTTCAAGCTTCGGCCCGGGTCCCCGAAGCGGCGGCCTACAAGCGGGTGATCGAGACGAGCCACGCCCGCGCGCTGCCGTTCCCGAGGTTGGCCTCGAACCTCGTCTCGCGGATCCAGTCCACCCGCCAGCCCTCGGCGAACGTGTCCCGGATCTCCTCCCGGGTGACCCGCCTGGGGCCGTATCCGCCCGGCTCGCGCTCGCTGAAGCACATCATGAAGTACGAGCCCCCCGCGGGAAGGACCGCCGCGAGGCTCCTCGTCCACTTCGTGCGCTCCACGTCGTCAAAGGTGTGGAACAGCCCGCTGTCGATCACGGCGTCGAACGTCCGGCCGAGGCGATCCAGCCGGAGGGCGTCGAGGACCCGGAACGTCGCCTCCACGCCCCGCTGCTTCGCCTTGGCCTTCGCCTTCTCGATCGCGGTGGGCGCGGCGTCGATCCCCCACGCATCGTGTCCGCGGGCGGCCAGGAACAGCGCGTTCTCCCCCGTCCCGCACCCCGCGTCGAGGACGGCGCTGCGGATCTCGCCCGCCTCCTCGAGGCGCACGAACTCCCGCTGCGGGCGGCCGATGTCCCACGGGGGCGTCCCGCGGTACGCGTCGTTGAAGAAGCCCGTCGCTCCCACAAACTTCGTACCAACAAGCATTAATGCTACTTGAAGTATAGCATATACCGGTGGGACCCGTGCGGAAGACCGGTCGCGGACACGACGCCAGGGGCGGGGCGGGCGAGCGCTGCGAGGACACCCCCCACGGTTGCGAGATCGAGGAGCTGTTCCATGTCCTCGGCAAGACGTACGTCCTGGACATCCTGCACATCGTCACGCAGGAGGGCGCGGGCCCGCAGCGGTTCGTGGAGCTCCAGTCCCGCCTCGACATGTCCCCGAACACCCTGTCGGACCGGCTGAAGGACCTGGTGAAGGCGGGCCTCCTCTCGCGGACCTCGTACAACGAGATCCCGCCCCGCGTGGACTACGAGGCGACCCCGAAGGCGCTGGACCTCCAGCCCGTGTTCGAGAGCCTCGCGGCGTGGGCCGCCCGCCACACCCTGCGGCCCGAGGCGCGGGCCGCCGAGGTCCCGGTCGCCGTGGCCCCGTAGACCGGCGGTCCGACCCGCCGCGTTGACATTGTGTTAAGTAGTAGCATGGCACTCGACCACACGGGTTGCGGAGGCTCCTCGTCGCGGAGAAGTTCAGCGCGGCCCTCCGCTTGGCCACCGCACTGTCGGAAGGGACGGTCAAGCGGCTCCGGGCCGACGGCGTGAGCCAGTTCGAGTTCTCGAGGGCAGGGGACGCGTGGCGGGTGTTCCCGCTCTGCGGCCACCTCGTGAACCTGGACTACCCTCCCGAGTGGAACGACTGGGACCGCGCGGACCTCGACGCCCTGATCGACGCGGAGCCCGTGGCGGTGCCGACGGACCCGGCCCGGGTGGACGCGTTGCGGAGGTCCGCGGAGGGGATCGACGAGGTCGTGGTGGCGACGGACTACGACCGCGAGGGGGAGCTGATCGGGCTCGAGGCGGTGCGGACCGTGCACGCGGTCGCGGCGGTGCCCGTGCGGCGCGCGAGGTTCTCCTCGCTCACCCGCCGGGAGCTCGTGGAGGCGTTCGGCCGGCTCACGGACCTCGACGAGCGGCTCGCGGAGTCCGCCGCCGTGCGGGAGACGGTGGACCTCGCGTGGGGCGCCGTGCTGACGCGGTTCCTCTCCATGGCCACGGGCCGGCACGGCCGGGACATCCTCTCCGCGGGGCGGGTCCAGACCCCGACCCTCGGCCTGGTCGCGGACCGGGAGCGGGAGATCGAGGAGTTCGTGCCGTCCCCGTTCTGGCGGGTGGTCGCGAGCCTCGCGAAGGGCTCGGGATTCCGAGCCGAGCACCTTCAGAGCCCGTTCTGGCACCGGGACGAAGCGGAGGCGACCCGCGCGCGGGCGGGCCTCGCGACGGAGGGCTGGATCGTCTCCGTGGACACGGAGGTCCAGGAGGAGCGGCCGCCGGTCCCCCTGAGCACGACCCTGTTCCTCGGCCTCGCGGACCGCGCCGGGTTCCCCGCGGCGCGGGCGATGGCGACCGCCGAGTCGCTGTACCGGACGGGCCTGATCAGCTACCCGCGCACGGACAACACCGTGTACCCGCGGGGCCTGGGCCTGCGGCGGGTCCTGGAGGACCTCCGGGCGTCGGACCTGGCGGACGAGGTCGAGACGGTCCTCGCCCTCCCCGCCCTTCGTCCGACCCGCGGGCGGACGGAGTCCACGGACCACCCGCCAATCTACCCGACCGGGGCCGCTCGCCGAGGGGACCTGAAGCCCGCCGCGTGGCGGGTGTACGAGTTCGTCGTCCGGCGGTTCCTCGCGACCCTCTCCCCGCCCGCGGTGTACGAGGTGACCACGGTCCGCGTCGACCTCGACGACGAACCGTTCGCGGCGACTGCGCGACGGCTCGTGGAGCCGGGATGGCGGGCCATCGTCCCGCGGGAGGAACTGGACGCCACGCCGCCCGCAATCGACCGGGGCGGTACCGTGGAGGCTCGCGCCGTGGCGGTCGAGGAGGGCGAGACGCTGCCCCCCGCGCGGTTCACCCAGGGCACCCTGATCCAGGAGATGGAGCGGCTCGGCCTCGGGACGAAATCCACCCGCCACGAAATCGTCCAGAAGCTGTACGACCGCGGGTACGTTACGGGGCGGCGGATCCGGACCACCGAGGGCGGGCGGGCCGTCGTGGAGGCCCTCCAGGTCCACGCGCCGTCCATCACGCGGCCCGAGACGACCGCGGACCTCGAGCGGGACCTCGAGGCGGTCGCGGGGGGCGGTACGACCCCGGGGGCGGTCATCGCAAAGTCCCGGGAGCGACTGCGGGCGGTCCTCCGGGAGATCACGGCCCACCGGGACGCCGTCGCGCGATGGATCCGAGAGAGCCTGGAGTGGGAGCGGGATCGCGGGCCGTGCGAACGATGCGGGACGGGGCGCATGGTCGTGCGGAAGACCCGCCTGGGGGTGCGGTTCCTCGGCTGCTCGACCTATCCGGAGTGCCGGAATTCGCGGCCCGCGGTGCGGGAGGAGTTCGTCGTGCGCGCGAGGAGGTCCGAGGCAACGCTCGCACCCTAAGCGCGAGGGCGGACCTCGTGCTCGGCGGTTGGTCTTATTTAAGACCAAGTCTGGACAGGAGGGTCGAAGACCCTCGCGGCCTCACGGACGGAATCGCGGAATCCACCGCGGGACACGCTCCCGGTATTCTTCATATTCCGCCCCGAACCTCCGCGTCAGGATCGGTTCCTCGTGGTACACGACGTACACGTGTACCACGACCGCGAGTGGAATGAGCAGCAGGACCAGCCCGGTCCAGTTCATCGCAATCCCGATGCCGAGCACGGCCACGCCCCACGCGAGGATTAGCGGGTTTCGGACCCGCGCGAACGGGCCCGCCGTCACGAGTTCCTGGGGCGGGCGGCGGGGGTACGGGGTGCCCCGCCCATGGCGGGAGAGGAAGGCGCCGAAGGACGCGAGCGCGGCCGCACCCGCCGCCGCCATGGGCAGACCGACGGCGAAGCTCCACGGCTGGAGGAGCATCGGCGGGAGCTGGAGCAGCTTGGTCCCGAGGTACCCCGCCACGATCACGCCGACGAACAGGCCGGACAGGAGGACTGCGGCCTCGGCGAACGCCCGCCGCGCGGACACCTCGGCGTCCCCCGCCACCGACACGTAGGGCCCGACACGCGGACCGCCTAAGGCCTTTGCGGACGCGACGGAAACGCACTTGTACCCGTCGCCCGCCTAGTGAGCCCGGGAGACCATGATCCCGCAACCCGGTGGGCCAGACATCCCCGTCCCGCTCCCCGCGCCCGAGCCCGGGGGCCGCCAGCCGAACCCGACGGTCCTCGCGTACAAGGCGTGGGAGGACTTGGAGGACCTGAAGAAGCAGCTGACCGCCTTCGTCGCACGCTTCGAAGCGCTCGAGCGGCGGGTCGCCGCCCTCGAGAATCCGAGGGCCGTGTGAGCGCGCGCAAGTCATTTATACCGATGCGAGGTATGGACTCGCCTCCATGGCCAGAATCCACGCGAAGCGCAAGGGACAGCACGGCTCGACCCGCCCCCTCCTCTCGAAGAACCCGGAGTGGGTCCCGATCGAGGCGGACGAGATCCTCGAGTTCGTCGTGAAGATGCACAGCGAGGGCTACTCCGCGGCCGCGATCGGCGGGCGCCTCCGCGACCTGTACGGCGTCCCGAACGTGCGGCTCGCCACGGGCAGGTCCGTCGGGCAGATCCTGAAGGCGAAGGGCCTGACGCGGGACATCCCGGAGGACCTCCGCGCCCTCATGAAGCGGGCCGTCAATCTCCAGGTCCACGTCAAGGGGAACCCGAAGGACAACTCGAACCACCGCGGGCTCCAGCTCATCGAATCCAAGATCCGACGCCTCTCGCGGTACTACAAGAACGAGGGGGTCCTGCCCGCGGACTGGGACTACTCCCTCAAGGACGCGGAGCTCCAGGTGAAGTGAGGCGGGGTCGTGGCGAAGGGCCTGGCGGACCTCGTCCCGGCGTCCTTGCTGGAACGGGCGGAGCGCGGCGCGCGGCTCCTCGAGCGGGTGAACCGCGTGCGGATCCTCGGCCACTACGACCCGGACGGCACGACCTCGGCCGCCCTCCTGGCGCGGGCGATGCTTCGGGCGGGCAAGGCGTTCCACGCCTCCACCTCGACCGTGATCGACGAGGCCCTCGTGGCGCGGGTGGCGGAGGAGGGGAACGAGCTCGTGATCGTGAGCGACATGGGCTCCGGCCAGCTCGACCGGCTCGAGTCCCTCGCGTGCCCGGTGATCGTCCTGGACCACCACGCGCCCCCGCGCGACTCCGAGGCGGTCGTCCACGTGAACCCGCACCTCGCGGGGATCGACGGGACGCGGGAGGCGTGCGGGTCCACGACGACGTGGCTCTTCGCCCTCGCGCTGGACGAGCGGAACTGGGACCTCGCGGGGGTCGCGATGGCGGGCGCGATCGGGGACATGCAGCACCTCGGCGGGTTCTCGGGCCTGAACGCGGCCCTGTTCGGGGAGGCAGAGGCGCGCAAGTTCCTCACGCGGGAGCGCGGCCTCGCCCTCCCAACCGCCCCGCTCGAGGAGGCCCTGGCCCGCTCCGTGACGCCGTACTTCGTGGGGATCTCAGGGCGCATCGAGGGTGCCCGGAAGCTCCTCGCGGACCTCAAGATCGAGCCGCAGAGCCCCCTGAACGAGCTCGCCCCGGACGAGCGGCGGCGCCTCACCTCCGTGCTCGCGGCGACGCTCCTGAAGCAGGGGGCCCACGCGGAGGCGGTCGAGGCGCTCGTGAAGGAGAGGTTCTGGGCGGTCCCGGACGGGGTGTACGCGGACGAGCTGAGCGCGTACGTGGACGGGTGCGCCCGCCTCGGCCACGAGGGCCTGGGGCTCGCCCTGTGCCTCGGGGACAAGGAGGCGTTCTCCCGCGCGGAGGAGATCCGGACGCGGTTCGACGACCGGCTCTTCGCCTACCTCCACAAGCTCGAGGCGGAGGGGCCGTTCACCAAGAAGCACATCCAGTTCTTCTACACGGACGAGGCGACCCTCGCGGGCTCCGTGGCCCAGATCGGGATGAACTACTTCCTGGACCCCTCGAAGCCGACCTTGGGTCTGAGCGTGATGACGAAGAGCACGAAGGTCTCCGCGCGGGCGACGAAGCCCCTCGTCGCGGCGGGCCTCGACCTGGCCGTGGCCCTGCGGACCGTGGCCTCGGAGCTGGGCGGGGACGGCGGCGGGCACAACATCGCGAGCGGGGCGACGATCCCGAAGGGCAAGGAGGAGAAGTTCCTCGCGAGGGTCGACGAGATCGTCGGCGAGCAGCTCGCCCCGAAGGCGGGCTGACCCTCAGGCGGGGCGGCCCCGGAGCTCGTCGAGCGCGGTCGCGAGGAGCCCTGCCAAGTGGTCCTCGCACTCCTTATCGGTCACCGGCTCCGGCAGGTCCCGGTACGTCCCGGTAAGACCCTCCAGCGAGGCGATCTTCCGGCCGTCCGCGAACACCTTCGCCTCCCCCCGCAGCGGGTCCCGCGGACCGAGGAGGCCGTGACGCGCCAGGTTCCCCAGGGAGAATGCGATGTCGAGCGCGCCGAACACCTCGTCCCACCCGTCGCCCGCCACGGCCATCGCGTTCCGCACCCACTCCGCGAAGAACCCGCGGCTCCGGTCCCCCACGACGAGCGGGATCGCGAGATCGTCCGCATAGATGTCCTCCGCGTGGCCGATCGCCGCGCGGGCGAGGCGGGGGAACCCGCGCGCGAAGGCCCGGGGCACCTCCACGCGAGCGACCGCCCGGTCGTGGACGAGCTTGTTGTGGGACGGGTGGCGGGCCTCCGTCCGCACGATGTGGCCCATCTCATGCGCGATCAGGCCGTCCAGCATCGTGCTCTCCGCGGCCTGGAGGGAGACGTGCATGAGGTGGCCCTCGCCGAGGCGGGACTGCGTCGCCCCCATGATCGGCATCCGCTCGACGACGACGCCCACGGGCCACCGGGGCGCGTGGCCCGCCCCTGCGAACGAGGCCTCCACCGCACGGAACGCGGCCCGCACCCGGGCGAGGTCCGCGCGGCCGGTGGCGTCGCGGAACTCCCGGACCGCGGGACCCCCTCCGTCCCTCAGTACCCGTCGAGCAGCTTCGAGACCTCGCGGGTCTCCAGGTCCATCTTCACTGCGGGGGACTCGACGACCTCGATGTTCCGCTCGAGGAGCGCGAGCTCCTTCTCCTCCAACGCGTCCGGGGACACGGGGAGGATCACGATCGCCTTGCGCTGCATCACGAACTCGTTCACGTGCTCCACGAACATCAGGGTCTGGAGGAACCCGTTGTTGATCGACAGGTACTCGATGCCGTCCAGGAGGATTGCCGCCACGCCCTGGTTCTCCTCCACGAAGCCCGAGATCAGCTTCGCGAGGGACCCGACCGCGGTCGGGTTGTGGTAGTCCTCCCCGGGCGTGTGGCTGAGCCAGATGATCCGGCCCTCCGGGAGGCTCCGCTCCCGCCGGACCCGCTCCGGGTACTGGCGGGTGATGACCATCCCGGGCGTGCCCGCGCGGGTGAGCATCGTGAACAGCCGGTAGCTCAGGTCCGGCTTCTTCTCCTTGATCAGGTAGCACGCCCCGGGTGCGAGCGGTACCGCGCTCTCGACTCCGGCCACGTGCTCAATCGCCGCCCCCATAAAGCCCCTCGACCGTACCCGGGTTCCCATCCCAGGACCCTTAATCGGACCTCCGCCGCTTTAACGTTACTTCGATATTATCAGAAAGCGTCTTCGCGGGGATTCCCGGCAGGGAGATCATCGTCGTCTTCCCGACGACCCCCTCGCCGCTCCGCTCCGCGTCGATGAGGCCCATCGCGTCGAGGTCCTGGAGGTACTTCCAGAACTGCGTGTGGGCCCTCCGCTTCTCCCGGAACTCCTCGCACGCGAGCGCGTACGCGCCCTCCGCCTCCCCCGTCGTGATCTGCGTCTTCCTCCGGATCTTCCGGGCGATCCCCAGGAGGACGAGCCTCTGGGGCGTCTCGAGCTCCCGCAACCGCTCCGCGAGGTCGCTCTGGGTCACGCCCGCCTTCGCCATCCGGACGTGCTCCGGCAACACCTCGGCCGCGAACTCCGTGTCTGCCGCGCCCCCCGCGCCCTCGAGGAGGTCGATCGCGTACCGCGCGTCGCCGTACTCCGAGGCCGTGTTGGCGATCATCCCGAGCACGG
Source organism: Thermoplasmata archaeon (assembly GCA_036514455.1). Taxonomy (GTDB): domain Archaea; phylum Thermoplasmatota; class Thermoplasmata; order RBG-16-68-12; family RBG-16-68-12; genus EA-19. The sequence continues at coordinate 727 of DATBXC010000096.1, read as the reverse complement.
CATCGTCGACGGTCCCGGGGTGGAACGCGAGCCCGACGCGGATCTTCAGGATGTCCTGGAGCTCGTCGCGGGAGTACTTCGGGAACTCGACCGCGTTCGTCCGGCGGAACGTGCTCAGCGCGGCCGCGTCGAGGCGGTCGAGGGCGTCCTTCCGCTGGGAGATCAGGATCATCGAGACGTTCCCGCGCCCCGCCTCCTCCCCGAACCGGGAGAACGTGTACACGACCTCGGACCCGCTCTTCTTCAGCAGGACGTCGACCTCGTCCAGGATCACGACGAGGTGGACCTGCTTCTTCTCCAGGTGCTTCCGGAGGCTGTCGAGCTTCTCGGGGATCGAGAACCCGCGGTCGGGGAACCGCTCGTCGAAGTGCTTCAGGATATGGAGGAGGACCGCGTCGTCCCCCATCTTCTGGCGGCAGTTCACGTGGACGTGGTCGAGCCCGCGGCCGTGCTCGTTCGCGTACCGCCGGAAGTCCTCGCAGAACCGCTTCGCGGTGTGGGTCTTGCCCGTGCCGACGGAGCCGAACAGGAACGCGTTCGCGGGAATCCCGGAGTCGCCGACGGGGCGGAAGATCGAGAAGAGCCGCTGGACCTGCGCCTCCCGGTGCAGGAGCTTCTCCGGCACGTAATCGAAGGAGACCTTGGCCCGGTCCTTGAACACGGACGGGCCGGTGCGGAAGCTCATCCCGCGTTGATACGAGGTGGCGCGAATAAAGCTTTGGCGGGG
>DATBXC010000095.1:0-38982 GCA_036514455.1 Thermoplasmata archaeon | reverse complement strand
GCGAGGCCACGTCTACCGAATCGCTTCAAAGCTCTCCGGTCGGATCATCATCTACGAGGACGAGCGGGTCGCGGCGGAAGGAAAGCTGGCCTCGAGCGGCCGATGGGTCTTCGAAGTCGTCTCGCCCACCCTGAGGTCGATTGAGCGGGAGTTGGTCCTCGGCCTCGCGATGCGCCCCTCCCCGATGTACCTAACGTAGTGGTCCGGTTTCACCCTCCGGAGGAAGTTCTGGCGGCCCACGCGGCCCATCCCTTCGACCTGAGCAAGACAGAGTCCCCCGCCTATTTCGGCCGTGCGATCAGGGCTGTCGCATCGGACCCTCACATATCAACGCGATCTGGGGAACTCGTGTATGCGGGGGACCTTGCGAAGCAATATGGTTTCACCGACACGGATGGCAGCCAACCGCCTCCGCTCAGGGTACAAGACTGACGTAGCTTGTCTTCGCCTATGTTCCAGACGAATGCCGGGCAGAGACGGCTTCAGGTTCATTTTGGCCAGCGCTATGAAGTGAATCGAATCCAAGCAGGCCCGCACCATTCACTTAGAATCGAGGTCAATCACGCGCTTTTGACCCCGACCAGTTCCCCGCGCCGCACGAGGCCCCCGCGGACGACGGTCGCATACACGCCGACAGTTACCCCATGATGCTTCGCGGCCGTCCGTAGGACTCCCCCATCCTGGGGCAGGTCCCCTTGGGGGAGGGTCGTCATCACGCACCTGGGGCATGGTCCCGTGACGCGAATCCGCGCATGGTCCCCCAGAGTGAGGTTATTCCCGATCCACGCGTCCTCCACGAATCCCCGGCGGCCCTCCACGGGCTGGACGACGAAATTCGGGCGGAACCGGCGCGTCTCGAACCGACCTGCAGGATTCAGCTCCCGGAGCTGGTCGAGGGTCGCGGTCGTGAGCAAGTGAAGAGTTGCCAGGTCGAAGAAGGTCCTAGGCGCCATCGTTTCGTCCGTCACCTTCTCCCGATGCGCGAGGCCGTCGATATTAGGCCAGTACTCTTCGAGGCTCGGCTCCTCGGGGGCGCTCGTTACGAACCGCACGTCCCGACCCAGGGCCTTCGAGAGAACCCGGTCGATGTCCGGCGCATCGGATTGGATGATCGTACCGTCCGGGCATGTGACCCGTACCGGCGGCAGCGGAACATCGGATCGCGGTGGCTCGACGAACGCGGCGCGAAAATCGAACATCCGCCCCCACTTCTTCGGGTTCTTCGCGCTGGCGACCTTTCCCGTCACCGGGTCGAGGAGCGCGTACGCGCGGTCGCCTAGCAGCCCGCGCTCCGTGACCTCCGACGCGTTCAGCTCTTCGCCCATCATCGACTTGACCGGGTACCGCCACAACGACACCACGTGGCCTACGGTGGTCAGGCCTCCACCCATAGCAACCCTTCTCGTCTCCTCCAATCACGGGAACGCGGAAAAGCCTTGTTGTCCTGGCTTTCAGTAGACATCGAGACTGAAAGGGTTGAGGCCGAATCTCACACGCTCCTTCGAATGGGACCGAGGCGTTCGGAGCCTCGGGCCAGGGTTCGAATCCCAGCAGGCCCGAACACGTCCCTCGAGTGATGTCCTCCTCGAGGGCTCGGGCCATCCCCCAATCGACAGGGTGGCGAGGAGACATCGTCATCCGACTTAAGACCGCGTAGGCCGGTTCGGCCGTCCCGTCCACGGGCGCATCAGCCCCAGAGCGTCCGGGAGGGGTCCGTGGTCTGTACGGAGCCCCGCTTGATCCGGGGCCACCGGTCCGTGTTGCCTTCGATGAACGACGCCGTCCGCTCCACGCCGGGGAGGTGCCGGATGTGGTTCGTCGCGACCCTCGCCAGGTCCTCCACGGAGTCCGCCTCGATCTCGACGAGGTACTCGTATTCGTCGAACAGGTAGTATACGTGGCGGACCTGCGGAACGGAGCCTAAGCGGTCGAAGAAGTCCTTCTCTCCACCCACGCTCAGATCCGCGAGGACGTAACCGCGCATGTCGCCTCCGTCCGGACGTCACTGAAGAAGGGGCAACGCCGTAATGGGCCTTGCCCATTAATTCTTCGAAGTCGGGGCCCGGAGAAAGGGTTCTTACAGTCCGTCATGTCGGGATTCAACACGACAGAATCCCGTGCTGCGCGTACGCAGTCCTCCAATCGCATTCCATGATGTATGTTCGGCCTGGATTAGCTATATTCTGGCTGTGGCGTCATTACCGGTCCGGGCCGCGCCACCCATGGGACCTCGGGCCATCGGAACGCAACCCGCTGCGTTCTACGCGCCGACCCGCCTAGGACTGTCTCTGGACGGGCTCCGCGCGGCGGTTCCGGTCCATCGGGGGGAACTTCCCGAGATCCTTCGCGATGAACATGGCGGTCCGCTCGACGCCAGGAAGATGCCGGATATGGGTCCGCATTACCTCCCCCAAATCCTCCGCGGACCCGCCCTCGAGTTCTAGGAGATACTCGTACCGGTCGAACAGGTTGTCAAACTGGTCGAACAGATGGTACACATGGAGGAGCTGCGGCACCGAGCCCAGTGCGTTGAAGAACTCCGTCTCCGCCCCCACCTTCAGGTCCGCAAGCACGTAGCCTCGCATCCCCTGAACCCCCGATTGCGGGCATACATGGGCCGAAAGGATAATGACAGTTTCGACTGTCCCTTTCGAGCCCAAGGCGCCGGCCCTCCGGTATGTACTGTACGAAACATCCCGTCTGTCCTTAGGGCACGCTCAAACTTCGCCTGAAGCCGTCGTTCTCTGTGCGCATGCGATTTGAGGGGATATAGTCCATGCTAGCCGAAGCAAGCTCCACGGAGGTCGAGGGCGGGCGGGGTAGCGACGCCACGAAGGCGTTCCTGGGGCGTCTCAGCCTGCTGCCCGGCGGGGACCGGATCGCGGCGTGCCTGCAGTGCGGGATGTGCAGCGGCTCCTGCCCGCTAGGGTACGCGATGGACATGAACCCGCGGAAGATGATTGCGGCCCTCCGGGCGGGCCGGGTCGACGACCTCTACCGGAGCGACAGCATCTGGCTGTGCGTGTCCTGCTACAACTGCTCGTACCGTTGCCCGAGCAACATCCCGATCACGGACCGGCTGATTGCGAGCCTGCGGGAGGAGCTCCTCGCGGGCGGGGTCGGCGTTCCCCCGGAACTGCAGGCCGCGTTCGAGAAGACCGCCCGGTACGGCAACCCCTTCGGGGAGTCGCCCAAGAAGCGGGACGCGTGGACGAAGGAAGCGGGCGTCGAGGTCCCCGTCCTCGAGGCGGGGGACTCCGCGGACGTCCTCTGGTGGGTCGGGTGCTTCGGCTCCTTCAACAAGCGGAACCGCAAGGACACCGTCGCACTCGCGAGGCTCTTGAATGTCCTCGGTGTGGACTACGGGATCCTGGGCAACGACGAGTGGTGCAGCGGAGACCTGCGGTGCACAAGCCAGGGCGAGGAGGGGCTCTTCGACGCCCTCTACCGCCACAACACGGCCCAGCTCACGACGCGGAAGTACAAGGAGATCCTCGTGGGCGACCCACACGCGTTCAACGCCCTCACGAAGGAGTATCGCCGCCTCGGCACGCCGCTCAAGGTGAAGCACTACACCCAGTTCCTCGCGGAGCGGGCGCCCGAGCTGCGGAGGCTGATGAAGCAGACGATGAAGGTGAAGGTCACGTACCACGACTCGTGCTGCCTGGGCCGGCGGAACGGGGAGTACGAGTCCCCGCGAATCCTGCTCGAGACGATGCCTGGGGTGCGGCTCGTGGAGATGCCGAGGAACCGGGAGAACGCGCTGTGCTGCGGCGGGGGCGGGGGCGCGAACTGGCTCGACAGCTTCATCTGGGAGCGGACCCGCGTGCCCCTTCCGGTCCTGCGGGTCCAGGAGGCCGCGAAGACGGGGGCGGACGTGCTCGCCGTGGCCTGCCCACTAGAAATCCCCCGGTTCGAGGACGCGATTAAGACCTCGGGCTTAGAGGGCCGGTTACGGGTGCGCGAGATTTCTGACATGGCCGCAGAGGCGATGAGCCTCTCGGGGGCTCGACTTGGATGAAGGTCGCGGTGATTCTCCGCCTGGTCCCCGACGTGGTCGAGGAGCTCGTCATCGCGGACGACGGACGCTCCCTCGCCGAGGACGAGATCATGTACATCACGAACGAACTGGACGAGCACGCCCTGGAGCAGGCCCTCCTCCTGAAGGAGCGACGGGGCGCTCGCTTGACCGCAATCGGGGTCGGAGGCGACCAGGCCCGGGACGCGCTCGCCACGGCCGTAGCAAAGGGCGCGGACGAGGCGGTGTACGTGCCCCTCGAGGCCCAGGACCGGGCGGACAGCCACAGGATCGGGGCTCACCTCGCGGGCCTCCTCCGGCAGGAGCGCTTCGAGGTCCTCCTCGCGGGCACGCAGTCCCTCGACGAACTTGACGGCAGCTTGGGAGGCATCTTGGCCTCCCACCTCGGCCTGCCCTACGTGGGCGGCCTGGCGGCCGTGGACACGGACCCATCCGGCAGCAAGGCCACCGTGAAGAAGGAGTTCCCCGGCGGGCGCTTGGCGGTGCTGGAAGTGTCCTTGCCCGCCGTCTTGGGAATCCAGGCCGCGGAGCAGCCTCCGAGGTACGCCGCTGTGAGCCGGATCATGCAGGTGAAGAAGTCCCTGCAGGTCAAGGAGTGGAAGGCGCCCGTCCCCGACGTCGTGGGCGTCCGCATCACAGGGCTTGCGAAGCCCGAGGCGGCGGGGCGGGCCGAGATGATTCCGGGGGATGCGGAATCGGTGGCCGCGCGGATCGCCCGCTTGCTGCAGGAACGTGGTCTCTTGTGAGCGGGGGTGTTGTCGTTGTCGCCGAGCACGCGATGGGTGAGCTCGCCGACATCACGCTGGAGATGCTGGCGTGCGGTCGGGCGTCGGCCGACGCGTCTCGCTCCGGCCTGACCTGCCTCGTGCTGACGGACGATGCGCGGCCGTTCCACGCGCTCCCGCTGGCCGCCGACAAGACCATCGTCGTGCAGGACCCGGGGCTGGGCTCGTTCAATCCCGAGGCCTACGCGAAGGTGCTCGGCCACCTGTTGAAGGACCTCGCTCCGAGGCTCGTCCTCCTGGGGAACACGACCGTCGGCACGGACCTCGCCGGGCCGCTGTCCGTGGCCCTTAGCGCCCCCGTCGTTGGCAACTGCATAAAGGTTGACTGGCTGGACGGGAAGCTCGTGTTCACGAGCAAGCTGTACGGCGGGAAGCTCGTCGCCCGCAGCGTGATCGAGAGAGGGTCCGTCCTGACCCTTCTGATGGCAGGGAGCTATCGCAAGGAGCGAGGGATGAAGGATGCCGTCGCCCCCATCGAGGTGCGGCCCTCCCCGGTCTCCTTGGAGGGCCTCCGGATCCGCTTCCGGGAGTTCCTGAAGCCCGAGGCCGCGGACATCGACCTCACGAAGATCCCCATCCTGGTGTGCGCGGGAAGGGGGGTGAAGGGCCCGGACAACCTGAAGCCGCTCCGGGAGCTCGCCGACCTCCTTCGCGGGGCCGTGTGCGCGACGCGCCCCGTGGTGGATCAGGGATGGCTTCCTAGGACGCGGCAGGTCGGCAGGTCCGGACTGATTGTCAAGCCGAGGCTCTACCTGGCCCTCGGCGTCAGCGGCGCGCCGGAGCATCTCGAGGGGATGAAGGACTCCGAACTCATCGTGGCGGTGAACACCGACCCCTCCGCCCCGATCTTTGACGTGGCCGACTACGGGTCCACGGAGGATCTCCTCGAGGTCGTTCCGGCCTTGGTCGGGGCGATCAGGGCGATGCGAGGCAGCACATGACGGAGGCGGGCAGAGAGGTTTTCGACGCCTTCCCCGAGTGGGTCAGGATCACTTTCTATGTCCTCTCGGCGGCCGCCATCGTCCTTCTCGTCGTTGGGTTCTGGTTGCGGACGCGGCAGTACCTCGCGGCGCGGAAGGACGGAAGACGGAAGGGTCTGCTGCGGAGGATCGCGAGGGGAATCCGCGAGATGACTCCGTTCGGTCCCGTGTGGAGACGGAATCCGTATTCCAGCGTGGCACACTTCCTGACCCTCTCAGGGTTCGTTGTGTTGTTCCTCGGCACGGTCATCCTGACGATTGACGAGGACGTCACGGGACTGTTCCTCGGCTTCCACTTCTTGCGGGGCACGAGCTACCTTGCGTATTCCCTCGTCCTTGACGTGTTTGGTGTCCTCTTCCTCGCTGGCGTGCTCATGCTCGTGGGCCGTAGGGCGGCGGCCCGATGGGGCAGGAAGTTCGAGCGTCTTCGCTACGCAGAAACCGTCAGTACGGACCCGCCGTCCTTCGGTCGACTGATTGCGGACGATCGCCTCTTTCTCTTCCTCCTGCTCCTTGCGGCGCTGGCCGGGTTTCTCACGGAGGGCCTGCGGATTTACGTGGACGGCACGACGTTCGAGCAGGAGTGGTCCCCCGTGGGGCTGCTCCTGGCTTTCGCCTTCGGTGGCGTCGGGATGAGCCCCCCGACCGCGTTCGACCTCTACCTCGCCTCGTGGTGGATTCACGCCGTGGGCGCCCTCGCCTTTGTCGCCTACATTCCATACTCGAAGGCCTTTCACATGCTGGCGGGCTTCGGAAGCATCGTCTTCTCGGACGAGCGGGCTGGAAAGAGGCTCGAGGTCCCAATCTCGACGGAGCCCACAGGTTTCCGACACCCCTCGGACTTCACGCGCGCCCAGATCCTGCACATTCAGGGATGCGTCCGATGCGGTCTCTGCGACGATGTGTGCCCCGCCAAGGCGTCTGGTCTGCCCTTGGCGCCTCGGGGCGTCCTGATGGACTTGAAGCAGCACATCGCCTTGCTGGGCGGCGGGACGCCGCGTCCTGTCGTAGGCAACGCGATAGAGCCCGGGGCCCTGTGGTCGTGCACCACGTGCATGGCCTGCATGGACGCCTGCGCGCTGCGCATCGAGCACATCCCCCTCATCGTCGACATGCGCCGCTATCTGGTCGCCCAAGGCCAGTTAGATGCGAACCTGCAGGAGGCGCTCACGAGCCTCTCCCGCTACGGGAACTCGTTCAGGAAACCCGCCAAGGCGAGGGCCAAGTGGGCGCAGAAGGCTAACCCACCCCTGAAGGACGCCCGGAAGGAGGCGGTGGAGTACCTCTGGTTTGTGGGGGACTACGGCTCCTACGATCCTCGGCTCCAGGAGATATCGCTCCGCGTGGCCGAGGTGTTCTCCCGGATCGGTCTCGACTACGGAATCCTCTACGATGCCGAACGCAACTCGGGTAACGACGTCCGAAGGGTGGGCGAAGAGGGGGTCTTTCAGAGCCTGCGTGATGCGAACGTGGAGGCTCTGAAAGGGTGCACATACAACAACCTCATCACGACAGATCCCCACACCTACAACACGCTCAAGAATGAGTACCCGCCCGCGAACGGCGGGAGAGTTCTCCACTATGCCGAGCTCCTTGACGAGATGATCCAAGCAGGACGCCTACGCTTCTCCCGGAAGCTGGGCTACCGCGTTACGTACCACGACCCGTGCTACCTCGGCCGGTACAATGGGGTGTACGACGCGCCCCGGAGGGTGCTCTCGGCGCTCGGTGTCGAACTCGTCGAGATGCCCCGGAACCGCTGCAAGAGCTTCTGTTGCGGGGCTGGCGGGGGCCGGATTTGGATGGAGGAGACTCCGGGGCCGAGGGAGCGGCCCGCGGAGATGCGGGTCAAAGAGGCCGCCACGCTGCCGGGAGTGCGAACCCTCGCGGTGGCCTGCCCGAAGGACTTCGTGATGTTCACGGACGCGGTGAAGGCCGCGGGTCTCGAAGGGTCCCTGCAGGTTCGCGATCTCATCGAGCTCGTGGAGGAAGCCCTATGACGGACGAGGAGCCGAGAATCGGTGTGTACGTCTGCGATTGCGGGTTCAACATCGCGAGCGTCGTGAACGTCCCCGAGGTCGTGGAGTCCGCGAAAGGCCTCAAGGGCGTCGTCGTCGCGCGGGAGTACAAGTACATGTGCTCCAGCCCCGGCCAAGACCTGATCGACAAGGACGTCCGGGAGCTCAGGCTGAACCGCGCGGTGGTGGCGGCGTGCTCCCCCCACCTCCATGAGGCCACGTTCCGGAAGGCGGGGGAGCGGGCCGGGATGAACCCGTTCCTCGTCCACATGGTGAACATCCGGGAGCATGTGTCCTGGGTCACGAAGAGCCGCGAGGATGCGACGGAGAAGGCGAAGGCCTTGATCGCCGCAGGGGTCGCCCGGGTCGCCCGCCACTCTCCGCTCGAGCGCCGCCAGGTGTCGGTCCGGAACGAGCTGCTCATCCTCGGCGGCGGGATCGCCGGGATCCAGGCCGGGCTCACCGCTGCGGACGCGGGCCGCCACGTGTACCTCGTCGAGCGGGAGCCGTCCATCGGCGGGCACATGGCGAAGTTCGACAAGACGTTCCCCACCCTCGATTGCGCGGCCTGCATCCTCACGCCCAAGATGACCGCGGTGAAGAACCACCCGAACATCACGATCCTCTCCTACTCGGAACTCACGAAGGTGGACGGGTACGTGGGCAACTTCCACGTGACGGTCAAGCGGAAGCCGCGGTACGTGGACGAGTCGAAGTGCGTCGGCTGCTTCGAGTGCATCGAGCAATGTGTGTACAAGGACGCCCGGTTCCCGAGCGAGTTCGAGCTCGGCCTCGGGAAGCGGAAGCCGATCTACATCCCCTTCCCGCAGGCGGTCCCGCTCGTCGCCGTGATCGACCCCGCCACGTGCATCGAGTTCAAGACGCACAACTGCAAGAAGACCTGCGTCGCCGCGTGCGGGGACCGGGACGCGATCGACTTCGAGCAGAGGGAGGAAACGGTGGAGTTCGACGTGGGTACAATCGTCGTGTCCACGGGATTCCACGTCTTCGACGCGAAGCGGATGACGAACTACGGCTACGGCCGGTATCCCGGCGTGTACAGCGCGCTGGAGGTCGAGAGGCTCCTTGCATCGAACGGCCCGACGGGCGGGGAGATCGTCCTCCGGGACGGCGGCCGCCCGACGGTCGTCGGGGTCGTCCACTGCGTCGGATCCCGGGACCAGAACTACAACACGTACTGCTCCAAGGTGTGCTGCATGTACTCCCTCAAGCTCGCCCACCTGATCAAGGAGCGGACGGGGGCGGAGGTGTACAACTTCTACATCGACATGCGGACCCCCGGGAAGGGCTACGAGGAATTCTACCAGCGGCTCCTCTCCGAGAACGTCAACTTCATTCGGGGGAAGGCCGCGGAGGTCACGGACGTCACGGAGTCCAAGCGCGAGGAGGGGAAGCTTGTGGTTGTCGCGGAGGACACCCTCCTCGGCACCGTCCGCCGCATCCCCGTGGACATGGTCGTCCTGAGCGTGGCCTTGGAGCCCCAGCCGGACCGGGAGGAGGTCCGCCGGCTCCTGAACATGTCCTGCTCCGCGGAGGGCTTCTTCTTGGAGCGCCATCCGAAGCTCGCGCCCGTCGCCACGCTGAACGACGGCGTGTTCATCGCGGGTGCGTGCCAGGGCCCCAAGGACATCCCGGAGACCGTGGCCCAGGCGGAGGCCGCGGCGGCGGAGGCGATCGCCCTCACATCGAAGGGCTTCATCACCCTCGAGCCGAACCTCGCATACATCGAGGAGAAGCTGTGCTCGGGCTGCCAGGTCTGCATCCCGCTGTGCCCGTACGCCGCGATTGAGCTGGACCGGGAGAAGATGGTGGCCCGGATCAGCGACGTGCTGTGCAAGGGCTGCGGGGTTTGTGTGGCGGCGTGCCCGAGCGGGGCCGCGCACCAGCAGATGTTCGAGGACGAACAACTCATGGAGGAACTTGCGGGGGTGTTGTCCCGATGATGGCCGGGCCGTTCCAGCCGAGGATCGTCGCCTTCGTGTGCAACTGGTGCACGTACATCGCCGCGGACGCGGCGGGGGTCGCGCGGGCCCGGTACTCGCCGAACGTCCGCCTGATCCGGACGATGTGCTCCGGGCGGGTCGATCCGCAGTTCGTCCTCGCCGCGTTCGAGAAGGGCGCGGACGGCGTTCTCCTCTGCGGGTGCCACCCGCGGGACTGCCACTACGGCGAGGGGAACTACAAGGCCCTCCGGCGGTTCGTCCTCCTGAAGAAACTTCTCGGGCAGATGGGCTTCGAAGACGGACGGATCCGCCTCGAGTGGATCTCCGCATCGGAGGCGGAGAAGTTCCGGCGGGTCGTGGAGGACATGACGGAGCAGGTGCGCCGGCTGGGACCGTTCAAGCCGAACGGGGGTGCGTGAGTGACGAAGAAGACGAAGCCGAAGGTCGCCTTCTACTGGTGCGCCTCGTGCGGGGGTTGCGAGGAGGCCGTCGTGGACCTCGGCGAGGCGGTGCTCGACGTGGTGAACGCGGTGGACATCGTGTTCTGGCCCGTGGCCCTGGACTTCAAGGTGTCCGACGTGGAGTCGATGCCGGACGGCTCCATCACCGTGAGCTTCATCAACGGCGCGATCCGGCTTTCCGAACAGGAGGAGATGGCGAAGCTCTTGCGAAGGAAGTCCCGATTCGTAATCGCGTTCGGGAGCTGCTCCCACATGGGCGGGGTCCCCGGCCTCGCGAACCTGTGGGACAAGGAGTCCATCTTTCGGTACTACTACCACGAGGCGCCAAGCCTACAGGGGAAGGACGGCGGGGAGCCTGTGATGCGGGTGAAGGTGCCGGAGGGGACCCTCGAACTCCCCGCGTTCTGGGACACCGTGAAGGCCCTGGACCAGGTGATCGACGTCGACTACTACGTCCCGGGCTGCCCGCCCACGCCGCAGCTCCTCGCGAACGCGGTCCAGGCCCTCCTCGCGGGGAACCTCCCGCCGAAAGGCTCCGTCCTCGCAGGGACGCGGGCCCTGTGCCACGAGTGCGAGCTGAACAGCTCGAAGCCCGAGAAACTCCTCCTGAAGGACCTGAAGCGGGTCCACGAGGTCCGGATCGACTCCGCGAAGTGCCTCCTCGCCCAGGGCGTGCTGTGCCTGGGCCCGGTCACGCGGGGCGGCTGCGATGCTTTGTGCGTCCGCGGGAACATGCCGTGCACGGGTTGTTTTGGCCCCACGGACGAGGTCCGGGACTACGGCGCGAAGGGACTCTCGTACCTCTCGTCGATCATCGACTTCAACGAGGAGAAGGACATCGTGCGGGCGATGGAGAAGGTCCCCGACCCGGTGGGCGTGTTCTACCGGTACTCGCTCCCGCACTCCTCGTTGAGACGGAAGCGGGAGGTGAAGTAGGATGGCGGGCGAGACGAAGGAGATCGTGATCAACCCGATCACCAGGCTCGAGGGCCACGGCAAGATCACGATCTTTCTGGACGATCACGGCGACGTGTCGAGGGCGTACTTCCAGGTCCCGGAGCTGAGGGGGTTCGAGAGCTTCCTCGTCGGCCGGCAGGCCGAGGACGCGCCCCAGATCACGTCGCGGATTTGCGGGGTGTGCCCGACCGCGCACCACATCGCCGCCACGAAGGCCCTCGACGACATGTACAAGGTCGAGCCGCCCGAGGCTGCGAGGAAGATCCGCGAGATGGTGTACAACGTGTTCATGCTCGAGGACCACGCCCTCCACCTCTTCTTCCTGGGCGGGCCTGACTTCGTCGTCGGCCCCACCGCCCCGAAGGCGGAGCGGAACGTTGTCGGGGTGATCCAGAAGGTGGGGCTGGAGATCGGGAAGCGGGTGATCGGGATGCGGAAGGACCTCCGCGGGATCATCCAGGAGGTCGGCGGGAAGGTCATCCACCCTGTACTCGGCCTCCCGGGCGGAGTCGCGAAGGCGGTCACGCCAGAGATGCAGAAGCGCTTCGCGGAGGTCGCAGACCGGGGGTTCGAGTTCGCCCTGTTCTGCGAGAAGCTCCTCGAGGACGTCGTGCTCGGGAACCCGGAGTACGTGAAGCTGATCACGTCCGATGTGTACACGCACCGAACGCACTACATGGGCCTCGTGGACGACCGGAACCGCCCGAACTTCTACGACGGAGCGATCCGCGTGGTGGACCCATCCGGCCGCGAGATTGAGAGGTTCCCCGTGCGGGATTACCTAGAGCACATCGCGGAGCACGTGGAGCCCTGGACGTACGTGAAGTTCCCGTTCCTGAAGCAGTTCGGGTGGAAAGGCTTCGTGGACGGCCCGGAGAGCGGGGTGTACAGCGTCGCGCCCCTCGCCCGCCTGAACGTATCGGAGTCCATGGCCACCCCGCGGGCGGCGGAGCTGCGCGAGAGGTTCTTCGAGACCCTCGGCGGGCGGCCTGTGCACCACACCCTCGCGAACCACTGGGCCCGAGTGATCGAGATCGTCTCTGCGGCGGAGCGGTTCAAGGAGCTCGTGAACGATCCCGCGCTCACAGACCCGAACGTGCGGACCCTGCCGACCGCGACCCCGAAGGAGGGGATCGGCGTCGTGGAGGCCCCGCGTGGCGTGCTAATCCATCACTACAAGAGCGACGATCGCGGCGTGCTGACGTCCGCGAACCTGATCGTCGCGACCCAACACAACTCCGCGCGGATCGCGATGTCCGTGGACAAGGCCGCGCGGGGCGTAATCCACAAGGGCGTCGTGGACGACGGGATTCTGAACCAAGTGGAGATGGCGTTCCGGGCCTACGACCCGTGCCACGCGTGCGCGACCCACTCCCTCCCGGGCCACATGCCCCTGTGGGTGAAGGTCTTCGACGCCCGCGGGGAGCTCGTCCAGGAGATTCGGCGGGACGGGTAGGCCCATGGCCCTGATGATCCTCGGTCTGGGGAACGACCTCCTCGGGGACGACGCGGTCGGCCTGCTCGCCGCGGACCGCCTCGAGGGCCGCTTCGGTCCGGACGTGTCCGTGGGACGGAGCGCGCAGTCAGGGCTCTACCTGCTCGAGCACCTCATCGGGTACGACGACGCGATCATCATCGACTCGATGCTCGGAGACGAGCCGGGCCGGGTCCGGGAGCTCGAGGCGGGCGCGATGCCGTCGGTCCAGGTCCCCTCCGCGCACTACGCGGGCCTCCCGGAGGTCCTCGCGGTCGCGCGGTCCGCGGGGCTGCGGATGCCCGCTCGGCTCAAGATCGTGGCCGTGGAGATCGGCGGCAGCCAGACGATCGGCTCCGGGCCGGGCGCGGAGGTCGCGGCGTCCGTCCCCGAGGTCGTCTCGCGGGTCCTTGACACCGTGCGGGCGTGGGGCTACTGCGGGCCCCGGGACGGATGACCGTGCACGAGTACGGACTGATGGAGGACATCGTCGGGCTCGCGACCGAGGAGGCCCGCCGCGCGGGCGGCACCGCGGTCACGCGCATCCTCCTGGATGTCGGCGAGCTCTCGTTCGCGTCGAAGGAATCCCTCGGGTCCGCCTTCCTCGCCCTCTCCCCAGGCACGGTCCTCGAGGGCGCAGAGATCGTCATGACGGTCGTCATGGCCCGGCTCCGCTGCAGTGCCTGCGGCTTCCAAGGCTCCGTGAGGGACGCGGGCCTGGAGGAGTCCGCGGGCTTCTCCCCGTGGCTCTGTCCGTCGTGCGGGTCCCCGCTGACCGCCCTGGAAGGCGGCGGGCTCGTGCTCCGCGAGGTCGTCGTGTCGAGGCCGGACCCGCCACCCTAGGGCGGCCTCAGCCCGTCCCCTCGTTGAGCCACGCCTCGAACGCGTGGAACCGGGGCGCCCGCCCGAGGAACTCCCGCACCATCTTCGCGGCGGGCTTCGCGCTCCCGGGCTCGAGGATCGCCCGCCGGTACCGTCGCGCCATCGCGGGGTTCATGATCGAGCGCTCCCTGAGGAACCGGCTGAACAGGTCCTTCGCGATCACGAGGGACCACATGTACGTGTAGTACATCGCCGAGTAGCCGTTCAGGTGGCCGAAGTTGCACTGGAAGTGTGTCCCGGCGTACCAGGGGACGGGGTAGTACTTCGCGTTCAGCTCCTTCGCGAGCGCGGTCGTGTCGATCGTCGCGGGGTCCCGGCCGTAGTATGCGAGGGAGAGGGCCGCGAAGAACATCTGCCGGCGGACCTGGAGCCCGCGGCCCACGGATTGCGCGCGCTCCATCCGGTCCACGAGCTCCTTGGGAATCGCCCCGCCGGTCTCGTGGTGGGTCGCGAAGGCCTGGAGCCCCTCGGGTCGCCGGGCCCACTCCTCGAGCATCTGGGAGGGCGCCTCGACGAAGTCCCATTCGATGTCTCCCATCGAGGTCTTCATCCATCGCGAGCGGCCCGAGAAGATGTCGTGGAGGAGATGGCCGAACTCATGGAAGAACGTCACGACGTCGCTGTGTTCCATGAGGGCGGGACCCGCGGCCTTGCGCGGATCCGGGAAGTTGCAGACGAGGGCGGCCTGGGGGTACTGGATCCCCCGCAGCCCGACGACGACGGGGAACGCCGCCGCGTGGTTGAACTTCCCGTCCCTCGGGTGGAGGTCCAGGAAGAACCGCCCTAGGCGGGCCCGGCCGTCGTACACGTCGTACACCTCGACAGACGGGTCCCAGACGGGCACGTTCTTCACTCGCCTGTACCGTACGCCGAAGAGCTTCCCGGTGATCGCGAAGATCCCGTCCCGGACCTTCTCGAACCGGAAGTACGGGCGGATCTCCTGGGAGTCGAACGCGTACTGCTCCGCGCGGACGCGCTCCATGTAGTAGCCCGGGTCCCACGGCTCCAGGGCCATCGCGCCCGGGACGTCCCGCCGCTTCCGCGCGACGAGCTTCGCGTAGTCGCGCGCCGTGCGCGCGTCCGCGGCCTGCGTGATCTTCTCGACGAAGTCCGCCGCGGCCTTCGCGGACCCGATCATCTTGTTCTCCGTGACGTACTCCGCGTAGCTCCCGTACCCGAGGAGGCGGGCGAGCTCGTGACGCTTCACGAGGAGTCGGTCCAGGGCCTCCATGTTCTTGGGGTAGCCCCGGTTCAGGAACTCCCACTGGAGCCTTCGCCGGACGTCCGGGTCCTTCGCGTACTGGAACACGGGGAGCGCGTCGGGGTAGTTCGTCGTGATCGTGATGCTCCCCTCCTTCACGGGGTGGGCCGCGACGTAGTCCGCGGGCAGGCCCTCGAGCGCCTCCGGCCCCTCGACCGTGATCGACCGGGTGTCCTCGTTGATGCTCCGGTCGAACTGGGACCCGATTGCGGTGATCTCCTCGTTCAGCGCTTTGAGCCGCGCCCGGGTCGCCTCGTCCTTGTCGACGCCCGCCCGCCGGAAGTCGCGGAGGATCTTGGACACGGCGTGTCGGGTCTCGGTGTCCTTCCCCGACACGCGGAGCCTCGCGAACGCCTCGAACAGCGGGCGGTTCAGGTTCAGCTCCGCGAGGAAGCTCATCGCGGCCTGGTACGCCTCGTTCCCCGCGTCCCGCACCTTCTCGTCCGGGTGCGTGTTGAACACGAGCTCCCCCTGCTGGGCGACCTCGTACACGGACCGCAGGATCTCGTCGTACGGGACAAGGGTGTTCGCGACCGTTCGCGGACCCTTCGTCGCGAGGATACTGGACAGGGTCCGCCGCGCGCGGGCGATTCCCGTGTCCGAGAGCTTCCGGACCTCCTTCGGGCTCCCCGCCAGCGCGATCCTCGGCGTCGTCATCCGGGCTGCCGTCTTCCCCGCCATGGACTCGACCTCGCGGGCCGAAGCGGGGCTGGGCTATTTCGATTTCCCCCGGCACGAAGGCTTTTCCCCACCCGCCCAATGCCCGCCCGGTGCCCCAATGGTCTCCATTCCGCGCGGCATGCGGCTGATGATGGCGATCGTGATTGGCGTCAGCATCCCCGAGGGCCTCAGCCTTCTCTTCGGCCCGAGCTCCTGGTACGAGGCGATCTGGGGGTGGGTCCTCACCCCGATGACGGCGCGCTTCACCGCGGGCCTGTACCTGAGCGTCGCACTCGGGTTCGCGATGGCGTGGCGGGAGACGGACTGGGAGCGGACCCGGATCCCGCTCGCGATGCTCTGGTCCTTCGCGCTGATCGCCCTGATTGCCGCTGTGTACGCAATCGGGACGGCGCCGCCCGGCGCCCCGATAGTCCATCTCGAGCGGCCTTTCACGTGGGTCTGGTTCGCCCTGTACGTGGTGTCGGTCGTGGGCGGGCTGTACTACCACGTCCTGTACCCGCGCAAGTTCGGGGCGAAGCCGTTCTGATCCGCCGCGGCGCGGTCACTTCGCGAGGACCCGGATCACGTGCGGCACGATTTGCGCGTGGATGCGGACCCGCTTCCGCGTGCCGTTCACCTCGATCTCGAGCTTCGTGCCGTCGCGGCCCGCGATGGCGGGCTGCAGGCCGTCCCGCGAGAGGAGTTCGACGAGTGCGGCCTCCCGCTCCGGGATGGATCCCATGAACTCGTCCACGATTTCCCGCATCCGCGGGCCGATTTCGAACTCGACGCGGGCGGGGTCCCGCGTGATCAGCCCCCGCGTGAACATCGCCCGCAGGGACGGGTCCAGCGCCTGTGGATAGATTCGGAGGTCGCCGGAGACCTGGGACCGCGTGCGGGCCCGACTCTTGAGGACCTTGATGATTGCGGCGTTCTTCACGATGTCCAGGAGGGCGAGGTCCTTCAGGGTCTCCGGGACCACTTGGCCCGGCACCGAGAGGGCTGCGAACTTCCCGATCCGGGCGGTCTGGAGGAGGCCCGCCTTCTTCAGGATTTCGACGTGCCAGCTCAGGCTCTGGAGGGGGACATCGAGGGAGCGGGACAGCTCGCGGAGGTGGATCCCCGGGCGGTCCAGGACGGTCAGGAAGCTGCGGCGGCGCCGCTCGTTCAGGAGCACGGAAACGCCCGACGGCCGGGGGTCCGCGTGCGGGAGGACGGGCTCCCCCACGGCCCGCCGGAACGCGCTGCCGAGGCTCGCCTTCCCCGCCATCTGGCTCCGGATGAAAGAAAGCCCGTTAAAAGGGTTGCCGAAAGAATTATCGCGGCTGAGAAGACCGTCAGAAGGCGGGTTCGGCCTTCAGTCCGTGGCGGGCCGCGAGTTCGAGGATTGCCCGCTCCATGTCCTGGAAGTACGGACCCTCGAGGGCCTTCCCGTAGAGGGCGGGGAGGGCGGGGTCCGCCGCCCGGAGCGCGGGCTCCAGCATCTCCCACGTCCCGTCCTTGAGCCGGAGACGGTCCACGAGGACCGTCCGCGTGCCCGCGTCCGCGATCCCTGCGATCAGGGCCTCGA
Organism: Thermoplasmata archaeon; assembly: GCA_036514455.1. Taxonomy (GTDB): domain Archaea; phylum Thermoplasmatota; class Thermoplasmata; order RBG-16-68-12; family RBG-16-68-12; genus EA-19. The sequence goes on along the minus strand of DATBXC010000095.1, from coordinate 21,931 downwards.
GACCGCGGTCCGTCGCCTCCGGGAGAATCGGGCCGATGAACGCCCACGTCTCGATGCCCGCCTCGTTCAGCCGCCGGAGGGTCTCGAGCCGCTTCGCGGCGGGGCTCGAGAACGGCTCGATCACCCGGCGCATCCGTTCATCCATCGTCGTGATCGTCACCCCGACGTCCCGGTTCGTGAGCCTCGTGAGCAGGTCGATGTCCCGGAGGACGAGGCTGGACTTCGTCTGGATCGACACGGGCCAGTCGTGGCGGGCGAGGACCTCGAGGCAGTACCGCGTCACACGGTACCGCCCCTCGACGGGCTGGTAGCCGTCCGTGACGGTCCCGATCCCGACGACCCCCGGGTCCGCGTGCCGCAGCTCCTTCGCGAGGATGAACGGCAAGTTCCGCTTCACCTCGACGTACCCGCCCCAGGGCCGCGGGTCCCGGAGGACCGCGGGCGCGAAGCAGTACCGGCAGCCCGTCTGGCACCCGCGGTACGGGTTCAGCGCGTACCGGAGGCCCGGGAGCCGGCTCGGGACGATTCCGCTCAGGCAGGCGACCTCGCGGACCTTCACGGCCCCCGCTCCTTGAGGGCGGCCTGGATCACCCGGAGCGCGGTCTCCGTGACGTCGTACTCGTGGAGCTCGCGCACGGGGATCCACCGAGCGTTCTCCGCGTCCGAGTCGGGCATCGGCTCCCCCTCGACGTACTCGCACAGGACCTGGACCGTCGCGTAGTGGAAGCGGATCCGCCCTCCGTCGTCCCTCTCGACGAGGTCGACGACGGCGAGGACGCGGATCGGACGCACCCGGACGGAGGTCTCCTCGAGCACCTCGCGCGCGACCGCCCCCTCGACGGTCTCCCCGTCCTCGACGGCCCCACCGGGGACGCTCCACCGCCCTCGGTTCGGTGCGTGGCCGCGTTTCACGAGGAGGACGTCGTCTCCCCGGAACACGACGCCCGCCACGGCGGGCACGGGGCGCTCCGGGTACTCCGGGCTCATGGGACCCCCGCGAAGTCGTCGAGGGCCCGCTGGTGCAGCACGTGCTGCAGGACGTTCGAGTTCCGGATCCACCGCTCCATCGGGATGTCGAGGCGGGTCGCGAGGTGCGCCAGGGCCTCGCGCGGGGTCGCGAACGTCCGGGGCGGGCGCCGCAGGGCCTCCCGCACGTGCTCCCGCACGTTCCACACGCCGACGGGCATGAGGTAGCCGGGGTGCGTCTCCCGCAGGATCACGGCGGACGCCTGGCGCCGCTCCCGCTCGAGGGCCTCGCCGACCGCGAGGCGGGCCGCGTAGTAGCATCCGCCAATCGACGCGTACGTGCTCCGGCCCTCGTAGCCCTCGTGGTCCCCGAACATCACAATCTCCCGCCCGAGCGGGTTCCACAGGGTGTTCGGGTACCAGGCCTCGATCAGCTCGTACCGCCACGGGCGCGGGAGGAGGACGACGAGGAACCGGTCGTCGAACCCCACGGCCTCGTGGACGCGGACCTCGTTGATCAGCGGGTGCGCCTTCACGCGCTCCCGGAGGTCCTTGCCGATCGTGTCGTCCACCGCGGTGATGGACCAGCGCGTCGGAACGAACCGGCGGTTCTTCTCCAGGCCGAACGCGCCCACGCTGAACGCGCGCTGGATCTTCGACACGGGCACGGAGTCCCGGTACAGGTCGAGCACCGCGGGCTTCGCCTTCAGGTCTGTGTCCGAATATGCGCGGTCGAGCTTCGGGTCCACCCGGTAGCTGCCGAGGTCGAACCGGTCGATCGGCGCGGAGGGCCCGAACGGCTGGACGTCCTCGTCGAGCACGAGGCGGCCCCTCGGGCGGCGTGCGAACTCCGCCTCCACGTCCGTCGCGGCCGTGGAGAGGGCGAGCTCGCGGGTGAGGTCGACGACCTTCCCGCCGCCCTCCACGTCGAGCACGTGGACCTGGCGCATGCCCCGCACGAGCTGGGACCGGAAGCCCACGATCTCGTCCAGGGTCCGGCCGATCCAGGCCTCCGGCGTGTCGAGGAGCTCCGTGTCCCCGTGGACAGGCGGGATCAGCGGGCCCACGAAGACCTTCGGGTATCCGAATCGGCCGACGAACACGCCGGGCGGGCTCGAGCCGTCCAGCCGGACGTCGTCGATCAGCGGGCGGGTCGTCATCATGGAGTCGTACTGCACGAGGATCGGGCACCGCGGCTTCCCGCACAGGAGCTTCGCGGCGCGGCACCGCACGCACAGCCCGCTCGCGATCTGCGCCCGGGTCTCCGGGTCGAAGAGCCTCCCGACCTCCTCCACGGAGAGCATTCCCCCTACGAATGCCGGGCGTGCTTAAGACGCTGACCTTGGGGTGCGTGAAAGTGCGGGCTGCCGCCGAATAACCCCATCGGGTTCCCATAAATACCCCGACCGGGATGCCAGGGGTCCGTGAAGGAACCCAGCCCGTTGGCGCTGACGACGGAGGAGCGCATCCTGCTCTACCTCACGGACTTCCGCGGGATGGACGAGCGGTACGAGCTCCCGGAGGCGGTGACGCAGAGGGCGATCGCCTTCGCCGCGGGGGTCCAGCGGAAGCATCTGTCGCGCTACCTGGACGACCTCGTCGCCGAGGGGATGCTCGAGCAGAAGAAGGCGCACATCGAGGGGCAGCGGCAGCGGATGCTCGCGTACTACCTCACGCCGAAGGGCTGGGCCCGGGCGATGGAAATAAAGGGGCAGCTCGCCACGGTCCACGTGCCCGTGCGGGTCGGGGCGGCCACCCGCGAGATGACCCTCGAGGAGATCGACAAGGCGACGAGCGTCCGCCTCACGTTCTCCGACATCGTGCGGGAGGCCCTGCGCGTGGACATGCTCGACCTCCACGAGCTCGAGAGCATCGACGAGCGCCGCACGATGGAGATGGACGAGCGGCTGAAGAAGCTCGAGGACTACACGAAGGCCCTGATGATGGCGTGGAAGGACGGCCGCGTGACGGCGACGGAGCGCCTGCTCCTGGACCAGCTGCGGGAGCACCTCGGGATCTCCCACGAGGAGCACGATCGCATGGAGGAGGAGGCGATCACCAGCGCGGAGGACGCGGCGGGGGACCGGATGGAGATCTACAAGCGCGTCGCCGCGGAGGCCTGGGAGCACGGGGAGGTCACGCCGCGGGAGAGGGAGATGCTCGAGGCCTTGCGGAAGGTCCTCCAGATTCCGAAGGCGGATGCGACGCGCATCGAGGACGCCGCGAAGGCGGACTAGCGCGCGACGAACAGGTGGTACTTCTCCCCGGGGTTCGCGATCTCCATCTCGATCCGCTTCGCGAGGAGCTTCTCCGGGTGGTGGATCGTGGGGACCCGCTTCCCCAGGTCCTCAAAGGACGTGAAGGGCCCCTTCTTCCGCTCCTCCAGGATCGCCCACATCGTCTTCTTGCCGAGCCCGGGAAGGAGCTCGAGCATGTGGAACCGCGTCGTGATCGCCTGGGCCTCGTTGAAGAGGCGGATGAACCGGTCCTCCTTGTCCTTCAGAATCTGCCCGATCACGAACGAGAGCTCGTTCTGCGCGGCGGTGGTGAGCTCCTCGTAGCCGACCCGGCGCTTCACGTGGAGGATCACGTCCCGCTTGTCTATGTCCTTCCCGATGTACACGCGGTCCCCGATCGTGATCGCCGCGTTGTCCTTCGGGGTCAGCTCGAAGAGCTTGAACTCGTCCTCGCCAAGCGCGTACGCGAGGGGCTCCCGCAGGTACTTCGAGCGGTCGGGGTGACCTTGCGGTAGGTAGTCAAGTATGCGCGCGTAGTCCTCCAAGGCATCCCCCCGCTCACAGGTACTGTCTCACCAGTTCGAGGACCTGGTCCATGTCTTCCTTGGAGAGTGCGAACCGCTCCTTCGCGAAGATCGCGCGGATGTCGTCTGCGTGGGTGGGGAGGAGGTCTGCGATCTTCGCCGCGTTGAACTCGGACATCATCGGGATTCCCATCAGCTCCTTCACGAGCTTCTGGGCCTGGTCCGGGGTGACGCGGGCGAACGTCTGGGCGTGCTGGAGGGCGTACTGCTGCTCCATCGAGAGGGTCGTGCGGGCGACCCGCTCCTTCTCGAGCAGGTCCCTGATCTCCGCCAGGGTCACGTGCTTCTCCTCCGCCATGGCCACCCCCTCACGCCCGCTTCAGGTGCTCCGGCAAGACGATCGCCTGCTTCATCTTCCCGCCGAACCGGACATCGAGGACGTACGCGCGGCCCTGCTTCCGTACGACCGTGCCCGTGAGCCCGTGGAACCGCTGGTGGGGCCAGCCCTTCTGGAGGGAGCTGTCGATCTTGATGACGGCCTTCTCGCCGACCTCGAAGCTCTGGAAGGCCCGCGTGATCGGGGAGAGCCCGCGCTGGCGGGGGCTGCGGCGGAACTTCTGCCGCGTCTTCTCCATGATCCCCTTCGACGCCTTCACCACGGTCTCACGTCCCCGCGTCCCGGACCTCCAGGACGTCCAGCTCGACGACCTCGCACGTGACCCCCAGGGCCCCCGCGAGGCTCGGCGTCGTGCGGCCACCGTCCCCGTGGACGAGCTCCTTGATGTAGGTGCCCGCCTCCGCGGTGACCCGCAGTTCCGTCGTCGCTCCGTCCGAGGTCACGACCTCGATCCCGGTCACGACGCGCTCCCGCGTGCGGTCCGCCCGCCGATGGGATACCCTGACTGGGGTTCGTTGCGCGATCGGTCGGCCGACGAGAGACGCGACCGCGTCTTGAAGCTTTCCATCTTCCACGGGGCTCCCGAACCGCACCAGGACGCGGTACGTCTTCGCGACGCGGTCCTCCTTGATCGCCACGACGTCCTCCACCCCCGCCAGCCGCAGCCCCTCCACTTCGACCGAGCCGGACGCGTTCACGAGGCGGGCGACCGCCTCCAGGTCCACGGTCCGGCGCCTCGGCTCCTTGACCTCGACGACGAAGGGCCGGCCCCGGCCGAGCATGCGGGCGTCCACGTCCTCCCGACCCATCCCATGCAGGGCGTGCCCGGACCCGCCCGTCTGCGCCATCACTGCGGCGGCGACGACCTCCTCGACGCTCGTCTCGTACATCTTGCCCTTCCCGCCGCAGTGCTCGCACCCCTTGCCCCGGCAGCGGCGGCAGGGCCAGCGGGTCTGCGGGATCCCTCGGACGAGCTTCCGGTACCGCCCCCGGAGGAAGAGCGGGTTCACCTGGACCTCCACCGAGTCGAACGCCGTGTCCACGATCGCGACGACCTGGGGGTGGGCCAGGTCCGGCTCCTTCGCGAGCCGTTCCGAGAGCCGCTTCCCAGTCTCCCGGTTCAGCTCGGACTTGATCGCCTCGGGCTGGGTGGCGCCGAGCTCCGCCCACAGGGCCTCCTCGCGTGCGACGACCTCGGGGTCGACCTTCGACCCGACGAGGAACGTCGTGAACTCCCAAGGCTCGAGCTTCGTGGCCGCGAGGTCCACGAACTTGCCGATCTCACCGAGGAGTCCCCCGCACAGCCAGCACCCGCCAGGCGCGGGAGTCCCGAACCGCTCGCGGATGGCCCGCCCCCGCTCGGGGTTCGTGAGGCCGTGACCCGCCCGCCCCGCGAGCCGCCCGAGGCAGGCGTCGCACAGGGGACGGCCGTCGAGGCGGGACCACGCCATGGACTCCGCCGCGCGGAGCACGTCGTCGAGCGGGGACGCCATCGCCGGGAGGAACCCCGTCCCCCCTATAAAGCGGCGGCTCACACGATGCTCAGGACGAGGGCCGTGAGCAGGTTCACAAGCACGATTGCGGTGATGCCCGCGTACACCCAGTCCCGGCCCTGGAGGTACGTCCCGACGGATGTCGCGACGCGCACGACGGGCGTGACGATGAGGACGAGGATGCCCGCGCTCAGGAGCGCGTCCGTCCAACAGACTTTGCGCCGGCCTACTTCGCGAGGTGGATCTCGATGCTCGACACGTTCGAGGTCCGGCCGTCCTCCCCGGGCAGTTTCTCCGTCGCGATGCGAATCTCCCGGACCTTCGCGTCCGTGACGAATCGGTTCCGCACGATCTCCGCGATGTCAACGGCGCGGCTGATGGACTTCCCGCGGGCCTTGATCACGACGATGCCGGACCCGACGTTGAACTGGCTCACGACGGCGACCACGTAGTTCATCGTCGGCTTCTTCCCGATGTACACCGTGTTCTCCGGCGGCTGCACGGCAAGGCTCTCCACATTCGCGCGGAGGCGTCCAAGCGCGGACGGGCCGTATTAAGTGATTGGTCCGCCGCCACGCGGCCGACGGGCCTTCCGTGGACGGACAATCCTCGAAGCAACGGTTAAATAGCGGGCTCCGGCTTAGTTCAGGCGATGGCGAAGAACAAGAACGAGGGCTTTCACTCCGCGGCGGGTCTGATCCGGTACTTCGACCAGGAGGACGAGAAGGCCCTCAAGGTCCCGCCGTGGGCGGTCGTGGCCCTCGCGGGCCTCATCATGGCGATCGTGTTCATCGCCCAGTGGCAGTGGCCTGTGTAGCCGAACGCAACGGCTCTCCCTGGGCACCTCACGCGCGTATCCGTGGGAGGGACTCATTTCTTCGGCGGCGTCCTCTTCGGGGTGGGCCGCACGATCTTCCTCGATGCCGGGGCCTCGAGGCGGTGGCCGCACGCGTGGCACTTGGGGTCGTCGAAACCGACCTTCGCCCGGCATTCGGGGCAGCGCCACCGCGCGTCCTGCTCCCGGAGCCATGCGTGCCAACCGACGTCCCGCAGCCTCGCCGCATTCTCCTCGATCGCCGCGCACTGGCCCCCGCGGGTCTCGATCTGCGCGATCTTCTCGCACGGGAACTCATCGCACTCCCCGCAGAAGAACAGCTCTCGCGACTCCGCGCACCGCTTCACCTCGCAGTCCGGGGTGAGGCGGAACGCGGGCGGCGCGCGGCAGCCCGTGCACATCAGGCTTCCGGGGTCCACGTGCAGGCTCTTCGCGAGGGCCTGGAGCCGCGGCGCGTCCTGCTCGACCCACGCCCGGTACACGGGGCAGGCCCCGCAGTACATGCCGCAGACGGCCACGAGCCCGAGGTCCACCTCCCGCTCGTCGTAGATGGGATGGAGGGCCATCATGGAGGAATAGAGACCCGGAGGGCGGTAATGGAGGGCCCCGAAGCACTTTCCATACTCGTCATGACGATACGAAAGAATAGACCGAAATGGGAGACGGCCTCCGGAGGTGGTGGGAGCGCCCAGGGCAGGATTTGAACCTGCGCTCCCTTTCAGGAAGCGGTTTTCGAGACCGCCGCGATACCGGGCTTCGCGACCTGGGCTCGATGAAGACTTAAAGCCCGCCCCTCTTTAACGGTTCCGCCGTGCGCGTCACCGCCGAACTTCATCCCTCCCGCGAGACGAAGGACGTCGAGCTCCCGGACCGCGCGGACGGCTATGCGCTCATGGGGAAGCTCGGCCTCGCCCCGGACGTCCACATCCTCGTCCGTGGCGACGTCCCGATCCCGATTGACGAGGAGCTGCGGGACGGGGAGCGGCTGCGGGTGATCTCCGTGGTGTCCGGCGGGTGAGGGGGATCGCGGGAGAACCCCAGGTCACTCTCGTCATGATCCGCCACGGCGCGATCGTGCGACCGACGGACACGTCGAACTTCGACCGCGCCCCCCTCTCCTCCGAGGGCTGGCAGCAGATGAACCGCTTGGCGTCGGAGTGGCCCTTCGAGAAGCCCGCGACCGTGTACAGCAGCGACCTGCTCCGCGCGGTCCAGTCCGCGACGATCCTCCAGACGGCGTGGCACGTCCCCCTCGTGAGACGGGAGTGCCTCCGAGAGTGGACCGCGGACCCGGCGGACCTGGAACAGGACCTCTACCTGGCGCTCGAGCACCGGGCGTGGCGGGATCTGGAGTGGGTCCCGCCGGGCGGCGAGTCGCTGGCGATGGCGGGCGAGCGGATCGCGCGGTGCCTCGACGGCATCGCACGGCTCCACCACGGCCAGGCCGCCGCGGTCGTCGGCCACGGGACCGTGTTCACGCAGTTCACCGCCCGCCTCAAGGGCGAACGGCCCACGGAGGCGTACAAGAACTCGGTCCCGAACGCGGGCTTCGCGGTCGTGGCCCACGGCGACACGTGGCGGCTCGTCTGGGACTTCGCGTCGCTCCCGTGGTCGCCAGGCCGGCTCCCTCCGGAGGAATAACGTCCAAGTTCCGTCACAAATCGGGTGATGGCCGTTAGGCCCCCGACTGCGACTCCACTCCGCTCGGCTCCTCCCGTGCGCCCCCTTCTCTTCGAAGGAGGCCGTAGAGGGGACTCACCACGTCATCGCGGAGGGCACCGGGCTGGAACCGTACAGCCCTTGCCAGGGCCTCGTTCGAGGCCAAGGCGGTCTTCAGGATGTTCAGCGCCGCGTTGTGCTGCCGGTCCATCTCCCAGTCGCACACGAGGCACACGAAGTCCTCGCCCACCCTGTCTCGGCGCCGGGCGCCACACGCTGGGCAGGTCTTTGATGTCCACGCGGGGTTGACCTTGATCACGGGCACGCCTTCGAGGGCGGCCTTGTACTCGATCTGGCGGTGAAGCTCGCCGCGGGGCCAGGAGGAGAGGCGGCGGTTCATCCGGCGGGAACGGCCGCCTGCGCCGTGGAGGGTCAGGTCCTCGAGGACGATGGCGGAACGCCAGTCCTTCGCGGCGCGGACGAGCCCCTTGCTTACGATGTGCAACCGCTGTCGAACCCGATTCCGTTCCCGGCGCCCCTCCCGCCCGAGGAGCCGACGTCGAACCCGCCGGTCATGCGCCTTCTTCATCGCGAGTCGTCGTCTGCGTCGGAAGTGTGTCGCTTGGATTTGCCGGACGCCGCAGAAGGGCAATGTGACGAGCCGTGCCTGATCCCCCACGGCCGTGACGCCGTCTACGGAATCCTCGTTCGTGTCCAGGGCGATTGCGGCCTTGGGTCCGTATGCCTTGGGAGCCTCCTTCCGCACGGCGATGATAATCTTCCCGGGCACTACAGTGAGGGAGCCGAGGCCCCAGGTCGGATCGCCCAGGAAGGATCGGTGCCACTTGGACAGGGGCAGATGCACCTGCACCTCCTCCGTCCCTCGAATCGGGATGCGGAGGCGCCCCGTCTCGCGGTCGAGGCGGTACGACTGGTTTTCCGCCTTCAGCATTAGGCGCCGGAGGTACGGGACGTCCGTCTTCCTTCCGCGTCGGACGCGCCTCCGGTACGCTTTCAGCGTCGCGAGGGCGACTTCGAACGCGGACGGAATGTACTGCTTGTACACGTCATGCTCCGCGGACAGGGTACGGTACGCGATCCTCGCGAGACGGAACCGGGAGCGGATGTCATCGCGCAAGGCGATCCGAATGGACTTGTTGACGAGGAGCCGGAACTCCTCCAAGAGCCAGCGGAGGGGCGCGGGCATCTCTTCGAAGGGGAAGGAGAGGCTCCGGACCACGCGCGCGCCCATCGCCCTGGCGCAATTCTCGGAGGAGATAAGGATAACGCGGGGTGGCGTGAATGTGTTCATCACCCGACCAACGTCCAAAAGCCTTTAACCGGACGCGATTTCCCCTCCTCCCGGTTCGAATGGATTCTGAAGAGGAATCGATGCTCCGGGCCATCGGCCTGAAATCCATGGAGGACCTGTTCTCGGACATCCCCGCCGGCGTCCGGATCAAGGGCCTCGCGATCCCGAAGGGCCTGAGCGAGCAGGACGTCGTCCGGCACGTCACGTCGATCCTCCGGCAGAACCGCTCCGCGGAGTCGATGCCCACGTTCCTCGGGGCAGGCCTGTACGACCACTTCGTCCCTGCCGCGGTGCGAGCGATCGCCTCCCGCGCGGAGTTCTACACGGCGTACACGCCGTACCAGGCGGAGGTGAGCCAGGGGATGCTCCACGCCCTCTGGGAGTACCAGAGCTTCGTCTGCGAGCTCGCGGGGATGGACGCCGCGAACACCTCGATGTACGACGGCTCCACGGCCCTGGGCGAGGCGGCCCTGATGGCCCACCGGATCACGGGGAAGAAGGAGATCGTCATCCCCCGCGCGATCCACTGGGACCGGAAGGCCGTGCTCCGGTCGTACGCCGTGGGGCCGGGCCTCGTGGTCCGGGAGGTCCGCCACGACCCGGAGAACGGGACCCTCGACCTCGAGGAGCTGAGCGAGATCGTCGGGCCCGAGACGGCGGCCGTGTACGTCGAGAGCCCGAACTTCTTCGGGCGGTTCGAGGAGGCGATGGAGGAGATCCGGTCCCTCGCGCCCTCCCTCCTGATCGTCGGCGCGAACCCGCTCGCCCTCGCGGTCACGAAGGCGCCCGGGGACCTCGGGGCGGACATCGTGATCGGGGAGGGCCAGCCCCTCGGGAACGCCGTGAACTTCGGCGGGCCGCTAATCGGCGTTTTCGCGTGCCGGGAGGAGCACCTCCGGAAGATGCCCGGGCGGGTCATCGGCCTCACCAGGGACGCGGAGGGGCGGCGCGCGTTCTGCATGACGCTCCAGACCCGGGAGCAGCACATTCGTAGGGAGCGGGCGATGAGCAACATCTGCACGAACGAGGCCCTGATGGCGGTGGTCTCCGCCGCGTTCGTCGCGGTCCTCGGGGCGGACGGTCTGCGCCGCGTCGCGATCGAGAACGTCCGCCACGCGAAGCGGCTCGCGGAGCGGATCGACGCGCTCGAGGCCTACGAGGCCCCCGTCTTCCCGGGCGCGCACTTCAACGAGTTCGTCGTCCGGTCCGCCACGCCGTACCGGAAGGTGCACGAGGCCCTCCTCCACGCGGGCGTCCACGGCGGGCTCCCGCTCTCCGCCCACTTCCCGGAGCTCGGGGAGGCCGCGCTGTTCGCGACGACGGAGGTCCACATGGAGGCGGACTACGAGCGCCTGCTCGCCGCCCTGGAGGGGGTCCGGTGACGTTCCGGCAGGCCCGGTACGACGAGCCCCTCCTGTGCGAGAAGCTCGGCGCCCCTCTGAAGGAGATCGACCTGTTCGACATCCCCGCCTCCCTCCGGCGCGAGCGGCTCGCGCTCCCCAACCTCCCGGAGCACGAGGTCGTCCGCCACTACACGCGCCTGAGCCAGATGAACTTCGGGATCGACACGGGGTTCTACCCGCTCGGCTCGTGCACGATGAAGTTCAACCCGAAGTTCGCGGAGGAGCTCGCCCGCCTCCCGGAGGCCGCGCGAATCCACCCGGACCAGGACCCCTCCACCGTGCAGGGCGCGCTGCGCATCCTGTACGAGCTCCAGGAGATGCTCGCGAGAATCAGCGGGATGGACGCGGTGACGCTGCAGCCTGCGGCGGGCGCCCAGGGCGAGTTCACGGGCCTCCTCCTCGCGCGGGCGTACCATCGGGACCGCGGGGACACGGGCCGCTCGGAGGTGATCCTCCCGGACACCGCGCACGGGACGAACTTCGCGTCCGCGGGCATGCTCGGGTTCCAGATTCGCGAGATCCCCTCGAAGGACGGCCGCGTGGACCTGAGGGCGCTCGGCGAAGCGGTCTCCGACCGGACCCTGGCCCTCATGCTCACGAACCCGAACACGCTCGGGATCTTCGAGGAGCACGTCGCGGACATCGCGCGCGTGTGTCACGACGCGGGGGCGCTCCTGTACTATGACGGGGCGAACTTCAACGCGATTCTCGGGAAGACCTCCCCGGGACACATGGGCTTCGACATCACGCACTTCAACACCCACAAGACGTTCACGACGCCGCACGGGGGCGGGGGCCCGGGCGCGGGGCCCGTGGGGGTAAAAAAGTCCCTGGAGCCGTTCCTGCCCGTGCCCATCGTCACGTTCGACGGGAAGCGGTACGGCCTCGACTGGGACCGGCCCAGGTCCGTGGGGAAGGTGCGGGCCTGGTTCGGGAACTTCGCGCTCCTCCTGCGGGCGTACGCGTACATCCTCAGCCAGGGGGCGGAGGGCTTGGAGCGGGTCTCCGAGCGCGCGGTCCTGAACGCGAACTACCTCCGGCACCGCGTCGAGGGTGCGTTCCCGGTGCCCTTCAGCGGGCTACGGAAGCACGAGTTCGTCGCGAGCGGGGAGCCCCTGAAGGCGAAGGGCGTGCGGACCTTGGACGTCGCGAAGCGGCTCATGGACTTCGGGTTCCACCCGCCGACCGTGTACTTCCCCCACCTCGTCGAGGAGGCGCTCATGGTGGAGCCCACGGAGACGGAGACGAAGGAGACCCTCGACGCCTTCGCGGAGGTCCTCATCCGCATCGCCGCGGAGGACCCGGAGGTCCTGAAAGCAGCCCCGCACAACGCGTCCGTCGCCCGCGTGGACGAGGTCCAGGCCGCGCGGGAGCCCATCCTGAGCTGGCGGATGCTCCAGAAGGCGAAGAAGGCCTAGCGGCCCCGCTTCCGGGACAGAGCGAACTCGAGCCGTTCCGCCATCAGGCTCTCGATCAGGATGTACGCCCAGTCGAGCTTCCGCTTCTTCACCTCGGCGGGCGCGTCCTTGGGGTTCGGGTTGTCGAAGTCGAACCCCACGAGGCGGATTGAGCGGGCGGCCATCGCGTCCGCGAGGAACACGCCGCGGTCCCCGTCCGTGAACCCCCCGAAGTTGTACACCCGCCCGAACGGCCGGGACTGCGTCGTCGCGACCGTGCGCCCCTCGAACCGGGGCGCCCACGTCTCGACGGCGGCCACGTTGTCCCCGTGGGCGTGCACGACCGCGATCGCCCCGCGCCGGTTCGCCTCGATCTGGTCTCGGACATCCCCGTCGAGGTCCGTCACGAGGACCTGCGGGACCCGCCCGCCCTTCAGGAGCACGGACGTCGCCTCGTCCGCCGCGACCACGACCTTCGTGAGCCGCTCGAGCTCCCCGCCCAGGCCCGGCGCGTTCCCCGCCACGGTCACGGGCTGGTTCAGCAGGACCCGCGCGAGGGCGTCGAGCGGGATCCGGTCCCCGCCCAGCTTCGCGTCCAGGACCTTCGCGGACCGCTCGTCCTCCTCGCGGGAGAACCCGAAGTCCTCGAGGATGCGCGCGTAGTACGGCTCCCACTCCTCGAAGTCCATCTCCGCCACCGGAGGCTCAGTGACGCCAGCTGTCCTCGACGGGTCTCTCCTCGCGCTCGCGGTACGTGGACGCGGCCGCGATGATGATCAGGATCGCGAGGCCCACGGACACGAAGATCAGGGGGAGGACCGCCGCGAGGTTCACGGTCCCGATGATCCCCTGGAGGATCTGGGTGAGGCCGAGGACCAGCAGGCCGATCGCCATGAACGAGCCCGCCACGATGAACGTGTGGCGGGGGGCCCGTCCGCGCTGTAGGTACGCGGTCATCGCCTGCCCGAATTCCACGATGAGGACCGCGACGATGAACCACCAGACGGAGTCGCCGATGAAGCTCGCCACCACCTGCGTCACGCTCGCGTTCGGTTGCTCGAGGATCTGGCGCGCGACGTCGACGGCCCGGCTGATCCCCAGGAGGATGAGGATCCCCGCCACGATGTTGAAGATCGTGGAGAAGTCCCGCGCCCCGAACCGGGTGCGCAGGTTCTCGTACCACGCGACGCTCCGCGTCGCGACGTCGCTCAGGGAGTGGAACGGGAGGGAGATCACGAGCAGGTACAGGCCAATCGCGAGTCCGACGATGGCGGGCGCGATCGACGGGCTGTAGTACAGGAGGGCGCTGAACACGGTGAGCGCGAGCCCGATCGGGAAGAGGATCTTCCGCCGGATCTTCGGGTTCCGCATCGCGCGCACGATCATGTAGTACGTGGACTCGAGCGCGGGGCTCTGGCGGACGAACACCCGCCGCACGTGGTCGACGCGGATCCGGGAGCTGATGATGGGGAAGATGTACTCGTCCTCGGCCCCGTCGCTCACGAGGAACGCGCGGTCCGGCTTCACCTCCTCGAGGACCTGCTCGAGCTGCTGGGTGAGGATCCGGTCCGAGATCGTCCCGACGCGCACGTCGCCCGTGATCGTGGCGACCTCCGCGTCCTCCCCGAGCTTCACCCGCTCGTCGTAAATGGCGATCGCGGTGAGGATCGTGTTCACGTCGGAGTCCTCGGGGTCCGCGAGCCCGAGCTTCGTCGCGCCGACGAGGTTCTCGTCCCGCCCGATGAGGGGGCCCTTGATCTCCGTCTTCGTCCCGACGTCATCGTCGCGGTCGACGCACAGGACTAGTGTCTTCATCTCGGCGCTTCGATACCCGACGGTGTCTATATCAAAGTTTGTTAGTGTGTGGCAAGTTTAATAAAGCGCACTTCGAATGGGCGCGGGCACATGGCGAAGAAGAGAGGGACGAAGGGCCTCGACGTCCAGATCAAGGAACTCGAGGCCGCCATCACCGAGGCGCAGACGTGCCCGGCCTGCGGGAAGGCGGTCGAGCCGGATGCGGTGACCTGCCCGTACTGCGGGGCGGTGTTCGGCGAGGGCGCCGACCTCCAGGTGGAGGCCGCGAAGTCGCTCCAAGACCTCGAGAAGCACCTTGAGGCGGCCGTGGAGGTGCCGCCGGAGACCCCTCAACCCCCGAAGGTCCCGACCCCGGAGCCCGAGCGCGGGGGCCTGGGCACCGCCGCGGAGGTCGCGGCGGAGGTCGAGCCCGAGGGGACACCCGAGCCGGAGGCCCCGGCGGAGCCCGCCCCGGAGTCCGCGCCCGAGGCGGGTGAGTCCCGGGACCTCGAGGGGTTCATCGAGGAGATCGAGGCGGAGGTGGGGCCCCCGCCCGCCGCGTCCCCGAAGACCGCCCGCGTCCACGCGGTCCCGCGCCCTGCGACGCGGCGACGCTCCTCGCGGTGGACCGCGGCCGTGGTGGCAGGGGCCCTCCTGTACCTCGTCGCGATCCTCGCCGTCCTCGCGATCCTCCCCGACATCGGCAAGGCCGCGACGGCGTCCGTGATGGTCCTGGGGAGCGTGCTCGTCGCGGTGGGCATCCGCCTGCGTCCCGGCGGCTCGCCCCCGCCCGCGCCCGCGCGCGCCATGGGCAGCGAGGGTGCCCCGGATTACGTATGCCCACTGTGCGGGACGGGCATCCCCGCGCACGCATCGGAGTGCCCGACGTGCGGGGCCCTGTTCGAGGACTGATGGCGGGCCCTCAGAGGTACCCCAGGCCTTCCTCGATTCGCCCCATCTCGATCGGCGTCGTCCGGCTCCCGATGACCGCGCCCCGCGAGTTCGCGAGGATGCACGCACCGACCTGCGCGGTCCCGTAGTTCGCGGTCGTCGTGGCGACGGGGACCTTGAGCGTCCCCTTCAGGACCTCCGCCTCCTCGGGCCGGAGGTGCGGGTGGCACAGGACGCCCTTGTTCGTCGCGACCGCCGCCGATCCGACGGTCCGGACCCCCGCCACGGTCCCGCGGACGGCGGGCACTCCCAGGGTCTCGGAGATGCGGGCGACCGCCTCCCCGTCGAAGCCCGGATGGACGACCGCGCCGAAGTCGTTGCACAGGATGTTGTTTCCCGCCGCGTTCAGGCGGTGGTCGAGCGAGCCCGTGCGGGCGGGGCGCAATCGGGCGACCTCCGCGGGCTCCGCGAGCCCGTTCATGACGATCCCCTTCGAGTTCATCGCCAGGAGCGAGCCGACGACGCCCGAGCCCGCGATCGTCGTCTCGATCATGCGGACCTCCAACGCTTCGGCCATCGCCCTCGCCGTGCGCCTCGGAACCTCGGGGCCGACGACGAGGACCTCCTCGTTCACGGCCGCGTACACGCCGACGTAGGGGTTGCCGTTGAAATCGAGGCGCTTGAGCAGGAAACCCCCTCATTCCTCGGGGAGGGAGACCTCGACTCGCCCGTCCTCGAACTTGATCGTCTTGAGCTGGAGGCGGGCGGGTGGCTTCTCGATCCCCCGGGCCCAGAGGACCCGGTTCACCTCGGGGTCGATCCACACGTCCTCGCGCTTCGCCTTCATGTGCTGGACGACGTAGTCCCGGATCGCCTCGATCGCCCGCGGGCCCCGCTTCGTCCTCGGGGCGTTGCGGGCGGCCCGCAGGGGCACGTTCAGCACGCGTTCCTCCTGTTCCTCCTCCGCCATCGCATCACTTGTCCATGTGTCCCCGCCGCCAGGTCCGGCGCTTCGGGTGGTGCGTGAACTGCCGTTTCGTCCGCTGCATCACCCACGCCGGTACCCGTCGGTTGCTCTTGCCCGCCGCGAGGAGCCGCAGCTTCCGTGCGGCGGGCTTGTTCCTCGCCATCGTTCACCGCCTCTCGATCTTGATCTCCCGCTTCTTCGGGATGAGCCGCGTGAGGATTTGCCTCAGCGTCGGGTCGTCGATCACCTTCTGGACCCGCCCGCTCTGGGCGAGCGCGATGAGCTGGTTCTCGATCGACTCCGTGAGCTCGGGGTACGCGAGCTCGATGCGGGCGAGGCGCTCCCGGGCCTCCGGCGTGAGGATCTGCCGCAGGATCATCTGCCGCTGTGCCATCACCTGCTCGCGGGCCTGCGCCTGGACGACCGCCTGCTCCTGGGCCTGCTGGAGCTCCGCGAACTTCCGCCGCCGGATCGCGTCGAGCTCGTCGTCCTCCATCGCCATCGTCACTTCACCCGCAGGTACTTCGTGAGCTGGGGGTTCTCCTTCGCGAGGCCGATGAGGACGTCGTAGGCAATCCGGTCCAGGAGCTTGCGGCCGGACGGGGTCACCATCCGTCCCCGCTTCTCGCGGATTGAAACGTATCCGGCCTCCTCGAGCTGCTGGAGGGCCGTGCGGACGATGTTCCCGCTCCCCTTCCGCGGGTGGTACGGGGCGGACCCGCCGTCCCGGGCCCCGCCGAACTCCGCCGCGAGGCGGGAGGTGCCGATCGGGCCGAGGAGGTACACCTTGCGCAGCACGGACGCGGTCCGCAGGAACCACCAGTCCCGCTGCACGGGGGCCTTCTCCGTATGGACCCCCGTCCGCGCGAAGGCGGCCCACTCGGGAGGCGCGACCTTACCCTCGGATCGGAGATGCTCCGCGAGGCGGGTGAGCAGGGGCTGTGCAGGCACGTCGAATACCGTCGTCATCGCGTTCCCTGGCCGGGACTCGGCTTCATAAAGAGAGCACGTATAAGAAGGTTCCCCGGCGCGGCCGCGGGAACGGTGCGGTTATCTATGGAGTCGCGCGTGCCCTCCCCCGCGATGCGGGTCGTCGTCGGGGTCACGGGCGCGTCCGGGGCGCCGTACGCGTACGCCCTCCTCCGGAACCTCCGCGCGGAGGTCGAGCTCGTCGTGAGCCGGGACGCGGAGGCGGTGATCCGGGCGGAGACGGACCGCGGGCCGGCCGACCTTGCGGCCCTCGCCGCGAGGACGTACGCGAACGAGGACCTCGCGGCCCCACCCGCCTCGGGCAGCCATCCGTTCGACGCGATGGTGATCGTCCCATGCAGCGGGACGACGGTCGCAAAGATCGCGGCGGGCATCGCGGACAACCTCATCACCCGCGCGGCGGCGGTCGCGCTCAAGGAACGCCGCACCCTGATCCTCGTCCCGCGGGAGACGCCGCTGAGCCCGATCCTGCTCGAGAACCTCGCGAAGCTCGCGCGCGCGGGCGCGACGGTCCTCCCGGCGATGCCCGGGTTCTACCACCGCCCGCGGAACGTGCAGGACCTCGTCGACTTCGTCGTCGCGCGGATCTTGGACCAGCTCGGACAGCCCCACGACCTCGTGCCCCGGTGGGAGGGAATCGCAGGCGGGACCGTCACGGCTTCGGCGCCGCGGGGGTCGCGTGGCCGCTCGTCTCGATCACCCGGTCGAACTCCTTCCGGAGGAGGGTCATCTCGTCGGGGCCGACGGAGCCGGTCGTGACGGGGACGATCAGCGTCACCTCGTGGACGCTCGCGAGGTCGTTCACCTTCTTGATGAACTTGAGGACCCGGTCGAAGGAGTTCTCGACGACGAGGTATTCCAGGCCGTCCAGGAGGACCGCGCCGCCCTTCGTGCGCTTGATGAAGTTGCTGATCGTCCGCATCATCTCGAAGTCGATGCGCTTCGGGTCGATCGACTTCGGCCCGGTGTCCGTGTCCGTGAGCCAGTAGAGGTCGACGTCCTCGAGCCCGAACTCCTTGCGGAGCTTGTCCTGGAACGTCGTGCTCATCGCGAGGCCCGGGACGCTCCGTCGCACGATCGACTGGAACCACTCGAGCGCGAGGTCGTTCTCTGGCGCGATGACGAGGTAGTTGAAGCCCCGCTCGATCTCCTTCAGGAGGGCGCCGCACGCCTCGCAGCGGGTCTGCATCAGATCCGTCCCCTCCGGGACGACTTGGATCTCCCCGCACGCAGGGCACTTCGCGGTGACCATCCGCCGCTCCGCGGGGCGGGCGATATCTAGGGCTCGCTGGCAGTTCGGGCACCGCTGGATCTCCGCGGCGCAGGTCGCGTGGTACACCTGTCCGCAGCGGCACTTGTAGGCGTCCTTCGGGTCCTCGATCTCGTTCTGGCAGTGGGCGCATGTGAGGAGCCGCTGGCGGGCCGCGAAGGGGGCCTCCTCGGCCTCCGGCGGCGGGGGCGGGGGCGCGAGTTCGTCCCCCGCGGCGGGGGCCACCGCCTCGACCCCCGCGGCGCCCTCCTCCGGCGGGATGAACTTCGCCTGGCGGTCGTACAGGAGCCACGTCACCAAGGTCAGGCCCGTCGTCGCCCCGATCGCGAAGATCCAGTACACGACGCCGGAGATGAAAGCGTTCGAGGCCCCGAAGAACACGAACATCGAGGGGAGGAAGTAGAACAGGATGTACAGGATGATCAGGACCCGCGCCGTCCACACGAGCCACGGGTTCCGCGCGGCGGAGGACCGGTACTTCGCGGAATGGCGGTCGCGGTACCCGTAGAAGAGGCGGTCCTGGAACCACGACGTCAGGTAGCCCGCGAAGAGCAGGAGGATGAACAGGATCTGGGGGTTCTCGAAGAAGTCGAACCCGCGGAACCGGGCGACGTCGTCCGGCGGCGCGGAGGCGTTGTACGTGCCCCCGTAGGTGAGGACCTCGCCCGCGGGCGTCCGGATGAGATGGGCCCGGCCCGTGCGCATGTCGAACTCCTGGAAGCTCAGCGTGCCGACGAGGTAGTCCGTGCTCGCCGACTCGATGTCCCCGGTGTACGCGGACGGCCCGTTGATCGTGAAGCCCCGGATGAAGAAGCCCGGCGCAGCGTTCCCCGTCGCGTCCGACGTGAAGTTCAGGCGGAGCTGGACTTCGCGCCCGACATAGGCCGCGAGGTCGTACGTCACGGAGGTCCACCCGGTGGCGGCGGGCAGGTCCACGGTCCCCCCGACCGAGGTCAGATCCGACCACGCCGTATATGAGGGACCGGGAGCGGCCTGGAGCCGGAGCCGGTCGTTCGCGTCCGCGGTCCGGCCCATGTACCGGAACGTCGCGTTCGCGGACGACGCGAACCGCAGGTCCGTGTACGGCGCGATCGCGGACGTCGTCGTGCGGGTCGCGTTCGCGCTGCCGTTGTCGTACTGACCGAGGAGCGGGTCCCCGCTGAATGTGGAGTCGTTCCCGTGCCAGAGGGCCTGAAGGCCGTCCGCCATCGGGACCGTGTGCCACCCGCCCTCGAGGCGGAAAGGCCACGGATCGGTCGCAGTCGGGGACTGGGAGTGGCGCATCTCGAAGATGCCGTGGAGGGCGTTCGCGAGAGGGACGTCGGAGAATCGGAACCGCAAGTTCTCCGACACCGTGCCCGCGTTGAAGATGAACCGGATCTCGAGGCGCTCCGTGGAGTTCGGGTCGACGCCCACGAGGCCGTCCACGCTCCTCTCCACCGGAAAGCCCTCCTCGAGGATGTCCGAGCGGTCGATCCGCACGTACCGCACGTCCGTGCCGCGGCAGCAGACGGGGCGGGCGCCCTCCACCTCGTTCTCCAGGAAGTTCGTGTACGACTGGGCCTCCCCGCTCTCGATCCGCCCGTTCCGGTTCCCCCCCGTCACGTTGTACGCGTACGCGAAGCCCCGCGGAATCGGGTCGTAGCCATCGAACATCATCTGAATCTTCTGGCGGAGGGACTGCGCGGCGGCGCCGGTGAGGGTCCACGTCACGTGGCCGCCCCCGTCCAGCCCGCCCACGCCAAGGAGCTCAAGGTCGGAGCTCACTTTGAGCCCCGCTCCCTGGGCCCCGGCCCGGTCCAACAGCGAGACCATCGAGGATATAGTGAGAAGGGCGAGGAGGAGGGCGCGCCCACGCCGGCCGAGCATGACGCTGCGGCATGAGGGCGGTTTCTTTAATACCTTTCCGGGCACGTTCTCGCACGCCGGAACATCGCGGGCCGACATCGAATGCGAAAGCGTTTAAGGGCTCCCCGCTCATCCGTCGGCCGTGATTCCCCCGGAGCTTTCGAAGCTCCTTGAGGGCGGGGTCGACCTCGAGAAGGAGTACGAGAACGTCTCCCGCACGCTCGAGTCGATCGGCCTGTCGAGCTATGAGGCCCGGGGCTACATCGCGCTCGTCGCGCACGGGCACGGCAGCGCGGAGCTGATTGCGGAGACCGCCCGAATCCCCCGCACCTCCGCGTACAAGGTCCTCCAGTCCCTCTGCGCGAAGGGATTCGCAATCTCCACGCGGGGCCGGCCGACGATCTTCAAGCCGGAGGCGCCCGCGAAGATCAAGGGGAAGGTGATCGAGCGGCTCAGCGAGAGCTTCGACAAGCTCGACCTGCTTCACGAGATCCTCCGGGACAAGGGCGAGCCCCAGCTCGTCTACACGATCGCGGGGAAGGCTCGCGTGATGGAGAAGATCGGCGAGCTACTGGACACCGCCTCCGGCAGCGTCACAATCGCGACCCCGACGTTCTACGAGATTCGCGAGAAGCTCAGCAAGCGCCTCGAGAACGCCCTGGACCGGGGTGTCCACCTCACCCTGATCACGGAGCAGGGGCAAAAGGTCCCGGAGGGGATCACCGTGTTCTGGCGGAAGGGCCTCCTCGCGACGGACATCATCGCGGACGGGGAGCGCGCCCTGCTCGCGGCGCCGGACTTGTCCGCGTGCGGGTTCACGGACAACGCCGCCCTCGCCGCTCACCTCGAGTCCTTCCTCCAGATTCTGATGTCCCAGAAGGAGTGAGGGGGTCCCCGTGTCCGGGGCGGAGGAGTTCGACGTCGTCGTCGTGGGCGCGGGGCCCGCGGGCGGGTACGCGGCCGGCGCAATCGCGAACGGGGGGTACGAGGTCGCGCTCCTGGAGGAGCACCGCGAAATCGGCGAGCCGATCCAGTGCGGCGGGCTCGTCACGCCCCGCGTGTTCGACATCGTGTCCTGCAGGGAGACGATCATCGGCCAGGTCCACGGGGCGGAGATCTTTTCGCCCTCCGGCCGGCGGATCGTAATCGACGGCGGGGAGACGGAGGCGGTCGTCGTGGACCGGGCGATGTTCGACCGTGCGATCGTCACGGATGCCCTGCGGAGGGGGGCGCACTCCTTCATGGGGGCGCAGGCCGCCGCGGCGCGGCGGGAGGACGGTCGCGTGGAGGTTCTCGTGAACCAGGACGACCGCACCCGCCGCCTCCGGTGCAAGATCCTAATCGGGGCGGACGGGGTCCGCTCCAGCGTCGCGAAGTGGTTCAACATTCTGCGACCGAAGAAGATCCTCCCCGGGTTCGAGGTAGAGATGGTCGGAGTCGACAGCGACCCGGGCCTCGTGCAGCTGTTCGTGGGCCACGACTACGCGCCCGGGTTCTTCGGCTGGATTATCCCGAGCGGGGACACGGCCCGCGTGGGGCTGTGCGTCGAATCCGGGAACGCGTTCGCGTACCTGGAGAAGATGATGGTCCATCCCACGGTGCGGCCGTTCCTGAAGCGGGCACAGCCAATCCTGTACATCACGGGCGGAATCCCGCTCGGGTTCCCGAAGCGGAGCCACGCAGACAACGTGATGATCGTCGGCGACGCGGCGTGCCAGGCGAAGGCGACAAGCGGAGGCGGAATCTTCACGAGCCTTCTATGCTCGACATTCGCCGCCTGCACTGCGGTCGAGGCCCTCGAGGCGGGGGACTTCTCCGCCCGCCAGCTCCACCGGTATCACAAGGCATGGACGGGGTCGATCGGGAAGGAGCTCCGGAAGGATCTCGCAATCCACGAGTCGTTCTCGCGCCTCACGGACGAGCAGCTCGAGGAGATCATCGACATCCT
>DATBXC010000094.1:0-2051 GCA_036514455.1 Thermoplasmata archaeon | reverse complement strand
GGGGTTCAGGTCGACCTCCGCGATCTCGTCGAAGTCCGTCACGAGCAGGGAGAGTCGCTGGAGCGCCTCGGAAAGGGCGGGGAGGTCGCTCGGCGTCTCCCCCCGCACGCCCTCCAGGAGCGGGTACGTGCGGATCGAGCGGATCATCCGCATCGCGTCCGCGTCCGTGAGCGGCGCGAGCCCGAATGCGACGTCCTTCAGGAACTCCACGTAGATCCCGCCGAGCCCGAACGCGAGGAGTGGGCCGTACACACGGTCCCGCGTCATCCCAAGGATCGTCTCCCGCCCTCCCTTCACGAACTTCTGCACGACGAAGCCGTCCCACGACACGCCCGCCTTCTGGAGGCCCTTCTCCATCCTTGCGCACGCCTCGCGGACCTGCGGGCCGGTCCGGAGGTCGAGCGCGACCGCGCCGTATTCCGTCTTGTGCATGAGGTCCGGTCCCACGGCCTTGAGGACGACGGGGTAGCCGATCTCGCGCGCGACCCGCGCCGCCTCCTCCGCGTTCTTCGCGGTCCGGATTGCGGCGGTCCGGAACCCGTACGCCTGGAGGAGCTCCATCGCCTCCGCCTCTCGCAGCCGTGTCCGGCCCTCCGTGTTTGCCGTCTCGAGGACCCTCCGCGCCGCCTCCCGGTCCACCTCGAACCGCGGGAACACGCCCTCGTCCCGCTCCAGGTACTCCTTGTACCGGTGCATCGTGGAAACGGTCTTCGCGGCGTCCTCCGGGAACAGGTACGAGGGGATGTTGTTCTCAACGAGGTGGACGAAGCCCGGCGAGTTCTCGCTCCGCCCGAGGAAGTTGCACAGGAGCGTCTTGTCCGAGCCCCGCGAGGCCTCCACGATCGCCTTCGCGACCGCGATCTCCTCCGTGGGAACGGGCGGGACGTAGATTACGATCACGGCGTCCACGTTCGGGTCCTTCATCACGAGCTCCACGGCCCGGCGGTACCCCGCCTCGCCCGCCGCGGCGGTGAGGTCCATCGGGTTCTTCAGGGTCGACTCCGGGGGCGCGTGCGGGCGCATCCCCTCGACCGTCTCCGGCGAGAGCGTCGCGAGCTCCATCCCGTGCTGAATCAGGAAGTCCGTGCACATGATCGCGGGCCCGCCCGCGTCGCTCACGATCGCGACCCGCTTCCCCTTCGGCAGGGGCTGCTTCGAGAACGCCATCGCGGCATCGAACAGCTCCTCGATCGAGTCCGCGCGGAGCACGCCGGTCTGGGTGAACACGGCCTCCGCGGCGATGTCGCTCCCGCCGAGGGACCCGGTGTGGCTCGCGGTGGCCCGCCCGCCCGCCTCCGTCCGGCCCGCCTTCACCGCGACGACGGGCTTCCGCTTCGTGGCCCGCCGCGCGATCCGGACGAAGTTCTTGGGGTTCCCGAAGTTCTCGAGGTACATCAGGACGACCTTCGTGTCCGGGTCCTTCTCCCACGCTTCGAGCAGGTCGTTGCCGCTCACGTCCGCTTTGTTCCCGAGGGACGCGAACATCGAGAAGCCGAGGTTCAGGTTCCGCGCGTGCTCGAGGATCGCGACCCCCAGGGCCCCGCTCTGGGAGAGGAAGGAGACGGGCCCGCGGAGCGGCGGCGTGGGCGCGAACGTGGCGTCCATCCGCACGTCCGGGTGTGTGTTGATCACGCCCATGCAGTTCGGGCCGACGAGCGCGATGCCGTGGGCGCGGCATGTCTCCCGGAGCCGGTCCTCCCGGGCCTCCCCCGCAGGGCCGATCTCCCGGAAGCCCGCGGTGATCACGACGAGACCCTTCACGCCCTTCGCCGCGCACTGCTCGACCGCGCCCAGCGCGATCTCCGCGGGGATCGTGATGATCGCGAGGTCCACCGGGTCGGGGACGTCGAGGATTGTGGGGTACGCCTTCACGCCCCAGACGCTGTCCGCCTTCGGGTTCACTGGGAAGAGCTTGCCCTGAAACTCGTTCACGATCAGGTTCTTCATCAGGGTATGGCCGATCTTCCCCTGCGTGCGGGAGGCCCCGATCACGGCGATGGACCGCGGGCGGAAGATCGGATCGAGCCGGTCCTCCATGGCGGGTGGGCTAA
>DATBXC010000093.1:0-6450 GCA_036514455.1 Thermoplasmata archaeon | reverse complement strand
CCCGTTCGAGGCGGCGGGCGTCGGCATCCCGGTGAAGCACGGAGACATCGCATTCCGGTGCAATTTCGCGACCGTGGACTCGGAGATGCGCGTCACGGACCGCCGCGCGGGCCGCATCAAGGAGGGCCCGGAGGAGCTCGCGAAGGCCCTCGACGGGATGAAGCTCGACGACGGCACGGAGGTCCTGTTCCGGGCGGGCACGGAGCACCGCGCGGCCCTCGTCCTCCGCGGCAAGGGCCTCTCCCCGCTCATCACGGACACAGACCCGCACGAGGAGGGCGCGAAGGTGCTCGAGTCGAAGCCCACCGCGCCGGTAGCGGAGTCGACCGCGCATGCCGTGAACCTGTTCATGCGCGTCTCCCACCGGATCCTCGAGGAGCACCCCGTGAACGCGAAGCGAATCGAAGCAGGGGAGAAGCCCGCGAACGCGGTCCTGCTCCGCGGGGCGGGCGTCGTCCCGAACCTGGAGCACGTCGGCGAGCGGCTCGGGATGCGCGTGGCGGGGATCGCGGGCGTCGCGCTGATCAAGGGGATGTTCCGGGCCTCGGGCATGGACGTCCTCGACGTGGCGGGCGCGACGGGCGGGCTCGACACGGACATGACCGCGAAGGCCCGCGCGGCGGTGAAGGCCCTGAAGTCCTACGACCTCGTCGTCGTGAACGTCAAGGCTCCGGACGTGTGCGGCCACGATGGCCTCGCGACGGAGAAGGTGAAGACGATCGAGCGGATCGACGCGATGATGGCGGTCCTCCGGACGGACCTCGGTCCTGACGTCGTCGTCGCGGCGACTGCGGACCACTCGACCCCCGTGTCCCTGAAGGATCACTCCGGGGACCCCGTGCCCCTCGTCGTGCTCGGGGACGGCGTCCGCGTGGACGACGTCACCCGCTTCGACGAGCTGAGCGCGGCGAAGGGCGGGCTCGGGCGGATCGTGGGCCGCGACCTGATGCGGGTCCTCCTGAACGTCGCGAACCGCGCGGAGAAGTTCGGGGCCTAGAGGAGCCCCTTCGTCGCCTCCGCCTCGCGCACCCGCGCCTTCGCGTTCTCGAGGGACTTCTCGGACTCCACGATCTTCGCCCGCGCGGCGATGCGGAGCTGCTCGGCCTGCGACTCGACGGCCCTCGCCATGTGCCGCAGGGACTCCGCCTCGTGCCCGAGCTGGCGGGCCTTCTCGACCTTCAGGTCCTTGTCCGCGGCCTGGTCCTCGTGGAGCATCCCGACCGCCTGGGACTCGATTGAGCGGGAGCGAGCGACCTGCGCCTCTGCCTTCTCCCCTATCTGCGACGCTTTCAGGGAGAGGCGGGCGGCCTTCGTCTCGAGCTTGCGGGCCACGAGGAGTGACTTATGCGCCTTCACCTCCCAGTCCGCGGCCTCCTCCTGGAGGCGGAGGATCTTGCGGTACGGGTCCTCGCGGGTCCCGGGCGCTGCGGCGCACACCGGGCGGCCATGGCGAGGGTCCCGCCATAAACGTTCCCTTGGGGTCTCGAGATAATCGTGATCGGAAGGCCCATCGTGGCCGGTGACCTATACCCTGAGGAAGACCACCCCCCCGCAATCGCGGCCCGAAATCCAGGGACCGCCAGGTCCGAGAAAGCCTAAATAGCCCCGCCCATTTCGCGCGGCAGTAGCGGGTTTCTGGAGGCGGTGGATGGTCGACCTCGCCCTTGTGATTCCGATCGCCGGCGTTGCGGCGCTGGCGGTCGCGGGCTATCTCGCGCGGTACGTCCTGCGGCAGGACGCGGGCTCGGACAAGATGCGGGAAATCGGGGACGCGATCCGGCAGGGCGCCCGAGCGTTCATGCGGCGCCAGTACTCCACGATCGCGATCATCGCCGTGATCCTCGCCATCGTGTTCGCGCTCACGATCGCGTTGCAGTCCCCGAGCGCAAGGACCCCCGACCCCGTGAGGCTCGGGCTGGAGACCGCCCTCGCGTTCGGTCTCGGGGCCGCACTGTCCGCAATCTCCGGGTACATCGGGATGCACATCTCGATCCGCGCGAACCAGCGGTGCGCGGCGGCCGCCCAGTCGAGCTACAACGCGGCCCTGAAGACCGCCCTGCGGGGCGGTGCGGTCTCCGGCCTCGCCATCGTCACGATGAGCCTCCTCGGCGTGTCCCTCATCTACTACCTGTACGGCTGGGGCGCCCCCGCGACGCAGCCCGACCAGATGCGGGTCGTCCTGTCCATGGTAGGCTTCGGATTCGGCGCCAGCCTCGCGGCCCTGTTCGCCCAGCTCGGCGGCGGAATCTACACGAAGGCGGCGGACGTCGGCGCGGACCTCGTGGGGAAGGTGGAGAAGGGGATCCCGGAGGACGACCCCCGCAATCCCGCGGTGATCGCCGACTTGGTCGGAGACAACGTCGGGGACTGCGCCGGCCGCGGGGCGGACCTCTTCGAATCCACCGCCGCGGAGAACATCGGCGCGATGATCCTCGGGGCCGCCTTGTTCCCCTACTTCGGGCTGTCCGGAATCCTGTTCCCCCTCGTCGCGCGCGCGTTCGGCCTCATCGCCTCGATCGTGGGCATCTTCGTCGTGAGCACGCGCGAGGAGGAGGCGCCGATGAGCGCCTTGAACCGCGGATACGGCGTGACGACCGTCCTCGCGGCGATCTTCTTCGGAGCCGCGGCGTTCGTGATGCTCCAGCCGAACCCGTTTCCCCGGGACGGCTCGGGGAACCTGCTGCCCTTCGCTTCCAACCTAACGTGGGTGTACTACTTCGGCTGCGGCCTCGTGGGAATCATCACCGCGCTCCTGTTCATCTACATCACGCAGTACTACACCGAAGCCCGCTTCCGGCCCGTGAAGGAGATCGTGAAGGCGGCGGAGACGGGGCCCGGGACGGACGTGATCGCCGGGTTCTCCGTCGGCCTCGAGGCGACCGCTCTTCCCGCCATCGCGATGATGGGCGCGATCCTGATCTCGTTCTTCCTCGGGCAGTCGAGCGGCGTCCAGAACGGCGGGCTGTACGGCACCGCCATCGCGACGATGGGGATGCTCTCGACGTGTGCGTACATCCTGGCGATGGACACGTTCGGACCGATCGCGGACAACGCGGCGGGGATCGTGGAGATGGCGGGGATCTCTGGCACCGTGCGGAAACAGATGGACAAGCTCGACGCGGCGGGGAACACGACGAAGGCCCTCACGAAGGGCTACGCGGTCGGGAGCGCGGCCCTCGCAGCGTTCCTGCTCTTCTCCGCGTACCTTGAGGCGGCGGGGATCGTCAGCGTGGACATGGCGAAGCCGGAGGTGTTCGTGGGAGGCATCGCGGGGGTCGCCCTCGTCTTCCTCTTCTCCGCGTTCGCGATCCGCGCGGTCGGGCGGGCCGCGTGGTCGATCATCAAGGACGTGCGGGCCCAGTTCCAGGAGAAGCCCGGGATCATGGCGGGGACGGAGAAGCCGGACTACGGCCGCTCCGTCGACATCGTGACGAAGTCCGCCCTGAGGGAGATGGTCGTGCCCGGCCTCCTCGCCGTCCTCACCCCGATCGCGGTCGGATTCATCTTCAAGTACGTGGCGATCACCCCGGGGCTGAAGGCGGGCGAGCCCCTCGGGGCGACCCTCATGGTCGGCACGATCGCGGGCGTGATCCTGGCCCTCGTCCTGAACACGGGCGGCGGGGCGTGGGACAACGCCAAGAAGTACATCGAGTCCCTCCCGGCAGGGAAGGGCACGGAGCAGCACAAGGCGGCGGTCGTCGGGGACACTGTGGGGGACCCGTTCAAGGACACCGCGGGGCCCTCCCTCCACATCCTCGTGAAGCTCCTGTCCACGATCACCCTCGTCCTCGCCCCGTTGCTCATCTGAGCGCGGGCCCTGGGCGCGAAGGTTGAAATACGTCTACCAAATGGCACGGGGGCTGATTTCTCGTGTACATGAAGGTCCAGCGGGAGGATGTCGTCCGGATCCCCCCGGAGCGGCTCGGGGAGGACATCGACGCCCTCGCCCGGGAGCTCACCCGCACGACGCTGGAGGGGAAGGTCGGCCCGGACCGGTCCCTCACCCTGATCGCGAGCAGCATCGAGCGGGTCGGGGAGGGCCGGATCGTCCACGGGGACGGTGCGGTGTACCAGACCGTGAAGTACGACGCGGTCGTATTCTTACCGCAGATCCAGGAGATCACGGACGGCACGATCGTGGAGGTCCTGAAGTTCGGCGCGTTCGTGCGGTTCGGGCCCCTCGACGGGCTCCTCCACATCTCCCAGGTCATGGACGACCGCGTGGACGTGGACGAGGAGGGCCAGCGGCTGATCGGGAAGGACTCGAAACGGGACCTCCGGATGGGGGACAAGGTGCGCACGCGGATCGTCGCGGTGTCCCTGAACGAGCGGGCCCCGCGGGAGTCGAAGATCGGCCTGACGATGCGCCAGCCCTCCCTCGGGAAGATCGAGTGGATCGAGGAGGACCGGGCCCGCTCCGAGGGCCGCGGGAAGCGGAGGAAGTGACGATGGCCGTCAAGGTTCCGAAGGCCTGCAAGAAGTGCTTCACGATCACGGACGAGGACACGTGCCCGCGGTGCGGGAGCCCGACCTCGAAGGAGTGGCAGGGCTACGTCATCATCGTGGACCACGCCCGGTCCGAGATCGCAAGGAAGATGGGGCTCAATGCCAACGGGAAGTACGCCCTCCGAGTTCGCTGAGTTCTTCGGCAGGGACCTCGTCCTCCCCGAGGCGATGCGCGAGGAGCTCGCCCGCCCGATCGGGCGCCTCGCGAAGGGCGCGGAGGTCGTCGACGCGGTCCGCGGGGCCCGCCCCCTCGTCACGGTCGGCGACTACACGACCGCGGACCTCGTCGAGCGGGGCGTCATGCCGCAGATTGCGGTCGTGGACTTCAAGACGAAGCGGATCGACGAGCCCCGGTGGCACACGAAGCTCAAGGGGGTCGGGGACTGGGTCGTCGTGATCGACAACCCCGCGGGCGTGATCAAGAAGGAGGTGTGGCCCGTGATCTCCGAAGCCTTTAAGTCGCGGGAGCGGGTACGACTCGAGGTCCGAGGCGAGGAGGACCTCCTCGCCCTGGTGTGCATCGCCCTGGCCCCCGAGGGGGCCGTCGTCGCCTACGGGCAGCCGGACGAGGGCGCGGTCGTCGTCCGGGTGGACCGGGCGTCGAAGGGGCGGGTGCACGAGATCCTCCGGCGCATGGTGGCCTGAATGGAGCTCGAGATCGTCGGCAAGAAGGAGAACCCGTTCCTGAAGCGGACGGAGGTCTCGTTCCGGGTGACCCACCCGAGGGAGCAGACGCCCGGGCGCGCGGCCCTGCGGCAGGAACTCGCGAAGGTCCTCCACGCGACCCGGGACATCGTGGTCGTGGACTTCTCGCGTTCCGAGTTCGGGCGGCCCGTGTCCCGGGGGTACGCGAAGGTGTACAAATCCAAGGAAGACGCCCTGAAGGTCGAGCGGAAGCACATCCTCGTGCGGAACGGCCTGATCGCGGCCGAGGTGAAGGCGGAGAAGCCCGCCGCCGCGAGGGCCCCGCCGCCCAGGCGCGCGGAGGCCCCGAAGCCCGCGGAGAAGGCCCCGCCCAAGGAGGAGAAGCCCGCGGAGAAGAAGGAGGGCAAGCCCGCCGCCGAGAAGAAGGAAGCGAAGCCCGCCGAGAAGAAGGAGGAGAAGGCCCCCGCCAAGGAGGAGAAGAAGCCCGAGGCGAAGAAGGGCGGGAAGGAGGGCAAGTGATGGCGGAGGCGAAGAAGGAGAAGGCCCCGAAGGGCTCCAAGGGCCTGAAACGGCACTTCTACAAGGTCGAGGGAGACCGGATCCACCGGGAAAAGTCGTTCTGCCCGAAGTGCGGGCCCGGCGTGTTCCTCGCGAAGCACAAGGACCGCTCAAGCTGCGGGAGCTGCGGGTACACGGAGTTTGCGGGCAAGTAGCGGGCGGAAAGCCTTAATCGGCCGCCGCGATGCGGACCCCGCGGGCCTGTAGTCTAGCTTGGATAGGACAGAGGCCTCCGGAGCCTCTGACCTGGGTTCGAATCCCAGCAGGCCCGTTTCACTCCATACGAAACCGATTCAATCAGCACCTTTGACGGCTTCGGGTCGTCTCCCAGCCTGTCCCATCCACGAGGGGGCCCCCAAACCAAGCCTTTATCGCTCGACGGGTTCCTTCTCCCCTTTCATGGCGGTGGAGGCGAAGGTTGGCTGGTTCCGTCACCGGGTCATCGCGGAGGGCGTGGAGTACCCGGTGGCCTCGGGCCGCCGAGGCTGGTTGTCCGTCGTCGACTCGCGTGGTGGCGCGACGCGGGTGCGGTACGACGGGCTGCGTGACCGGATCCATATCGTGGGCCCGGACGGTTCGCTCGAGATTCGCTTCCGTTCCTTGCGCGACACGACGTTTCAGTGGCGAGGCCACGTCTACCGAATCGCTTCAAAGCTCTCCGGTCGGATCATCATCTACGAGGACGAGCGGGTCGCGGCGGAAGGAAAGCTGGCCTCGAGCGGCCGATGGGTCTTCGAAGTC
>DATBXC010000092.1:0-5835 GCA_036514455.1 Thermoplasmata archaeon | reverse complement strand
GTGCAGTGGGGCGCGTTCGCGACGTTCATCGCGGTCGTCTTCGGCGTGGGCATGCTCACGTTCCTGTACAAGGCGGACCTTCTCGCGTACTACGCGATTGGCGTGTTCATCGGCTTCTTCTCGAACCTGATCGTGCGGGCGGTCGGCGTTGCCGT
The DNA here is from genome assembly GCA_036514455.1 of Thermoplasmata archaeon. GTDB lineage: Archaea > Thermoplasmatota > Thermoplasmata > RBG-16-68-12 > RBG-16-68-12 > EA-19. The sequence continues at coordinate 5,680 of DATBXC010000092.1, read as the reverse complement.
CGGCGGGAAGGCGGGCGAGGGCCTCCTCGAGATCTCCGCGTACCGACCCAAGGGGGAGCGCCGGTGACATGGGACCGGATCCGGGCGGCGAAGGCGAAGTTCGAGGCGCTCCTCCTGAGGAAGGCGAATGTCGTCGGGGTCGGTGTCGGCCGGAAGATCGTGGGCGGGAAGGAGACGGACGAGCCCGCCGTGATCGTGTTCGTCGAGCGCAAGCTCCCGGAGGACCGGCTGAGGAAGGAGGACGTAATCCCGAAGGCGCTCGACGAGGTGAAAACGGACGTCATCGAGACGGGGAAGATCAAGGCCCAGGCCGCGGCGCCGAGGGCGCGTACGGACCGCTGGCGGCCCGCCCCGGGCGGCGTGAGCGTCGGCCACTACCGGATCACCGCGGGGACGCTCGGCGGCGTCGTCCGCCGCGGCGGACGGCGGTTCATCCTCTCGAACAACCACGTGCTCGCGGACAGTAACCGGGCGCGGCCCGGGGATCCTGTCCTGCAGCCGGGCCCGGCGGACGGCGGCACCCGGGAGGACGCGATCGCCACGCTCGAGACGTTCGTCCGGCTCCGCTTCGACGCGCCCGACCGCGGCTTCACCGCCTTTCTGCGCCGGCTCGCGGCGCGACTCGGGTTCCGCCCCGCCGCACAGGCCCCTGCGAACCTTGTCGACGCGGCGATCGCGAGGCCCGTACGGGACGACGCCGTGGACGAATCGGTCCTGGGGCTCGGGAGGCCTGCGGGCATCGCGGAGGCGGGCGTCGGCGACACAGTCCGGAAGAGCGGCAGGACGACGGGGCTCACGGAGGGGCGCGTCCTCGCGACGGACGCCACCCTCCAGATCGAGTACGACGCGGACGTCGCGACGTTCACGGACCAGATCGTGGCGGGCCCGATGTCCCAGGGCGGGGACAGCGGCTCGCTCGTCGTGGACCGGGAGGGGCGCGCCGTCGGCCTCCTGTTCGCGGGCAGCGCGACGAGCACGGTGTTCAACCGGGCGCGGCGGGTCGCGGACGCGCTCGGGATCGAGCTCTGAGCGCCCGCCATCGAGGCCCTTTCAGCCCTCCCTCCTCCAAAGCCTATTATAGAGTGGCCCCGATTTCGCCGCACTCCGAGGGGGAGCCGTGAAGGACATCTGGGTGGAGAAGTACCGCCCCGCGACGCTCGACGAGGTGGTCGGCCAGGAGGAGATCGTCGCCCGCCTCAAGGCGTACGTCCGGGCGGGGAACCTCCCGCACCTCCTGTTCGCGGGCCCGGCGGGCACGGGGAAGACGACGTGCGCGATCGCCCTCGCCCGGGAGATGTTCGGCGAGACCTGGACGAACAACTTCGCGGAGACGAACGCGAGCATGGACCGGGGGATCGACACCGTCCGGGTCAGGATCAAGGACATGGCCCGCACCGCCCCCATCGGCGAGCACGGGTTCAAGATCATCTTCCTCGACGAGGCGGACGCCCTCACCGCGGACGCCCAGGCCGCCCTGCGGCGGACGATGGAGACGTACACCCGCACCGCGCGCTTCATCCTGAGCTGCAACTACTCTTCGCGGATCATCGAGCCGATCCAGTCCCGGACGGCGGTGTTCCGGTTCCGCCCGCTGAAGCCGGAGGCAATCGAGGCGTACCTCACGCGGATCGCGAAGGCGGAGACGCTGACGATCACGAAGGACGGGATGGAGGCCCTCGTGTACATCGCGGCGGGCGACCTCCGGAGGGCGGTGAACGCGCTCCAGGTCGCCGCGGCCGTGGACGCGACAATCAACGAGGACGTCCTGTACAAGGCCGCGAGCGTGGGCCGCCCGGAACTCGTGAAGAAGCTCCTCGAGACCTCCCTAGGCGGGGACTTCATCAAGTCCCGCGACGCCCTCGACACCCTCCTGATCGAGTACGGCCTCTCCGGGGAGGACGTGATCCGCCAGGTCCACCGCACCGTCTTCGACCTCAGCGTCCCGGACGAGTTCAAGGTCCGGCTCATCGACCGCGTCGGGGAGGCGGAGTTCCGGCTCGTGGAGGGGAGCAACGAGCGGATCCAGCTCGAGGCCCTCCTCGCGCACTTCGTGCTCGTGGGCCAGGAGCTCAAGAAGCGGTAGCGGGCGGGAACCGCCTCTCCAGGACGGCCCAGTTCCCGCGGGCCCGCGGGCTGAGCGCGAGTGCGTGCGCGAGCGCGACGAGGGCGGGCGACGCGGACGCGGGGTGCGCCGTCGCCTCCTGGATCGCGGCGTCCGCGAGGATCAGGTTGTGGCCCATCGTCACGGACGGGTCGTCCCGGCACGCCTGGACCGCGAGCAGCTCCAGGAACCGCGGGCGGTCCGCGCCCAGCGCGACGTATCCGTGGACGGCCTCGCCCGCCTCGCGGGCCCTCCCCGCCTCCATCGCGCCTGCGATCGTGCGGAGGTCCCCGTGTCCGGAGGAGCGGGCCTCCGGGCGGAGGGCGGGGAACGCGGACTGCGACTGCAGAAGGAGGCACGCCTGGAGGAGCGGGTACACCCTGGACTCCGTCCGCGAGAAGGCGAGCACCCACCGCGCGAGGTCCGCGAAGATCAGGCCGTGGACGGGGACGAGGTCGTGGGACCCGAGCCCCGCGACGCGGTCCGCGGCCTCCTCCACGGCGACCCCCGCGATCGCGTCGAGCGCGACGCCGCGCTTCAACGCAAGCACGACCCCGGCCGCGCACGCGTCCGGCGTCGTCGCGCGCAGCGCCTCTCGGATCGCGGCCCGCTCCGCACCCTCCGCGGGGCCCGCGTTGCCGCCGACGGCGGCGAGGTCGACCTTCGCCCGCCCCCACGCCGCCATCAGCGTGCGGAACGCGGTCGGGTCCTGAATCCGCGTCGCGACCCGGGCGACGGCGGGGCCCATCACGACGTCGCCGGCCCGCCACCCGAGCGCGGACGCGAGCTGCCACCCCTTCACCGCGTAGATCAGCTTGTGGCCCGCCATCACCATGTCCTCCGCCGCGACGCGGAACAGGACGTCCCCCGCCATCACGCGCTCCCGGCCCTCGCGGAGGAGGCCCGAGAAGATCGACACCGCGTCCCCGAACGCGCCCGTGCGGACCGCGTACTCGAAGGACCGCGTGAGGTGGCTGATCTCCCCGGCGACCGCCGTGCGCCGGCGATGCTCGGAGGCGGGCAGTTTCCCGTCCGCCGCGGCGAGCGTGAGGGCCTGGAGCACCGGGAGGGGCGCCAGGTTCGGCGGCAGATGGCGGGCGAGCCGGACCGCCGCGGACAGGGCGAGGAAGCCGTGAGGCGGGTACTCGGGGGACACGTCCACGCTCGACGCGTACGCGAGCGCGCCCGCCCGCGCGACCTCGAGGTGCGGGGCCCTCGCCTCGACCGCGCGAAGGCCCGCCGCGAGGGTGGCGTCCCGGTCCCCGGCCCGGATGGCGTCCGCGAGGGCGGAGGACCACGCCGGGGCGGCGGGGGCGGCCATGCGCGCGGCCCATCGCCGAGGCCCACAAAAACCTTCTCGCGGGCCGGCCCCGGAGGGGGCCCGTTCCGAATCATACCAAAGCGTCTTATCCGGGCCCTTCTCTCCGAGCCCCCGGACGGCCGGAGATGTCCACGCGCGTCGCGTTCTGGAGGAAGGAGGCGGAGGACGCCGCCGCGGAGAAGCACGCGCAGCCCGGGCTCCTCTCGGACTTCATCCTCGGGAGCCAGGACGGGCTCGTGAACGTCCTCGGGGTGATCCTTGGGGCCGCGATCGGCGCCCAGAACCAGAACGTCGCGAACCCGATCGCCCTAGTCATCGCGGTCGGCCTCGCCGCGACGTTCGCGGAGTCGATCTCGATGGGCGCGGTCGCGTACACCTCCACCCTCGCCCGCCGGGACCACTACCTCGCGGAGGTCGACCGCGAGATGCAGGAGATGAAGGAACTCCCGGACATCGAGCGCCAGGAGGTGCGGGAGATCCTGGAGCGGTGGGAGTTCCACGGGCAGGAGCTCGAGGACTTCCTCGACCGCATCGTCGCGAAGCCGAAAGCGTGGCTCGAGCTGATGATGGCGCACGAACTGAACCTCGCGCCCGTCGACAAGGGCCAGGCCCGGAAGAGCGCCCTCCTCGTGGGCATGGCCGCAATCGTCGGGTCCCTGATCCCCCTCGCCCCGTTCTTCCTCACGGGGAACGACATCTTCCTCGGGATCGTCGTCGCCCTGATCGTGAGCGGCCTCACCCTGTTTACGGTCGGATGGTACAAGGCGAAGGTGACGGTGGGCCGCCCCGCGCGGAGCGGAGCCCAGATGCTCCTGATCGGGATCGCGTCCGCGCTCGCGGGGTTCGGGATCGCGTACCTCGTGAGCGGGGGCCGGGGCGGCTAGAGCCGCCGGGCCCGTCGCATTCTTTATACCGCCCCGGGCTCTCGGGGCCGACGCTGCGGCGATAATATAGCCTGGTTAGTATGCCAGCTTGCCAAGCTGGCCGCCCGGGTTCAAATCCCGGTCGCCGCACTCCCGCCCTCCGGCACGGTTAAGACCCGGCCGCGGCATGCCGCGCGGAGATGCCCGCCCTGAAGGACGTCGGCGAGCGCGCGGTGATCGAGCAGCTGAAGCGGATCTTCGACCGCGGGCTTCCCGTCGGCCTGGGCCACGACGTCGGCGTGATCGACTGGGGCGAGGACTGGCTGGTGATCACGACGGATGCGGTGAACGTGAAGACCCACCTCCCGCCAGGCGCGGCCCCGGGGCAGGTCGGCTGGTACCTCGTCGCGGTGAACCTGAGCGACGTCGCGGCCGCGGGCGCGTTCCCCCTGGGGTTCGTCGCGGCCCTCGCGATGCCCCGGGACACGGACCTGGACTGGGTGAAGGCCCTCGCGCGCGGGATGGAGGAGTGCGCCCGGCAGTTCGGGATCCCGATCGTGGGTGGGGACACGAAGGAGTCCGAGGCGATGACCCTCGCGGGGACGGCGGTGGGGAAGGTCGCGAAGTCCCGGATCCTCCTCCGCACGGGGGCGCGGCCCGGGGACGTCGTCGTCGTGACGGGCGATCTGGGGCGGGGCGGGTGGGCCTCCCGCGCCCTCACGGACCCGCGGGACCGGGCGGAGGCCCTGGACACGTTCCTCCGGCCGTACCCCCGGATCGACGAGGGGCTCTTCTTCTCCGAGAGCGGCGCGGTGACGAGCTGCATGGACGTCTCCGACGGACTCGGCGCGACGGTCCACCAGCTCTCCGAGGCGAGCAAGGTCTCGTTCCTGATCGACTCCGACACGCTCCCGCTGTTCAAGCGCCTCCAGGGCGCGGACCGGAGGACGGTCGAGGCCCTCGCGCTGTACTACGGCGGGGACTTCGAGCTCGTCGCGACGGTGCGGCCCGGGCGGGTGGGCGACCTCCTCGAGAAGTACCGCCAGGCGAAGGGGCGGGAGGAGCAGCACAAGCTCACCGTGATCGGCAAGGTCGAGGCGAAGGGCGGGAACCGGCTGTACTCGAAGGCGGGCGGGACGGTCCCGCTGGAGAACCGCGGCTGGGAGCACTTCCGGTCCTCTCACGCCTAGGACTGGGGTCGAAAACGGTTTAAGCGGCGCGCGGGTTCCATAGGGGAAGGATGCCCCTCAGCAAGGCGGACCTCATCGCGCCCCTCGACGTCCGGGAGGCGCCCGGCCATGCGATGGGGAAGGTCGCGGAGCTCTGGAAGCCCGTCGCGGGCACGAACAAGGTCATGTGCACCGCGTGCGCGCGGTACTGCAAGATCGGCGAGGG
>DATBXC010000091.1:0-14755 GCA_036514455.1 Thermoplasmata archaeon | reverse complement strand
AACACGCCGATCCAGAGGGGGACGAACAGGAGGATCGGCACGGCCATCGCGGCGACGGGACGCCAGGCGGGGCGGGGCTCCTCCTCCGCACGCGGGCGCGGGCGGGGCATCGCGTCCGCGTACACGAGGAGGGCCGCGGTGGCCACGAGGACGGCCGCGAAGACCGCGACGTACACGACCCCGGACGTACCGAGCAGGTTCGAGGCCGCGAACCCCGGGAGGAACGCGAGGGGCGCGGGGAGGAGCCAGAACAGGAGGAGCATCGTCATCTCCCGCTTCAGGTCCACGCCGGGCCCGCGGAGCAGCTTCAGGAGGTCCAGGGACGCGAACACGCCGACGAGCAGGGTCCACACCGTGCCGACGGCCAGGAAGCCCCACGCCATCGCGGGCGTGCCCAGGACGGAGACGATCGCCCACGTGTCCCCGGGGAAGAAGTCGAACGCGCCCGCCGCCATGTACACGAGCCCGTACACGATGAACACGACCGCGGCGACGAGGCCGAACGCCCGCCAGGCGAACGACGCGGCACGGCGGGCCCGCCACCAGACCGCGAGCCCGATCGCGACGTCGACCGCGATCCCCGCGCCCTGCATCGCGATCACGCCCGCGGGCGGGAGGGACCGCGGGAGGTACACGTACGTGAACCCGGTGCCGGGCGAGACGTAGAGGCCGTACGCGGTGCCGCCGAGGAGGAGCGCGGCCGCGGCGTGGCCGAGGACCTCGTGGGCCGCGACGGCGAGGATCCGGCTCAGGACGTGGGCGAGGAGGACGAAGAGGGCGAAGGGCCACGGCCGCCGGAAGTCCATGGGCGCACGACAAGCTCCGCGGCCGTATTTGCGCTTGTTGGGACGGCGGCGCGTGGCGGGCTCAGCCCTCGATCCCCGCGAGGCGGCGGGCGAGGTCCTTCTTCGACTCAAGGTCCGCGAGCTGGCGGATCCCCATCTCCGCCGCGGCGGGGGAGCCCCCGCCGTGGAGGCACAGCGCCGCGAGCTTCCCCGGGCCGAAGACCATGGACTCGATGAGCCGGGCGGCCCGGAGCCGCTTCTCCGCCCCTACGCCGCGGACCCCGCGGTAATACTTCTCCACGAGCGGACCGACCTTCGGACTCCGGAGGTCGAGCTCGGAGGGCATGCACGACACCATGCCGCCCCCGATGTCCTCCGCGAGCCGCTCGATCTCGAACGGCAGGCGGGTCACGGACGTCTTCGTGACGTTCGCGAGGAGCGGGTCCGGGAACCACGCGCCGGAGGGCGTCGGGCGGCCCTCGTACGCGGCGCCGAGGGCCTGCGCGTACAGCGCCTCGGAGAGGTACGTCATCTCGGTGAGGCGGTCCGAGACCTGGCGGGAGAGGCCGTTGTACTCCGCGAGGAGCGCGGCCGCGCCCGTGAGGACGTCCCCGCATCCCGCGAGGCACCCGCCCAGGGTCGCGCGGTGGAGCAGGACGAACTTCGTCACCGCGTCCGCGGCGTACTCGTGCTCCCCGCACATGAACACCCGGTCCTTCGGCACGAAGACGTCGTCGAAGATCACGAGGCTCTCGGAGGACCCGGCCCGCACGTTCCCCATGTCGAACCCGCCGTCGAGCTTCCGCTCGTCCCCGGTCTGGCGGTTCACGACCTGGACGACGCCCTCCGCGTCCATCGGGACCGCGAAGGCGACGGCGTGGTCCCGCTCCTCCTCCGAGAAGCTCGTGCCGGGCTGGACGATGATCTCGTGGCTCCCGACGGCCCCGCCGATCATCGCCTTCGCGCCGCGGACGACGATGCCGGCCCTCGACTCCTCGACGACGCGGACGTACACGTCCTTGTCGGGCTGGTGCTTCGGCTTCAGCGCGCGGTTGCCCTTCGGGTCCGTGAGGGCGCCCGCGCACGTGAGGTCCTTCCCCCGCACCCGCGCGACGTACCGCTGGAGGCGCTTGTGGTACTCGGTCCCATGGCGGGCGTCCATCTCGTACGTCACGTGCCACAGCGCGTTCAGGGCGTCCCACCCGCAACAGCGGCTCGCCGTGCACACCCCGGTCCGCTGGCAGATCAACCGTGCGGCCCGCACGCGGTCCACGAGGTCCTCACGGGAGGAATGGATGGAGCAATACGCGCTGTACGGCGGCCCGCCCTTCTCCCGCCTCGTGAGGAGGCCCTTGTACCGGTCGTCCCGCGCGAGGTCGTAGATCCCGCCGATCCCCTCGAGCGCGAGGCGGGTGAACCCGTTCCGCGTGACGTCCGGGACGCGCTTCCCGAGCATGTACACGTCCGCCCCGAGCTCCCGCACGCTCGCCACGTACTGCGCCTTCGTCTTGAGCGCCATCGTCGTCCCCTCAGAGGATCTCGTTCGAGATCACGAGGCGCTGGATCTCGGACGTGCCCTCGTAGATCTCCGTGATCTTCGCGTCCCGGTAGTACCGCTCGAGCGGGAGGTCCCGCATGTACCCGGACCCGCCGTGGACCTGCATCGCCTTCCGGCTCGCCTCGACCGCGGTGGACGCCGCGAAGAGCTTCGCCATGGACGCCTCCTTCGTGTGCCTCCGGCCCTGGTCCGTAAGGCGGGCCGCGCGGTGGGTCAGGAGGCGGGCCGCGTCGATCTCCGTGGCGACGTCCGCGATCATCCAGCGGATCGCCTGGAGGTCCCCGATCGGCCGCCCGAACTGGACGCGGGTGCGGGCGTGCTCGACCGCGGCGTCCAGCGAGGCCTGCGCAATCCCCACGGCCTGGGCCGCGATGCTGATCCGGCCGCAGTCCAGCGTGTCCATCGCAATCTTGAACCCGTCCCCCCGGCGCCCGAGGAGGTTCTCCGCAGGCACGCGGACCTCGTCGAACACGACCTCCGACGTCACGGACGAGCGGATCCCCATCTTGTCGAACAGCTTCCCAATCTTCAGGCCCGGGGTGCCGCGGGGGACGATGAAGCACGAGATCCCGCGGTGGCCGAGGGACTTGTCCGTCATCGCGAAGACCAAGAACGTGGACGCGAGCGGGGCGTTCATGATGAAGATCTTGCGGCCCGTGATCACGAAGTCCCCGCCCTTCGCGACGGCCCGAGACTCCATCGCGGCGACGTCGCTCCCCGCCCCCGTCTCCGTGAGGCAGAACGAGCCCATCGCCCGCCCCTGGGCGAGCGGCTTGAGGTAGCGCCGCTTCTGCGCCTCCGTGCCGAAGCCGAGGAGGGGCTGGCTCGCGAGGGAGGTGTGGACCGCCAAGGTGACGCCGAGGGCCGCGGAGCCGCGGGAGATCTCCTCGACCGCCATCGCGTAGCTCACGACGTCCCGCCCCGCGCCGCCGTACTTGGCGGGGATCGGGATGCCCGCGAGGCCCGCCTTCGCGAGCGCGGCCCACGCCGCCTTCGGGAACTCCCCGCTCTTGTCCCACGCGTCCGCGTGCGGGAGGACGTGGGTCTCGACGAACCGCCGGGCGCGGCGGCAGACGTCCTCCTGATGCTTGCTCGGTGCGAACTCCATGGCCTGCCTCTGGAGAGACTCTGGGAGGCGCGGCAAGAACGTTGCCAAAGTACTATCGTTATGAAGCCTAGGCCCGCGCGACCAGTTCGGGTATGGCGGGAGGCCCGCTTCCGCGCCGGTGAGCGGATCGCTCAGTGAATCTCGATGATGATCTTGCGCCCGGCCTTGGAGACGGAGACCTCTTCATCCCCGCGGAGCCCGAGGCTCCGCTCCACGTCCGCGGGGATCCGGAGCACCGTCCCCCGGCCGCTCCGCGAGAGCTTCCTCCGCAGCTTCAACGGCTCGCCCCAGATCCCGAGCCTGCGGGCCACCTTCATGAGCCGCTGGCTCTCCTCCTCCGGGATGAACTCCTCGCCGCACGCGGTGCATCGGCGCCCGCGCTCGACGAAGGTGTAGCCCTCCACCTCCGACACGATGTCGTCCGCGGGGACGAGCTCTCCCTTCCCGCACACGGGGCACCGCCTCGCGCCCTCAGCCTTCCGCACCGTTGATGACAGAGACTTCATCCACCTACTCCGTCTTCAGGAACCCGCGAATCTCGCCCACGGGCTGGTACCCCAGGCTCCCGTACAGGGTCCGTGCGGCCTCGTTGTCCCACTCCGTGACGAGCCCCACGTACGGGAAGCCCAACTGCTGCCCGAGGTTCGAGACCTCCTCGACGAGGGTCCGCGCAACGCCCTTCCGCCGGAAGCTCGGCCGCGTCCCGACCTCCCCGAGGAACGCGAGCTTCTCCCGCGGGACGAGGGTCGCGACCCCCGCGCCCTCCCCGCCGAACAACCCCATGTACACCCGCTCCTTGAGGCCCGGGGCCCGCTCGTGGAACCGGTCGATCAGGGCCTGGGACACCTCCCCTGAGTACCCGCGCTCCGCGTGGAGCTCCGCGAGCACCGCGTCGAACACCTCCCACTCCTCCGGGGTGTCGGCCTCCCGCACCTCGAGGTCCGGGTTCCGGATGCACGTCGACGTCCCGAGACGGACCATCGCAAGGTCCCGGGTCGGCTGGAAGCCCATGCCCGCGAGCGGTTTTTGCACTTTGAACGCGGCCTTCGGGTCCGCGAAGGTGATGCGCCGGAACGAGATCCCCTGGGCCCGCATCGCCTCGTCGTGCTCGAGGAGGACCTGCGGCAATCCGGATTTCGGAAGCCGCTCGACCCACGCCAGGTTCGCGTCGTGGACCGCGGGGTAGTCCGCGGCGACGAGGATCGCGCCCCACGGGCGGCGGACGACCTCGCTCACGCTCGAGAGGACGGCGAACTCCGCCTCGAGGACGTACCCGAGGAGCTCCTCCAGCGTGACGCTCGTGGCGGGCGCGAAGGCGGGTGCGCGGGATAACGGTTTCCTTCGCGAGCCGTCAGTCCCGCCCTGCCTCGACCAGACGATGATGCAACTCCGGGGAGAGGTAGTACCCCGCGGTCAGCAGACGACGGAGGGCCGCCTCGAACGCGCTCTGGGTCATCCGCCCGGCGCGGCGCTCCCGCAGGAGCAGGAACGGCACGCTCACGGGCTTGAGACCCAGGTACTTCGCGACCCCAATGGCGGCCCGGTCGTCCGTCACGACCTCGTCCACCCGGAGGGAGAGGGCGAGGGCCAGCACGGCGGCCTCACCGCGGTCGAGGGCCCATTCCGTGCGGGGCCTCCCGGCCTTTCGGATTTGGAGACTGCCGTCCTCCACGAGCTTGCGGACCTCGAGGGCCTCCGGGTGGCCGCTTTCGAGACCGCGTTCCACCTCCGCGATCACCTCGGGCGGGGCCAGAACCTCGTCGTACTGGCGCAAGAGCCTGAGCTCTCCAATCCTCGTGAGGTAGATGAGGGGGGAGGCGTCGACCGCGGCCCTCATCCGAGTTCCTCGATGAGTCCCTCCAGATGGCGTTCGTCGGTCCGGAACGGCACCCCCCGCCGCGCGAGCTCGTCGAGGAACTCCCAGAGGCCGACCCCCGCGTCGGATGCGGCCCGCCAAGCGCTGCATTCCCCGCGCCGGTACCGATCGATTGCGGCCGTAATCAGAATCTCACGGAGCCCCCCGGAGATCGCGCGTCGGAGGAGGACGGAGCGGTCGACGCCCTCGAGCTTCGCAATCCGGTCGATCCGGCGAACCTCCTCGTCGGAGAGGCGCAGGGTCGTGACGGGCATGTGCAATACAATAGAATACGATGTATTTAGGCCTTCGCATCGCGCGACCAGCTTGCCCGCCATGGAGGCGATGTCGGAAGGGCACTTTCGCGGGCCCCCCGCCAAGCCTTATAGTCGGGCGCGCGGTCCCCGGGTCCGAGGCTAGAAATCGACAGGCCTCAGGAACGTGCAGCAATGAAGGACGACATCGCGCCCCATGTCCATGACATCACCCGGGCGCTGGGCGGAAAGGTGAGCGAGCAGGAGATCGAGAAGGAGCTTTCGAACTACATCAACGTCTACCGCGTGTCGCTGGACACGGCGAAGCGGTCGATCGTGAAGAAGCACGGCGGGAACCCGGCCCACCTGAGCCTCGGGATCCAGAAGACGATCCGGGAGCTCGTGCCGGGCGAGAACTCCGTGAACCTCCTCGCGCGGTTCGTGAGCGTGAACGAGAAGACGATCGACTCGGAGAACGGGCCGCGGACGATCCTGTACGGCATCCTGGGGGACGCGACGGCGACGGTGCCGTTCACGGCCTGGGAGCCGCTGCCGCTCGAGCCCGCGCGCGGGGACGTCGTGCGGATTGCGAACGCGTACACGAAGGAGTACCGCGGGCAGGTCCAGGTGAACCTGGGCACCCGGACGGTCGTGACGAAGGAGTCCCCGGACCTCCTCCCGCCCGCCCCCGCGGGCGCCGACGGCCCACCCCCGAGCGCCGCGAAGGCGACCCCCGCGAAGATCGTGGACATGCGGGAGGGGTCGAGCAACATCGCGTTCACCGCCCGCGTGCTCAGCGTGGAGGCGCGGGAGGTCGACGTGGACGGCGGCAAGAAGACCGTGTACAGCGGCGTCCTCGCGGACGAGACCGCGAAGTCCCAGTTCAGCGCCTGGAAGGACTTCGCCCTCGCGGAGGCCGACGTGCTCCGGGTCGAGGGCGCGTACGTCAAATCGTGGCGGGGGATCCCCCAGATTAGCTTTGACGAGCGGGCCCTCGTGAAGAAGCTCGAGGACAAGGACCTCCCCCCGATGGAGGAGCTCGCGCGGTCCCCGCGGATGTGGATCGAGGACCTCGGGGAGCGGGGCGGCGGCGTCGACGTCACGGTGCGGGGCATCCTGATCGACCTCAAGGAGGGCTCCGGGCTGATCTACCGGTGCCCGGAGTGCAAGCGCGTCCTGCGGAAGGGGGTGTGCCGGATCCACGGCGAGGTGTCCGGGTTCCCGGACCTCCGGGTCAAGGCGGTGCTCGACGACGGGAGCGGCGCCCTCACCGCGGTGTTCGGGAAGGAGCTCACGGAGGGCCTCCTGGACAAGACCGTGGAGGAGTGCATCGCGGAGGCGAAGGAGGCGATGTCCCAGGAGGTGATCCGGGACCGCCTCGCGGACCTCCTCGTCGCGCAGCCGATCGAGGCCCGCGGGAACGTGACGTCGGACGACTATGGGCTGATGATGATCGTGGACCAGGCGAAGATCCTCAAGGTGGACGTGCAGGAGGAGGCCCGGGCGATGCTCGAGGAGCTGGAGGGCCCCGCCTGAGCGGGCCCCCGGGACCGCCCGCCCCGGCGGGGAGGCCGGGACGGGACGGCGGGGGACGCGAGATCGAGAGAACGAGGGAGGAAGGCAACATGAACCGCGAGATCGCATGGCGGGTGTTCGCGGGCGAGTACAACGACGCGACGAAGGAAGTCTCGAACGGCGGGGAGCGCAGCCCCTCGTATGTCGTGACGCCGCTGGGGGCGAAGATCAACCGGCTGTTCCTTGTGGGCGTGCTGACGGACGTGGAGAACGTCGCGACGGACGCGTCCCCGATGTGGCGGGCCCGGCTCCAGGACCCGACGGGGACGTTCCACCTGTACAGCGGGCAGTACCAGCCGGAGGCGAGCGCGGCGCTCGCGAAGCTGAAGCCGCCCGCGTTCGTGGCGGTGACGGGGAAGTCCCGCGTGTACTCGCCGAACCCGGGGACCGTGTACACGTCGATCCGGCCGGAGGCCGTGAAGGTCGTGGACGCGGCCCTGCGGGACTACTGGATCCTGGAGGCGTGCCGGTCCCTGAAGAGGCGGCTCGAGGCCCTCCGGGAGGCGTACAAGATGGACCCCGTGAAGAAGGAGGAGCTCGCGGCCCTCGGGGTGAAGGCGCCGCTGGCGGAGGGCATCGTCGCGGCTGTGGAGCACTACGGGAAGGTGGACCTCAGTCGGTACAGCGCGATGCTCGCGGAGGCCCTCACGTTCCTGATCCCGGAGCTCCAGCCGCAGCGGGCGGGGGAGGCCGAGGAGGCGACCGCGGAGACGACCGCGGCCCCCGCCGCGGACCCGAAGCAGGAGGCCCTCGAGGCGCGGGTCCTGGAGATCATCGGCGCGCTCGACGCGGACGGCAAGGGCGCGTCCTGGGACGGCATCCTCGCGCGGGCGACGAAGGAGGGCGTGGAGAAGGACCAGCTCGAGGAGCTGATCAACTCCCTCCTGGACAAGGGCCAGATCTACGAGCCGATCCTCGGGCGGATGAAGCGTATTTGAGCCGGCCCTCGGAGACAAGGACGAAGCCTTTACAAGGGAGGGGACGCCTCCCGCTAGGAGTGGGCGGGAGGGTCCGGGTTGTCCTCATCGGCGCGGGGGCCACGGGCTCCGTCGCCGCGGGCCACCTCGTGCGGGTTCCCGAGGTCGGGGACCTCGTCCTCGCGGACCTCGCCCCGGAGCGGGCGACGGCGCTCGCCGGCCGACTCGGCACCCGGAAGGCCCGGGCCGTCGGGATGCCGGGGCTCGACGCAGGGGGCCTCGCGAAGCTCGTCGCGGGCGCCGACCTCGCGATCAACGCGGCCCACGCGTCGATCGACCTCCCGCTGATGGACGCGTGCCTGGACGCGGGCGTACACTACATGGACCTCTCCTCGTGGCCGTCCCTCCAGTGGGCGTACGACGAGCGGTTCCGTCGAGCGGGCCTCACCGCGTTCCTCGGGGGCGGGGAGGACCCTGGGCTCGGGAACGTCCTCGCCCGCCGCGGGGCGGATCAGCTCGACACGGTCGACTCCGTCCGGATCCGGGACGGCGACACGGCCCGCTCGGACCTCACCCCGCTCCCCGTCGTGTGGTCCCCGGAGACGTTCCTCGCCGAGGTGTTCACGGAGGGCCTGTACTTCGAGGACGGGCGGCTCGTGCGGATGCCGCCGTGGAGCGGGCGGGAGGTGTACCCGTTCCCCGAGCCGGTCGGGCCCCAGCCCGTGTACCTGATGGACCACGAGGAGCCGGAGACGCTGCCGCGGTTCCTGGGGAAGGGGCTCCGGTACGTGGACCTGAAGCTGGCGATTGACGACGACACGTTCGCTGCCCTGCGACTCCTCGAACGGCTCGGGCTCCTCCGGTCCGAGACGGTCCGGGTGGCCGGGGTCGAGGTCGCTCCGCGGGACGTGCTCCTCCGGCTCCTCCCGCGGCCCACGGACCTCGTCGGTCGGGTCACGGGCGCGGCGATGATCGCGGTCGAGGTCGCCGGCACGAAGGACGGCGAACGGGCGACGCACCGCCTGTGGACGGGCCTCACCCACGAGGAGGCCGCGCGGCGGTACGGCGCGACCGCGACGGGCTACCTCGTCGGCACGGGCGCGGCGATCTTCGCGATCCAGTTCGCGCGCGGCCACATCCCGCTCGGGGTCATCTCCGCAGAGTGCCTCGACCCGGCGGAGAGCCTGCGGCTCATGGAGGAGTTCGGGTTGCGGGTCGGACACGAGGTCCGTGAGGGCGGGATGGCCGGCGGGCCTCGGACCCCTGAACGCAAGGACGGTGGTCCGCTCAACGTGCCGACTCCGCGGCGGCCTTGATCCGCCCCAGAGCGCTCCGCGTGCCCTCCGCGATGTGCTTCGAGACCATCCGGGACCCGAGCTTCAGCATCCCGCGCAGCGTCACGTCCCACGTCACGTCGATCTTCACGCCGGGCTCGTCGTCGTGGACCCGGAGGGCGACGACCTTCGTCCCCCGCATCGGGCCCTCGAGGATCTCGTGCACGAGCCGCTCCGGCGGGTGCAGGTACACGCGCTCCCGCTGGCGGGCGTTCCGGAACCGGATCGTGACCTCGCGGTCCACGACGTCCCCGTCCCGCCCCAGCGTGCGCACCGCCACGGTCCCCTTCCAGAACTCCGGCTCCTTGTCCAGGTCCGAGAGGAGGGGCCACACCCGCTCGAGGGGCGCGTTCACGGTCGTGGATTCCTGGATCCGCATGGCGGGCTCGGGGACGCGGGGATGACTCAAGAACCTTTTGCGGGCCCGCCTACGTCGGCGGGAGGTACGCGCGGCACGACCAGCACTTGCGGGCGGTCAGGCCCACCCGGGCCCCGCACCGGGAGCACCGCCGGGACTTGGGCATCGACTGGACCATCTTCTCGATCCGCCGCAGGCCCAGCTTCCCGGTCACCGCCCCGCCCAGGCCGCAGATCGCGCTGTACAGGAGCGCGAGGAGGTATTCCCAGCCCGTCGGCCAGAGGAGGAACGAGAGCGCGAGGGAGCCGAAGAACCCGCCCACGAACGCGCCCACGAAGCCCATCGAGCCGAGGAGGCTCGACCGGCCCGCGACGACGCCGATCGCGAACATGATGAACCCGATGATGAACACCTGGATCTCGATCCACGGGACGAACAGGACCACGGGGATCGGGACGAGGACCGAGAGGCCGAGGGCCCCGAGGATCGTCAGGAGGAAGCCGGAGAGCGGGTTGCGGACCTTCACGTGCGCCGCCGAGGGCGCGAAACGCCGTGTTGGGCATTTGAAGGTGGCGACCTGATTCTCAATCGGTGAGAATCAGCCCGGCCGCGTCCCGGAGGGGAGACCTCCCGCCCCGGAGGTCGTCCCGCGCCTGTCGCGCGGACCTTGGACAAAAAGCCTTTAAGCGCGAATCTCCGATGCGCGCGCGGGATGGGATCGTCGCCCCTGACGGCCGAGAGAATCTTCTCCTCGGCGGAGACGCTGAATTACAAGCCGGACCCGTTCTCCCTCCGTAAGGTGCCCACGGGCATCGCGGACCTCGACTCGATCGTGGACGGCGGGTTCCCCGAGGGCTCCCTCGTCCTCCTCCTGGGGGACATCGGGGCGGGGATGCAGGAGTACGTCTACACGGCGGGCTCGAAGATCGCGATCGTCCGGCGGAACCCCGCCCTCCGGCACTACTTCCTCGGCGAAGCGTGCGACGACTCCGTCCTGCCGGAGCGGGTGTGCTACGTCACGTTCTCCCGATCGCGGGAGGCGATCCTCCAGGAACTCGGCGGCGCGTTCAACGCGGAGTTCCACGACGCGTTCGAGGACCTGACCGTGTTCAAGGATTTCAGCGCCTCGTACTTCCGGAACTCCGTGGTCCCGTCGAGCTGGACCCAGCAGGAGCCCGCCTTCGGCGCGTCCTCGGAGGGCGTCCTCGAGGGCCTCGTATCCTTCCTGGATGAGAACGCCCGCGACTCCCTCGTCGTGATCGACAGCCTCACGGACCTCGCGGAGGCGGAGGCCGTCGAGATGCGGGACCTCGTCACGACCGTGAAGGGGCTCCAGCGGGCGACGAAGGAGTGGGGCGGGATCACGTACCTGCTCCTGACGCGGGGGATCCTCGAGAAGCGGTTCGAGCAGATGGTCGTGGACAGCGTGGACGGCTGCCTGACGTTCGAGTGGCGGTCGTACCTGAACAGCTCGAAGCGGCAGCGGTACATGTACGTGGAGAAGTTCACGTCCGTCCTGCCCCACCTCGCGCGGGACAAGATCGCGCGGTTCCCGACGATCGTGACGAGCAACCAGGGTCTCGTGGTCGTGTACATGGAGAGAATCTCATGATGACGGAGGCGGCGACGGAGGAGCGGGCGGCGGAGGCGTCGGGGAACGGCCTCGTGATGACGGGGATCGACGGGCTCGACGTGATGCTCGGCGGTGGGGTGCCGCGGGGCCACACGGTCGTCGTCCTGGGCTCGTTCGGCACGGGCAAGACGACGTTCGGGATCCAGTTCCTGGTCCAGGGCCTGATCAACGGGGAGAAGGGGATCTTCATCTCCCTCGAGGAGGACGTGGACTCGATCGTGGCGAGCGCGGCGGGGTTCGGCTGGGACCTCGCGACCCCGCTGAAGCAGAAGCGGCTCGCGATCGTGAAGCTCGAACCCGCGGACGCGAAGACGACCCTCACGAAGGTGCGGGCCGAACTCCCCAAGTTCATCCGGGACTTCGGCGCGGACCGCGTCGTCGTCGACAGCGTGTCGCTGCTGAACATGATGTTCCCGGACGACGTCGAGCGCAGGGCCCGCCTCTTCGCCCTCAGCCAGCAGATCAAGTCCACGGGGGCCACGGCGCTGTTCACCGCGGAGACGAAGGACGACAACCCCCGCGCCTCCCGGGACGGGCTCGTCGAGTACATCTCGGACGGCGTGATCGTGCTCCAGACGCGGGAGAAGGAGAGCGGGGATGTCCAGCTCGCGATGCAGGTGATGAAGATGCGGCGGCTCAAGCACACCCGCGCAATCAAGCCGTACACGATCGACGACGACGGGATTAACGTCCACGCGGACGTCGAGGTGTTCTGAGCCACCCCGGCGTTCCCGGTCGAAGACGGTCCGTCGAACCTTCCCGCCTCGTGAGACTTCGCCACTCCTCCCTGTGTGCGAGCCAGAGGACGAGCGCGGCGATTAACCACAGGGCGGTGGGCGGGATTAAGGGGTACCGCTGGAATAAGACCGTGCCCTGCGGGATGACCGCGGCTTTCGCGAGGCCGATGTCGAGAAGGAAGAACGCGAGGTCCGCCACCGCTAGAGAGATGAGACCCGCGACCAGGAGCCCAATCGCGAGGGGGGCGCGCGACGTCCCGAGATGGCGGTATCTTAGTTCGAGGCCCGCGAGCACCCACAAGACCGCAGAGAAGGCGATGAAGGGCAGTCCGCCTGCGTTCGGGTAACCTATCATGACCGCGTCGCCATAGGCCTCCACATCCGGGGTGAAGAACCAGACGATGCCGGCAACCGTCAGGGCGAGGCCGGCAATCAAGAGCCCCAGCGAAACGTCATGCCGCGCCTTTTTCAGCAACTCGCGGCGGGTGAACACGATGGCGACAATCGAGAGGACGACCGCCAACGCCATGAAGGGGAGTCCTCTCCAGTTCGGATACTCGACCATGTACCCAGAGGTGGTCCCGAAGGTGTACACATTCGGGATGGCGAACCAGACGAGGCCGATCCCCATCGAAACGAGACTCGCGAATACGAGTCCACAGTAGACTTGAGTCGATTGCGTACTTGGAGCATCTCCCTTCCCAGTATTGTGATGGTCGGCTTCGTTAGGGGAACCCCGTGGGGGACGCCAGCGCACCGAAACCATGACTATCCCCCCGCACACATGTCGTGGTATGCGGGTCGGCATCCTCCTCTTCGACGGCGCCGAGGAGCTCGACGTCGTCGGCGTGTGGGAGGTCCTCCGGAAGGCGAGGCAGCTCCACTCGGGACTGAACCTTTCCGTGATCACGGTCGCGACGAAGGAATCAATCCAGTGCGCCCTCGGGCTGAAGGTCCTGGCCCACGAGGTGCGGCGGGACTGGTCCGAGCTCGATCTGCTCGTGGTGCCGGGCGGGCCGGGGCGCAAGGACGTCATCGCGGACCGCGCGCTCCTCGAGGCGATCGCGGCGTTCGGGAAGAAGAAGACCGTCGCCTCCGTCTGCACGGGCGCCCTGATCCTCCAGTCCGCGGGCCTCCTCGCGGGTCGGAGGGCGACGACCCACTTCCTTTCGCGGCACGAACTTACGGAGGCGGACGTCGTGACGGACCGCGTCGTCGTCGACGGTCGTGTGATCACGGCGGGCGGCGTCTCCGCGTCGATCGACCTCGGGCTGAAGATCCTGGAGATGAACTTCGGGCAGGCGCTCGCGGACGAGGTCGCGGCCCGCATCGAGTACGTCCCGCCCAAGGCGGGCGCCTGAGAATCCGCACGCACCGGTCAGGGACTCAGCGAGAGCCTGGGGCCGAGGAGGGTCGTGCTCCTCTCGAACGTCATGTCCTCGAAGCGCAGGCCAAGCTCCCCAGCGTACGCGTACGCCTCGAGGATCTCCCCGCGGCTGGGCCGGCGGGCCATGGGACGGTACCGCTCTTCGAACTGCGGCGAGCGCGGGTCGCACGCGTATTCCGGGCGGTACTGGTCCATCACGTTCACGAGGGCCTGCGGCGCGTTCCCCGCGATCCACCGCAGCACGGGCTTCGTGCAGCATTCCATGTGGCCGGGCATCACGAGGTGGCGGATCACGATGTCCTCGCCCCAGTCGTAGACGAGCTTGTGGTTCCGGGAGACGGTCTCGAGGTACCACGGGGTGCGGGAGAGGAACACCGCACACCGGTCGTTCCCGAACTTGAAGTCTGGAAGCCAGACGTCGATTAGCGGGCGGAGGATGCGCATCGTCTCGGAGCTCATGAAGAAGTTCGAGTTCCAGAGCATCGGCGCGTTGAGCTCACCCGCATACGTCACAGCCTCCCGGCGGTGCGGATAGTGGTCCCAGCTGTCCGCCTTCACCGATTCCACATGGACGAGGTCGGCCGCGGACGGCGGGCCGGCGCCAAGGAGGCTAATCGCCTCGACGATGTTATGAAGGTGGATCGTCGGTTCTCCGCCCACCCAGTTGATGTTGTGGCAACCCTCCATCCGCAGCTGCCAGGCGATCGCGGCGAGCTGCCGCGGCGTCATCGGCATCCCTCGATTCTTGTCGTGGCTGATGTCGGAGTTTTGGCAAAACTGGCAGCGCTGGCAACACGAGGTGAAGAAGATCGTGCCCGAACCCCTCACCCCCCGAAAGACGAGCTCCTCTCCAGGATGGTGGAAGTACGTACTCACCCGGCTCACGGACCCGAGCTGGCACGCCCCGTGTCTCGCCCCGACGACACGGTCCACGCCGCACCCCCACCGGCAGAAGTTGCAGTGGCGCAGCGTCCGTTGCACGAGTTCCACACTCAAGTCCAAAAGGGACGGGTCCGCCCGAGGAATCTCCGAGACGTCCACCTGACCATCGCGGACCCCCCGCCACAGACCCAAGAACCGCTCCGTGAGGCGCGCGTGCTCCGTCCACAGATTCTCCTCGGACGCAGGGCGGAGGTCGAGCTCGCACGGCACGCGGCGGGCAATCAGGTACTTCGCGGGCATCCGGTTGCACGCCACGGCATAATACCATGGGAGGCGGTCGCCCACCCGCTCCCAAATCCACAGGTCCGCGAA
>DATBXC010000090.1:0-5666 GCA_036514455.1 Thermoplasmata archaeon | reverse complement strand
GCACTTCGCAGCCTCCTCCATGTAGTGCGTCGTCATCACGACGGTCTTCCCGCGCCCCGTGAGCTCGCGGAAGAACGTCCAGAAGGCCGCCCGCAGTTCCGGGTCCACGCCGACCGTGGGCTCGTCGAGGAGCAGGAGGTCCGGGTCGTGGAGCAGCGCGGCGGCGCATCCCGCCGGAGAGGGTGGAGGCAAGGTCCTCCCGCCGCTCCGCGATGTCGACGAGCTTCAGGACCTCGCTCGTGCGGCGGTCGATTGCGTCCTCGTCCATCCCGACGAGACGCCCGAAGCACGCGAGGTTTTCCTCCACAGTGAGGTCCAGATAGATTGCGAGGTCCTGCGGCATGTACCCAATCCGCGGGAGCACGGAGCGCGGCGGAATCGCCTCGCCGAGGACCTTCGCCTTGCCCGCGGTCGGGGCCGTGAGTCCGAGCCACAAGCGGATTGAAGTCGTCTTGCCCGCCCCGTTCGGTCCGAGGAGGCCGAACGTCACCCCGCGCGGGACGGTCAGCGTGAGATCGCGGAGCGCCTCGATCTTGCCGAATGACTTCGAGAGCCCCTTGCACACGATTGCGGAGCCCGGTTTCGCATCGGGTCTCGCCATCGCGCCCGCGAGCCTCCTGGCCGATTATAAGGGTATGGAAAGGACCGCCGGGATGACCGCCTCAGCGCGCGCCGCGGCGGAAGTTCTCCCGCCACGTGCGGTGGTCTTCGATGTAATCCTCCCGAAAGGCCATGTCGTCGGGGAGTGCGTGGAACCATCGGGCCTCCCGCACCTCCGCGTCGTCCGGGTGGAAGTCGGTCGCCGTCGCGCGGCTAACGAACTGCACGAAGTAGAACGGATACCGCTTCCCACCCGGCTCCTCGTACGCGTTGTTGAAGATCCGCGTGACGTGGAGGTCCGCCACCTCGAGTCCGGTCTCTTCCCGCACCTCCCGGCAGAACCCGTCGTCGGCGGTCTCGCCCTCCTCGAGGACCCCGCCCGGCGGGACCCAGACGTCCTCCCAGCCCGAGTCCGCGTGGTGCCGCACGAGAGCGACCCGACCCGCGGCGTCGAAGACGAGTCCGCCCGCGACCCAGGCCGCGACCCGCCACGACTCCTTGATCTTGCCCTCGAGGACGGGGAGGATTCTGGGGATGATGGGAGGCCGCCCGAACTTCGCGATCAGGTCCGCGAGCACATCCTTGCAGGCGCCGGGCACGGGAGGAAACGAACCGGAGAAACCTTATTAATCCCACGGGGCTACCGCCCGCCCTAAGGAAGGGGTCTGTGATGCCCGAGGACACTTCGGACCGCGCGTCGAAGGTCTACGACGTGATGAAGTCCGCCGGCATGACGTCCGAGGACAAGATGCGGGACGCGGACTCGATCACGAAGATGGCGAAGCTGCCGAAGGGTATGGTGCTGTCCGCCCTCCAGGAGCTCGAGTCCAAGGGCTACGCGAAGCGCCGGGCCCGCGAGAAGGCGGCGGGCTACTACCTGACGAAGTGAGGCGGCGCGTTTCTCGTTCGCGTTTCCGATCAGCGCGGGCGCTCGAGGGCCGCCGCGACCATCAGCGGCAGGAGCGCGGACGCGTCCCCCTCGATTGTGATCTGGCGGGCGGTCTCCTTCACCTTGCCCCAGGAGATCCCCTCCCGCACCTTGGCCCCGCTCAAACTCCCGTCCCACTCCGGCGCGGTCGTGATGTACACCGCGTAGTCGAGCCCGCCCCGGAACTGGTTCCACCAGATCGTGTGGTGCTTCGAGACCCCGCCCCCGATCATCAGCGCGCCCGACCGCTTCGCGGTGAAGACGATGTCGGAGAGGTCCGTCTCGTCCCGGAACTCCTCGATGCGGAAGTCCTTGTGGTCCTGCCAGAAGGACCAGAGCTGGTACCCGACCGCGCCGTCCGTGATCGCGGGCACGACGATTGGAATCCGGTTCTTCCAGCACCAGTACAGGATCGAGCCGCGGTCCCCCGCCCTCCGTCCGAACTCCCAGAGGAGCTCCTTCGTGGACCACGCCTTCTGCCTCCGGTACATGTCCCGCAGCCAGGGCCGGAGTTTCCTCTCCAGCACGATGCCGTACGACTCGTTCGGTACGAGCACGTTGCCGAGGCGGTTCACGCCGAGGCGGTGCAGGGCGACGTCGTCCATCTCGAATTCGCCGTGGTAGTAGTCCCGCCACGTGCGGGCGAGGTCGTGGTCCGCGGTCCCGCACGTCGTGATTACGACATCCACGAGCTTGCGTTGAACGAGGGCCCGCAGGACACCCCGCACGCCGGTCGCGACGAGGGCGGCGGGGAACGACAGGAACGTCGCGCACCCCGGGTCGCGGAACATCGCGCGGAGGATGTCGACCCCGACCGCGACCTTCTTCGCGGTGAACCCGCCCGCCGCGTCCATCTGGGCCACGAGGCCCGCGACGCCCCGCGCCCGGGGCATCTCGATGTCCCGCACGGGGCGCTTCAGGAGGTCGGCCTTCCGCACGGGGCGCGGGAGAGGACGTCGGCTCAAATAGGTTCCGCGGCGGCTACGGAGTGAGGGCGGGCCGTTTCATCTCGACCGGGAAGATGCGGCCCCCGACCGCGCCCGCGATCGCCCCCGAGACACCCGTGAGGAGGCCGACGACGGCGGGGACGAGCAGCCCCGCGGCGCCGGAGAAGTGGCTGAGGAACCCGTCGAGGAGGTACACGCCGGGAGGGCGGGCGAGCCCCGGGAGCCCGAGTCCCGCCGCGGACACGACGTAGAGGACCGCGGGGAGGGCGACGGCGAGGAAGCCCGCCACGTACCCGCGCACCACGGTGCGGGCCCAGATCCCCGCGAACCACGGGACGATGAGGAAGAGGAGGCCCTGGTTCAGGACGTCGTTGTCCCGGTACAGGACGTTCGGGGACCAGAGCAGGAAGTACGCCCCGCCGAGGATCCCGAGGAGGATGCCGATGAGCCACGTCACCGAACCGCCGCGGAGGTTGAAGAACACCCACTCGGGGATGTGGAGCGGCGTACGGGCGAACCGCGGGTCCGTGGGGCGGGTCTCGAACTCGCGCTTCAGGCTCGGGACGACCTCCCCGAGCTTGGCCCGGCACGCCGGGTCCGTCGAGATGGAGACGAAGACCCCCTGGCGGCTCAGGAACCGGCCGGTCTCCCGCGGGAGCTCCTCGAGCGGGACCACGAGGACGTGGACGTCGACGCCCTTCGGCCGGCGGCGGATCTCGATCTCCATCGCGAGGCCGGAGCCGGACCGCGGGATGCCCTTCACGATGGCGCGGTCCTCGACCCGGTCCGTGTCCGCGACGAGGAAGTCGTTGTTCTGGAACACGCCGAGGACGATGGGGTAGTACCCCTCGTAGTCCATCCCCCTGAGGAAGAAGTGGTCGGCGGCGCCTCGGACCATGGCCGTGGCGCGGAACGGCCGGGACGATTTGAAGCTGCCGCCCCCCGTATCGCGCGGGGAACCCAACCCCCCGGAGCGGGGGAACCCTCAAGCCCGGGGACCGCCATGCTGCGATCGATGAAGGTCCGGGACGTGATGTCCCCGAACCCGTTCACCCTCCCGCCCAGCACGAGCGTCGCCACCGCCGCGCTCGCCCTGTCCGAGTCGAAGGTGGGCGGCTGCCCGGTCGTCGACGCCTCCGGCCGGGTCGTCGGGATGCTCACGGAGGCGAGCATCCTCGAGGCCCTGAAGACCCAGCACAAGGAGCTGAAGATGCTGATGCCCCCGGAGATCAGCTTCGGGATCTCGTTCGTGGAGATCGTGCAGAGCCGGGAGGACGCGTCCGCGTTCGCGGAGATCGGGAACTGGCCGATCGAGCGGATCATGACGCGGAACGTCGCCTCCGTGTCTCCGGACGACGAGATCGAGAGGGCGATCCAGCTCATGGTGAACCAGCGGATCCATCGCGTGCCGGTCCTCGAGAAGGGACGCCTCGTCGGGATCGTGACGCGGAGGGACGTGCTGAAGGGCTTCTTCCGCGCCTTGGAGCCTAGTCCCGGAGGGCGGTGACGAACCGCTCCCACAGGCTCGTCGGCACCCGCCACCGGAACGTGTGCCCGCACTCGATGCACCGCCCGGAGCCGTCGTCGAAGAACTGGAGGCGGGTCGAGCTGCAGACCCCGCACACGCCCTTCTCCGGCTTGAGGATCCCCCGCCGGCCCCGCTCCTCGACGAGCTTCGGCTCGAGCCGCCGGGCGACCTCCGCCGCGTTCCGCGCGTACACGGTCCCGTTCACGTAGTCGCCCTTCGAAAGGACGTCCCGGGCCTGTCTCAGGAGTGTGCGCGCCTCGAGGACGTCGATGCCGAAGCCGTCCGCCTCGTCGATCAGCGGCTCGACCGCCTCGATCAGCTGCTGGGCCTTCTCGACCTGCCTTCGCCGCAACTCCATCGCCTTCTCGATCTGGTGATGCTGGCTCTGCATCGCCGCCCGCTCCGAGCGCTTCACGAGTTCGGCCGCGAGGACGTACTCCTTCTCCTTCGCCGCGAGCCTCGCCTTCTCGAGCCACTTCTCCGCCTCGGAGACGTCCGCGCCCACGTTGCGGGCCTCGCCGATCATCGCGGCGGTGAGGGGGATCGAGCCCTCGATCTCCCGGATGCGGGACTGGAGGGTCTCGTTCGAGATCCGCTCCGCCTCCACCGCGAGCTGGATCGCGAGGAGGTGGTCGTTCCGCCGCAGGGCGTCCCGCGCGCGGTTCAGGGCCTCGTCCGGGAGGACGACGTTCGCACCCGTGTTCGCGACGTGGCCGATCGCCTCCTGGACGCGGTAGATCTCCTGGCGGGCCCGCTGGATTTCCTGGCTGTACAGGTTCCGGGAGACCTCCTCGAGCTTCGCGAGGAGCTCGGGCTGGGAGACGAGGACGTTCGTCCGGATCGCCTTCTTCACGTCGAGCAGCAGCGCGGCGGCCTCGTCCACCTCCCGCCCCGCCTTCCCGCAGTCCTCGATCAGCCGCTGGCACGACAGGACCGCGTACGCCCACGCGGACCGCTGCATCGTCTCGGCGTTCGCCCGGGTGAGCGCGGCGGCCTCGTCCGCGGCCGCGATCGCGCGGTCAAAGTTCCGCTCCTCGAACCGCATCCGCGCCTGGTCGAGGAGGTCCTCCGACCGCCCGAGGTCGACCTCCGCGTTCTTGCTCGCGTACAGGAGCACGTCCGCGTCCGGGTCGTCGAGGGGCGGGAGCGAGGGCCTCGGCGGGGCGGGCGCGGCGACGACCGCCTCGAGCTGGGGCCGCACCTCGTCGTAGATCGCCTGGGCCGCGAGGCTCATCACGAGGCTCGCGGCGATTTCCTTCTTCTTCCGCAGCTTCGTGACGTCCACGTCGTGGCGGGCCGCGAGGGACCGCAGGTCCTTCAGCTTCATCTCCACGAGGAGGGCCTCCAAGGTCGGCGGCCGCGGGGCGACCCCCCTCTCCGCGAGGGCGGCGACGAGGGCCTCCTTCGACGGCAGGGCCTCCGCGTCGATCCGGTTCGAGGCGGCGAGCTCGCGCAGCTGCTCGACGGTCATCGAGGACAGTTGGGCCTTGAGGTCCAGGGCCATCCGAGGGCAAGCTCCCCCTGGGAGGTGAGGGTCTGTCCATGCGGGCGGGGTGTCATAAGAATATCGGCCCCGGCATCAAAATCGGAGCCCCCGCCTCATCCGTCCGCCCGGTACTCGTCCGGGGGCCGGTACCTCCGGAGGACCTCGACCGCCCACTGG
>DATBXC010000089.1:0-3606 GCA_036514455.1 Thermoplasmata archaeon | reverse complement strand
CGTCCCGCCACCGAGAAAGGCCGAGCCCGCGCCGCCTCCTCCCCCGCCGGAACCCGAGCGCGAGTTCACGCCACCCCCGCCGCCTCCGCCGGACGACCTGCCCCCGCCGCCCCCGCGAGAGTGACGCCGCAAAGTATATTGGGTATCCCAAGTATTCCACACTTGTGGCAACGACGACGGTCAAGGTCAGCACGGAGACGAACCGCCTGTTGGACACCCTTCAGGCACGCGAACAGCTGAGGTCCCGGCGGAGGATGACGAAGGACGCCCTGATCGCCCGCCTCGCCCGGCACGCCCTCGAGGAGGACGCGGAGGGGCTCATCCTCTTCCGGGCGCCCGACAAGCCGGTCCCCGACAAGGCGTGGCGGCGCATCCTCAAGGAGGTCCCCTTCGACTGGGGGATCGAGACGCGGGAAAAGGACATCGACCGGATCCTGTACGGGGTCTCGGAGTGAGCGTCTTCGTCGACACCGGGGTGCTCGTCGCGTTCGCGAATTCGCGGGACGACCGGCACGAGGATGCGACCCGGATCCTCGATGCGGCCCGGGGCAGAAGGTGGGGCCGGATTATCACCTCGGACTACATCCTCGACGAGGCGGGCACCCTGCTGCTGGCGCGGACGAACCGACCGGAGGGGGTGGTACGTCTCGGGCAGTTCATCCTCGGGACCGGAGACGGGGGCCGCGTGATGGACCTGGCCTTCGTGGACCCGCGATCATTCCTCCGCGCCTGGGTCCTCTTTGCCCGCATGGCCTCGAGGGGGCTCAGCTTCACGGATTGCACCTCGCTCGAACTCATGCGCGCGCTCCGGATCGACCGGATCGCGAGCTTCGACCGAGGCTTCGACGGCATCGTACCGCGGATGTCCTCCGTGGAGGAATAGAGCCGAACCCCCTCCTTGCCGGTACATACGCACCTTTAATCCCGCGCGGCCCATCCGAGGGTGGGGCGGGATCGGATGGTCTCCAGAATCGCAGTCATCGGTGCGGGCGAGATGGGGCACGGGATCGCGGAACTCGCGGCCGTGAGCGGGTTCCATGTGGCGATGCGGGACGTCAAGAAGGAGCTCGTGGACCGCGGGATGGAGCGCCTGAAGTGGTCCCTCGACAAGCTCGTGGAGAACAGCCAGATCACCCCGGACCAGAGGGACGAGGCGCTGAAGCGGATCCATCCGACCGTGGACCTCAGGGAGGCGGTGAAGGACGCGGACGTCGTGATCGAGGCCGTGTTCGAGGACCTGGACCTGAAGAGGAAGGTGTTCGCGGAGCTCGATGCGCTCGCGCCGCCCCACGCGATCCTCGCGTCGAACACGAGCGGGCTGAGCATCACGGCGATGGGCAAGGCCACGAAGCGGCCCGCGAAGGTCGTCGGGATGCACTTCTTCAACCCCGTCGTGATGATGCCCCTGATCGAGATCGTCAAGGGGGACGACACGAGCGACGAGACGATCCGCGAGGTCGACGAGCTCGCGAAGGCGTTCAAGAAGACGCCGATCGTGTGCCGCAGGGACGTCCCCGGGTTCATCACGAGCCGCACGATCGCCCCGTACATGCTCGAGGCCGCGTGGATCCACGACGAGGAGGGCGTGGCCACGGAGGTGATTGACAGCGCGATGAAGTTCAAGGTCGGGTTCCCGATGGGCCCGTTCGAGCTCGCGGACCGCGTCGGAATCGACCTCCTCGCGATGGCGACGTCGAAGCAGGGCCTCCCCGTCCCGCCCTCGATTGAGAAGCTCGCGAAGGCGGGGAAGCACGGCCAGAAGTCCGGGGAGGGCTTCTACGCCTACAAGGGGGGCTCGAAGCCCGCAATCACGCCGGAGCAGGGGAAGGACTTCGACGTCCTCCGGATCCTCGCGCCGGTCGTGAACGAGGCCGCGCGACTCGTCGAGTGGGCGGTCGCGCCACCCGAGACGATCGACCTGGCGATGCGCCTCGGCACCGCGTTCCCGAAGGGGCCCCTCCGCCTCGCGGACGAGCTCGGGATCGACGCGGTCCTCGCCGCGCTGCGCGTATCCAGCCGCCACACTCCCGTGAAGGTGCTCGAGGACATGGCGGCCCGCGGGGACCTCGGAGCGAAGAGCGGGAAGGGATTCTACTACCACGGCGAGAAGCCCGCGGAGACCGCGTACGACACAATCCGGATCGCAAAGGACGCGGAGACGGGAGTGGCGACGCTCACCCTGAACCGTCCGGACCGGCTGAACACGATCAACCCGGAGATGGTGGAGGAGCTCGACCGCGCGTTCGCGCAGCTCGAGAACGACGCGGGGGTCCGGTGCCTCGTAATCACGGGGGCAGGGGAGAAGGCGTTCAGCGCGGGCGCGGACGTGACCGCGTTCGGCAGCGTGGACAAGTCGCACAAGGCGTGGGGCTACTCCCGCCGGACGTCGTTCGTGTTCCACCGGCTCGCGAACTTCCCGAAGCCCACGATCGCGGCGATCAACGGCTACGCGTACGGCGGCGGCCTCGAGATGGCCCTCGCGTGCGACTTCCGGGTCGCCGCGCGGCGGGCGAAGATGGGGCAGACGGAGCTGAACCTCGGGCTCGTGACGGGGGCGGGCGGGATCCCGCGCCTCGTGAAGCTCCTCGGGCTCGCGCGCGCGAAGGAGCTCGTCCTGCTCGGCGCCCGCCTCACCGCGGACGAGGCCCACAACATCGGGCTCATCACCCAGGTGTTCGAGAACGAGGAGTTCCCGCATCGGGTCGCAGAGTTCGCGGCGAAGCTTGCGAAGGCCGCGCCCGTCGCGTACCGCCTCGCGAAGGTCGTGTTGAACCGGGCCGTCGACATGTCGACGGACGCGGGACTGGAGGCGGAGGCGCTCGCGTTCGGACACGTCACCTCGACGGAGGACATCTTCGAGGGGATCCAGGCGATGATGGAGAAGCGGGAGCCGAAGTTCAAGGGCGAGTGACCCTAGGCCGCGGCGTACAGGGCCTCGATCTCCCGCGCGTACTTCCTCTGGACGGTGTCCCGCCGGACCTTCAGCGTCGGCGTGAGCTCCTCGCGCTCAATCGTGAACTGCCGCGGCACGAGGATGAAGCGCTTGATCTGCTCGTGCGGGTCGAGCCCCTCGTTCACGCGGTCCACCTCGCCCTGGAAGAGCCTCCGGACCTCCGGGCGCTCGAGGACCCCCGGGGCGATCGCGTCGATCACCCGCTCCCCGAGGAGGTTCCGGCCCCACGTCACCGTGTCCCTCGCGACGGGCACGCCCGCCTCCGACAGCCGCAGGACGAGCATCTCGAAGTACGGCTGGATCACCGCGGCCGCGAACTTCCGGTCGTCCCCAACGACGACCGCGTCCTCGATCAGCGGGCTCTCCTTGAGCCGCTCCTCGATCGCCGCGGGCCGAACGAACTTCGCGGTGGAGAGCTTCAGGAGCTCCTTCTTGCGTCCGAGGAAGCGCAGGTACCCGTCCGCGTCGAACGCGCCGAAGTCCCCGGAGCGGAAGAAGCCGTCCTCCGTGAACGCGGCCGCCGTGGCCTCCGGGAGGTTGTGGTACCGCGGGAACACGCTCGGCCCGCGGATCAGGATCTCGCCGTCCTCGTCGAGCGCCTCCTCGACCCCCGCGATCGGCGGGCCGACGGTGCCGGGCCGGACGCGGTCCAT
>DATBXC010000088.1:0-5010 GCA_036514455.1 Thermoplasmata archaeon | reverse complement strand
GCCTTGGCGGGGGAGACGCGGAGCCGGGCGTCGACGCGCCCCCTCCGGTACGCTCGCCTCAGGAGATCGCCCGCCCAGTCCCGTCCCACGCTGCCCACGAAGCCCGCGCGGCCTCCGAGGCCCGCGAAGGCCAGGGCGAAGTTCGTCGCGTTCCCGCCCGGAAGGTACGAGAACCGTCCCACGCGAGACTGGCGGTCTCCCGTCCCGCTTGGCGGGAGCGGAGGCGTCACGATGTCGAGAATCGCATCCCCGACCGCGAGGGCGTCGAACCGGGGCACGGGGGTCACTCCCGCCACAGGCCCTGCTTCTTCAGCTCCTCGACGACGATCTTGTAGTCCGCGGGCCGCCCGCACCGCGGGCAGAAGATCGAGCCGTGCGCGTCGCGGGTCGGGTCCGGCCCCTCCCACCCGCAGTACCGGCACACCGCGTCGTGGACGGACGTCAGAAGAAGTCCTCCAGGGTCAGCTTCTTCTCCGTCTTCTTCAGCTCGACGCGCTTCGGGGCCGACTCCCCCGCGAAGTCCTCCGCGAACAGGTCCGCCTGCACGTTCCCGAGGATCAGGGACTTCTCGTCCCAGCCGTACACCTCCGTGACGTACGCCAGGGTCTGCGCGACCCGCCGCGCGTAGTACTCCCAGTCGGGCTTGAACTGGAAGGGCCGCCCGGAGACGTACGGCTCCACGTGCATCGGGGACTTCCTCGCGTCGACCACGATCCAGGAGACCTTCATCCCGTGGACGACCTCGTACCCGAGCTCCTTCAGCTTGCGAGCCGCGAGGACGTTCGACATCGAGTCCGGGTTCACGTACCGGCTGTCCTCTTCGACCGTGCGGGAGATCACGAGCGGCTCGAGCGGGTCCCCCTCGTCCGGGAGGATCTCCTGGGGGATGCGCCCGGACTTGATCGTGGCGACGACCTCCTTCGCGAGCTTCACGGCCGGGTCGATATTGTTGTCGAGCACGAGGTCGAAGACGAGCTTCTGGGCCTCGCTCTGGAGGTCGAACGCGTCCGTCCGCCGGATCTCGTAGCCCCGCACGATGAGCTCGCCCTCCACGGGCCACGCGGTCTTCGCGGCGTACCGCTTCTTCTTCCCATGGCTGAAGAACGTGCGGAAGACCCGCTCGAGCTCCATGTTCACGTTCGCCGTGCTGAACCGCTCCGCGACCTTCCGGCCGAACTCGACGGAGCCGTCCTTGTCCTTGTGCGGGGACTCCAGGAAGATCGAGTCCGTGTCGCTGTAGATTACGCGGACGCCGTCCGCCTCGAGCTGGCTGATCACGGACTTGATGTTCTCCCGGGCGAACGCGGTGATGCTTGCGCCGATCTGCGGGTTCGTGAAGCGGTAGAAGGAGGACGCGAGGACGCCGTAGAACGCGTTCATCAGGACCTTCACCGCGTCCTGGAGGCGGCGGTAGTACTCCTTGCGCTCCGGGTCCGTCTCCGCTTTCATCTTCGCTTTTACCTCGCGCCGCTGCCTCATCAGGTCGCCGAGGATGAGCGGGAGGAGGCCGACCCGCTGCTGCGCGTTCAGGAACCGCACGCCGATCGGGCTCTCGACGGTTCCCGCGTCGCTCAGGGTCGTGAAGCAGATGTTCTTCTCGATGATGATCGACGGGTACATCGAGGAGAAGTCGAGGGCGATCACCCACTCGTACAGCCCGGGCTCGAGGCTGTGGACGTACCCGCCCTCGATGGACTTCCCGCCGGAGCCCGCGCGGGTCATCGGGACGCCGACGCCCTTCCGGTCCGCGGCCCGGATCAGGATCGAGTCGATCATCGTCGAGGTCCGGCTGTTGAACGTGTCGTCGACCGGGAGCTTCGACACGACCCCGAGGGCCATCGCCTTGTCGAGGCGGTTCACCTTCTCGAGGACCCGCAGGGCGAGCTCCGCGTCCTTCATGCAGTACTCCAGGACCTTCTCCCGGTTCCGGGCCCACTCCTCCTCCATGTGGACGCGGTCCACGTCGTGCTTCCCTTCCCCGAGGAGCAACCGGCTCACCGCGTCGAGGGTCTCCTGCTTCGGGCGGAGCTCGAGCTTCACCGCCCACCACGCGTCCGCGATGATGCGGCCATGGGCCCGCCAGAACCGCTCCCCGATGTTGCTGATCCCCTGGCCGTCCCGGGACAGCGGCAGGTACGTGATCCCGTGGACCCGGGCCCGCTGCTCCAGGATCGGGAGGTCGTAGCCGTCGATGTTGTACCCGGTGATCACGTCCGGGTCCGTCTTCGTGACGAAGTCGATGAACCCCCGGATGATCTCCTTCTCGTCCCCGGCGAGGATGTCGGTCTTGATTGCGCCGTTCTCCCGCCACGCGAGGCCGAGGCAGAGGATCGTGGGGTCCTTGATCGTGTTCTCGATGTCAAACGAGACCACCTTCAGCTTCGGCGTGAAGGCCTCGCAGGGCTCGAACCGCTCCGCCTTCACCACGAGTTCCGTGGTGTAGTGCCCCTTCGCCGGGACGCCGTGGACGCGGACGCACGCGCCGAGGTCCATGTCGTAGATGAACCGGTGGGCGAACGGGATGTCCGCCGCGAGCACCTCGGAACCGTGCTTGCGGGCCCGCTCCCGGTACTCGGGCGTCTTCCAGGGGTGCTGCAGGGTCACCTTCGCGCACGGCGTCTTGCGGCCCTGGACCTCGAGCTCGACGGGCTCGACCTTGAGGACCTCGGAGTCCCGCTGGAAGTAATTCAGGAGGACCTGGGAGGGCCGGACCGCGTAGAAGTACGGCTTGAAGCCCCAGTGCTCCACGGTGATCGACTTGCCCTCCCGCGTGCGGCCGAAGAGCTCGATCACGGGCTCCTCCTGCGGCCCCTCCCGCCGGTACGACGCCGTCAGGATGCGAATGTCCCAAGATTCCGTCATGCCCTCGCCACAATCTTGATCACGTCGCCATCCTGGAGAGCGTAGTCGTGCCCGACGACCATCTTCGTGCGGGCGTTGATGGCGCGGATGAACCCTTTTCCGAGGTCCGTATGCACGCGGAACGCTAAATCCTTCGCCGTGGACCCCTTCGGCACAAGGAACGCGTCCGGGAGGACGTTCCCCTTCTTGTCCGTCCAGTGCGTCTCGTCCTCGACCGGGTAGACGACGACCAAGTTCAGAAGCTTCCGCACGGCGTCCTCGACACACGGCTGCACCCCGGTCGTCTTGTGGGCGGCCAGGAACGCCTCGATCTTCCTCAGGCCTGCGAGCTGGGCGGCGGTGAGCTTGGAGGGGTCGGGGATCATGAACGACGAGGCCCCGGGCTCGTACGCGACGAGTCCCGCCTTCGCGGCCCGCCGGAGGGCGAGCTCGTACTCCGCGGCGGTGGGCACGACGATCGTCCCCGCCTCCTCCGTCAGACGCTCAATCGCCTCAGGCGGGGCGAGGTCCGCCTTGTTCGCGGCGATCATCATCGGCTTCCCCCGCTTCAGGATCCGACCCGTGAGCCGGAGCAGGTCCTCTTGGCCCCACTTCGAGGGGCGGGCGTCCATCCCCGCCTCCCCGAGCGCGGCGTGGATCACGTTCTCCGAGAGGCCGAGCCCCGCCAAGCGCTCGTGGAGCACGCGCTCCATGGGGGTCTCCTCGAGCTCCGCGCGGCGGGCGACCTTGTCGAAGTCCCTCGATAGGATCCCCCGCACCCAGTGCGCGAGCTCCTCCTCGAGGAAGCGCACGTCCTCCAGCGGGTCGTGCGTCCCGGGCTTCACGGCGTTCCCCTCGAAGTCCGTCCCGCCGCTCGCGTCCACGACGTGGACGAACGCGGCCGCCTGGCGGAGGTCGTCGAGGAACTTGTTCCCGAGCCCGCGGCCCTCGTGGGCCTTCGGGACGAGCCCCGCGACGTCGAGGATGTCCACGGGGACGAACCGCCGCCCGTCCTGGCACGTGCCGTGGAAGGGGTTGCAGGGCTTCCCGAGGGCCGCGTGCGGACACGCGGTCCGGATGAACGCGACCCCGCGGTTCGGCTCGATTGTCGTGAACGGGTAGTTCGCGATCTGGGCGGGCGCGAGCGTGGCCGCGGAGAAGAACGTGGACTTCCCCACGTTCGGCTTGCCGACGACCCCGAGTTCCACGGCGCGTCGAATGGGGCGCGACCACAAGTAAGTAACTGGGCGGGGGCCGGCGACGCTCCGTCCTTATACGGTTTGCGCGTGGGGTCCCGACGCAGCCGCGACACCGTTTTATAGGAATCCGTCCGATGCCGGAGGCCTCATCTCGATTGGGGGAGTTGAACATGCGTCGAATCGTGTTGCTGGCTCTCGTCGCGTCCTTGGGCCTCGCGCTGCTCGTGACCGCCCCGTTCTCCGCGGAGGCGGCGCGCGCCCTGACGCACGTGGAGCATCCGAACGTGCTCGTGACGGTGGACCCGGAGCAGCGGTCGCAGAACGAGGTCACGATCGCCGCGTTCCCGAACAATCGGAACGTGCTCGTCGCGACCGCGCGGGACACCCGCCAGGCGAGCGGGTTCTCATGGGCCGGGTACTACCGGTCCACGGACGGCGGAGCGACGTGGACGAACGCGCTCGTCCCCGGGTTCCCCGGGGACACGTCGCCCGAGGGGGTCTCCTCGCCCGTGCACGACGCCGGCTGGTCGATCGGCAGCGACCCCGTGATCACGGCGGACCGCGAAGGGCGTGTGTACCTCGCGTGGCTCGCGTTCGGCCCGCGCACGACGGAGTTCGCGGGCTGGGTCGTCCTCACGCGGTACTCAGACTTCGGGGCCACGTACGACTTCACGTCCGTCGTGTACGTCGGGCACGACACCCCGAGCGACAAGCTCGGCGGCCCCGGGAACTCGCGGGTCACGGACAAGGAGTGGATTGCGGTGGACGACACGGGCGGCGCGTGCGACGGGTACCTGTACATGCCGTGGGCGCTCTTCGAGAGCGCCGGTGGATCGGTCCCCATCGTGTTCCAGCGATCTACGGATGGGGGCCGTTCGTGGACCCCGATCATCCACCTGAGCCACCCGCCGAACAGCCAGAACCAGGGCACGACCGTCGCGGTCGGTCCGCGGGGCGAGGTGTACGTCGC
>DATBXC010000087.1:0-8177 GCA_036514455.1 Thermoplasmata archaeon | reverse complement strand
CTCGAGGCCCGCGGCTTCCCCGCCTCCAAGATCCGCGTGATCCCGACGGGCCTCGACTCCTTCGCGTTCCAGGCGGGCTCGCCGGAGCGGGCGCGGGAGCGGGTCGGGCTCCGGCGGTACGTGCTGTACCTCGGCCGCCTGCATCGGGAGAAGTCCGTGGACCACCTCATCAAGGCGATCGCCTCCCTCCCGCAGCGGGACGTGTCCCTGGCCCTCGTGGGTCCCGACGCGGGCGCGAAGCCCGACCTCGTGGACCTCGCCGCCGCGTCCGGCCTGGGGGAGCGGGTGAGGTTCCTCGGGGAGGTCGACGAGCCGACGAAGCGCGACCTCCTGGCGGGGTGCGAGTGCCTCGTCCTCCCGAGCTTCTACGAGTCCCAGGGCATCGTGATCCTGGAGGCGTGGGCCCAGGGCCGCCCCGTCGTCGCGTCGAGCGTGGGCGGCGTCCCGTTCCTCGTGACGGACGGAACGGACGGGCTCCTGTACTGGTGGGGGGACGTGCCCGCCCTGACCCGCCACATCGAGGCGCTCCTCACGGCCCCCGCGCGGGCCGCGGAGATGGGCCGCGCGGGCCGCGAGAAGGCGCGGACGCAGTACGCCTGGGACCGGCTCGCCCCGCGGTTCGAGGAGGTCTACGCGGAGGTCGTCGGCCGGCGCCCCTCCCAGGGCTCACGCGGGCCGTAGCTCGAGCAGGACCGCCTTCGCGTGGTTCGGGAACGCCTGCTCGAATCCCGTGTCGTACACGTACCGGCCCGGGAGGACCTGGAGGAGGAAGTCCCACTCCCGCGAGACCGCGAAGCCCCCCGCCCGCACGGCCTCGAGGAACGAGCGGCGGGTGAAGAAGTGGATGTGCCCGACGTCCTGGCCCTCGTGCAGGGTGCGGTCGTCCGGGAACAGGCCGAACACGGCGAGGGCGACCCGGTTCACGGGGGTCGCCGCGTTCGGCGTGGACAGCAGGACCCGCCCCGAAGGCCGCACGACGCGGCGCAGCTCCCGGAGGAGCTTGTACGGGTACCGGACGTGCTCGATCACCTCCGTCGCGACGACCGCGTCGAACGTCGCGTCCCGGAACGGCAGCGCCTGGCCGTCCGCGAGGACCTGCGGGTCCCCTCGGCGGGACACGTTGATCGCGACGAACTCGCACCCCCTCCGGTCGAACACCGCCTCCCCGGGGCCGACCTCCAACACCCGTCCGCGGTCCGGGAGGAACTCCGTCGTCACGCGCCCCCGGATCCGGAGGAGGTGCTGGGCCATGTCCTCGACGCGTCCGACCTTCATCGCGCCGCCGAAGGGATAGGCGGGCAAAATGGTTTCGACGCGCGACGGCGGGCGGAAGCAACGTTCAAGTGCGGCGCTGCGGGTGCGGGCGCGATGCGGGTGTGCCTCGTCCTGAACACGGACCTGTACGAGCCGTGGCCCGTCCTCCGCGCGATGCGGGAGGTCCGGCTCCTCCGGGCCCTCGAGCGGGACGTGGCCGTCGTGTCGTGGATCAAGGACGAGTCCGCATGGCCCCCGCGGGAGGTCCGGGACGGCGTGCAGGTCCGGCGGGTGAAGTTCGCCCCGCCGAGGGGGGCGATGGCCCGAGCCCTCGGGTACCGCTCGATCTCGAAGATGTTCGCGCGGGAGATCGCGGCCCTGCGCCCGGACGCGATCCTCTGCCACGACCTGGAGATGCTGTGGGCCTCCGTGATGGCGGGCCGCTCCCTCCGGGTCCCGGTCCTGTACCACGCGCACGAGGACTGGCCCGCGATGGTCTCCGAACGGAGCCCGCTGGAGGCCCGCGTGTTCGCGAACCTCGAGCGGCGGCTCTGCGACCGCGTGGACCGCGTGTACACGGTCGGCGAGGAGCTCGCGGAGAAGTACCGCGCATGGGGGAGGCCGGTGACGATCCAGTACGGCTCGAAGGCGATCGCGGAGATGCCCCGCCTCACGGAGGCGGAGCGGTCCGGGATCCGCGCGGCGTCCGGCTTCGGGCCCGGCGACGTCCTCGTGGGCATCGCGGGGTCCCTCGGGAGGGACGAGGCCCTCCCCACGATCCTCGACGCGATCGCCCCGATGGACCCGCGCGTGAAGCTGTTCGTCGTCGGCGGCCTCCCGAGGAAGGTCGCGGCCGCGAGGGACCTCGCCGCAGAGAAGGGCCTCGGGGATCGGGCCGCGTTCACGGGGCCCCTGCCGACCGCCGAATACCTCCGCCAGGCCGCGGTGCTGGACGTCGGCCTCGCCCTGTTCCACCTGACGAGCGCGAACCAGCGCTACGTCGTGCCGCTGAAGATGTTCGACTACATGGGCCTGGGCGTGCCGATGGTCGTGAGCGACTTCCCCTCGATGCGGCGGATCGCGGTGGACGGATGCGGGTGCGCGGTCGCCGCAGACTCCCGGGACCCCGCCTCGATTCGAGCCGCGGTGGAGGGCCTTGTGCGGGACCCGGACCGGCGGCGGGCGATGGCCGCTGCCGCCCTCCGGTGCTTCGAGTCCACGTACGGGTGGGAGCGCCAGGAGGAGGCTCTGCGGGCCTCCCACCCCGTCTTCCGGCCCGGCTAGGCCCCCCTCCCCGGCACGGCAAGCTATTTACCGCCAGAGGCGGGATTCGCGGCCCGACATGGTCGACATCGAGAGCGTCCCGGTCGAGAACCCCGAGCACCTGAACGTGATCATCGGGCAGACCCACTTCATCAAGACCGCGGAGGACCTCCACGAGGCGATCGCGAACAGCGTCCCGCAGGCGAAGTTCGGGATCGCGTTCTGCGAGGCGAGCGGGCCGTGCCTGGTGCGGGTCGAGGGGAACGACGCGGGTCTCCGGGACCTGGCGCTGCGCAACGCGCTCGCGATCGGGGCGGGCCACACGTTCGTCGTCTTCCTCCGGGACGCGTTCCCGGTGAACGTGCTCCGAGCGATCCGGGACACGCCCGAGGTCGTATCCGTGTTCTGCGCGACCTCGAACCCCGTCGACGTGCTCGTCGCGTCGAACCCGCGCGGGCGGGGCGTCGTCGGCGTGATCGACGGCGAGCGGCCGAAGGGGGTCGAGACGGACGCGGACCGGAGGGCCCGAATGGAGTTCCTCCGGAAGATCGGGTACAAGCTGGGCTGACATGTCCCGCCTCCTCGCGGCCGTGAGCGCGAAGCCAATCCCGGCGAAGCTCCTCCTCGCGTTCCGCGCCCTCGCGGACGCCGGCCGGACCCCGAAGGACTTCGGGTGCCCGCAGCCGGATCCGAAGCCCGGCCACCCGGACGGCTGGGGGATCGCGTGCGTCGGGGAGGGCGAGGAGGTGTACCGCCGCGGGGCGAAGAAGGCGACCGCGGACCCTGCGTACGAGGAGGCCGTGAAGGCGGTCGCGCGGATGGCGAACCCGCCGTTCCTTCTGGTCGCTTACGTCCGCCGGTCCCCGCGGCGGGACCAGGTGAAGGAGGAGTTCAGCCACCCGTTCCGGCGCGAGGTCGGCGGCCGGCCTGTGTTCTTCGCGCACGACGGGGCGATCGAGGGGTACGAGGTGCGGGAGGGCCGGACGGACTCCCTCGTGGTCTTCGACCGCCTGCTCGATGCGCTCGGGCCGGAGCCCCGCCCCGAGGTGGAGCTGAAGCAGGCCGTGGCGCAGGCGAAGGAGGGCCTCGACGCCGCGTTCCCCCGCCGGGTCACATCGTACACGTTCCTGATGCTCGACGGGGACCGGATCGTCGGGCACCGGGACGCGAGGACCTGCGTCCCGTACTTCGCGCTCCACGAGGCGACGCGGGAGGGCCTCGGGATCGTGTGCTCGGAGGTTCTCGCCGGGTTCGAGGGGAAGTGGCGGCTCCTTCGCAACGGGGAGTTCCTCCTCGTCCCCGCCCGGTCGTGAGCGCGGGGGCCTCCCCCGAGTTTCCTCTTGGATGTCTGCATAAGCTTTAAATACGGCCCGATTCTAGGTCGCCTGTCTTTCCGGTTGGTCGGGAGGAGTTTCTGTGAAGGAGGTAGAGGTCGTCAACACCTGCCCGGAGTGCGCGAGCGAGCACCTCGTGCGGGACTACGAGCGCGCGGAAATCGTGTGCGAGTCGTGCGGGCTCGTTCTCACCGACTTCATCATCGACGAGGGCCCCGACTGGCGGGCGTTCGACACGGAGCAGCGGGAGTCCCGGGAGCGGGCGGGCCCGCCGTCGAGCGTGATGAGCCACGACAAGGGCCTCTCGACCTCCATCGGCTGGAGGAACAAGGACGCGTACGGCCGGCAGATCCCGCACAAGTCCCGCGCGCAGATCTACCGCCTCCGAAAGTGGCAGCACCGGATCCGCACGTCGAAGAGCGGGGAGCGGTCCCTCGCGCAGGGCCTCACGGAGATTAACACGATGGCCTCCAAGATGGGCCTGCCCCGCCACGTGCGGGAGTCCGCGGCGGTGCTGTACCGGAAGGCCTCCCTGAAGAACCTCGTCCGCGGCCGCTCGATTGACGAGGTCGTTGCGGCGACCCTGTACGCGGCGTGCCGCCAGTGCGACGTCCCGCGGACCCTCGACGAGATCGCGAACAAGACGCCCGTCGACCGGAAGTCGATCGGCCGGACGTATCGTACCCTCGTGCGGGAGCTCGGCCTCAGGCTCCTCCCGCAGAGCCCGAGGGACTACATCGCCCGCTTCTGCAACAGGCTGAACCTCGACATGGACGTCCTGCGCAAGGCGAAGGACATCCTCGACAAGGTCGAGAAGGACGAGCTCGCGAGCGGCGTGGCGCCGAGCGGCGTCGCTGCCGCGGTGATCTACATCGCCGCGATGCTCTCGAACAAGCCCTGCACGCAGAAGGAGGTCGCGGAGGTCGCCGGCGTCACGGAGGTCACGATCCGAAACCGGTACAAGCGAATCTCCGCGGCGATCGGGCTGCAGAAGCCCACGCCGTGAGGGCCGGGGCGGTCCTGGGCCGCGTCGGACAGGGATGAGCGATGGCACGCGCAAAGAAGCACGCATCGGGCGAGGCCGCGAAGGCCGAGAAGGAGCCAGAGGCCGCCACCCCGGAGACGGACGCCGCGTCGTCGAACGTCGCGAAGGGCGACATCGCCTGGATCGACTACGAGGGCTGGGTCGTGAGC
Organism: Thermoplasmata archaeon; assembly: GCA_036514455.1. GTDB lineage: Archaea > Thermoplasmatota > Thermoplasmata > RBG-16-68-12 > RBG-16-68-12 > EA-19. The sequence goes on along the minus strand of DATBXC010000087.1, from coordinate 3,132 downwards.
CCGAACGGGACCCGATCCCTGTTCGACACGACCCGCGCGGAGCTCGCGAAGAAGGAGGACAAGTTCGACGAGAAGAAGGTGTACGCGGAATTCCCCGTCGTCGTGGGCCACGGGCGCCTGATCCCGGGCCTCGACGAGGCCCTCCTCGGCGCGGAGATCGGGAAGCCTCAGGAAGTGAAGATTCCGCCGGAGAAGGGGGCGGGGGAGCGGGACCCGAAGCTCGTCGAGCTCCACCCGCTGCGGGAGTTCCTGAAGCAGGAGATTCACCCGGAGGTCGGGATGGAGGTCTCCTTCGGCGGGCGTAAGGGTACGATCACCCAGGTCACGGGCGGGCGCGTGCGGATCGACTACAACAACCCGCTCGCGGGCCGCGCCCTGCAGTACTCGTTCACGCTCACGAAGAAGGCCGGGATGCCGGAGGAGCGCCTGCGCGCGATCCTCGAGATGGACTACGGCCTCTCCCAGAACTTCGGCATCACGATCCGCGGCGAGGAGGCGGACGTCGTCCTCCCGGACATCTGCAAGACGGACGAGCGGTGGTTCGTCTCGAAGTTCCGCGTGATCGCGGACATCCGGGAGCTGCTCGGGTTCGAGAAGGTCCGGTTCGTCGAGGAGTATACGAAGCCCCCGCCGAAGCCCGAGCCCGCGAAGGAGGAGAAGGTGGAGGTGGCGAAGCCCGCGGAGGAGGCCCCGAAGGAGGCCCCGAAGGAGGAGAGGCGGGAGGAGCCGAAGCCCATGTCCGAGGAGGAGCGGGCCGAGGAGGAGCTCCCCCCCGAGGAGAAGGCGCCCGAGGAACTCTGAGCGCGCCCCGTCCCCATGGAGAGAACCTTCGCGCCGCGCGAGTTCGCAACCTTTAATGCGGGCACCCCACCTTTGCGGCGCGGGCCCCGGTAGCCTAATGGATAGGGCACCAGCCTCCTATCGCCCTCGTGCAGGGCGGGAGTGAGCTGGCGATTCCGGGTTCGAGTCCCGGCCGGGGCGTGTCAGCCGCGGAGCTTCAGGTCCTTCAGGAGCTTCCTCGCGGCCGTGCGCGGGTCCGTCTTGCGGCCGACGATCGCGCCGACCTCCTCTTCGAACTTCTCCCCCGGCGCGTCCTCCGAGAACGACTCCGCCAGGAGCCGACGCATGGATTCCAGAAGCTCCTTCCGGGCGCGGTCCGACTCCCGCCTCCGCCACCCCGGCCCCGCCCTCAGGTACTCGTGGTGGCGGCGAATCGCGTCCGCCAGGGCGGGCAGCCCCTCGCCCGCGAGCGCGGAGGTCTTCAGGACGGGCGGCCTCCAGCCCGCCCGGTCCTCGAGCATGAACTCCAGGTTCGACACGAGCGGGTCCGCGCCCCCGAGGTCCACCTTGTTCACGACGTAGATGTCCCCGATCTCGAGGATGCCCGCCTTCATCACCTGCACGGCGTCCCCGGACTGCGGCATCTGCACGACGACCGTGGAGTGCGCGCGGCTCGCGATGTCGACCTCGGACTGGCCCGCCCCGACCGTCTCGACGAACACGAGGTCCATTCCGAACGCGTCGAGGACCTTCACCGCATCGAACGTCGCGAGGGCGAGGCCGCCCGCGTGGCCGCGGGTCGCCATGGACCTGATGAACACCCCGGGGTCCGTCCCCGTGTCGGACATCCGGATGCGGTCGCCGAGGACCGCGCCCCCCGTGAACGGCGACGTGGGGTCCACCGCCACGACGCCGACCTTCTTCCCGCGCTCCCGGAACTCCCGCATGAGGCGGTTGATGAGGGAGCTCTTGCCGACGCCGGGCGGGCCGGTGAACCCGACGACGTGCGCCTTCCCCGTGTTCGGGTAGATTTCGGCGAGGGCCTCCGAGGCACCCGCGTCGTCGTCCTCGATCATCGAGATCAACTTCGCGGCGGCGCGCTTGTCGCCCTTCAGGAGGTCGTCGACGAGCTTCACGCGCCCACCGCACCGCGGGAGGGGGAGATAGCTTTTCCCTCCAGGGGGTTCTGTCCGGAGTCGGGTGATGAACGCCGCGGCCGCATGGACGGAGAGGGGTGTAACAAATCGGGTGATGGCGAAGCAGCCGCGCACGCGGGGGGTACGTTACCTGTGGGCCTCGACCGTAAGGTCACCTTAGCCCTAGTGGCATAGGGATGCTCTGAGCGAGACGCTTGTTGTCGCAGTTGCCCCTCAGACTGAATACGCGGACACTCTCGTGTTGGTCTTCCGGGGGCGCTCGTTCTGGCGTGGGATAAGGCTTCCGCCTGACATCTCACTTTTCCTCGGAGAACTCTGTGCGTTTGGCACCTCCGGGCTCACGGGGCTGGTCCGGTCGCTCCTTCATAGATTGCGGCCCATGGGGGTGGACATCTTGAGGGAGCTGTGGGGCAGGCTTGGCCGACCGTGCCACGTGACGTGTCTTCTGAAGCGAGGCCACGGTCGTGATCAGGAGGACGAGTCCCACGACGCCGAGGGCGTACTCCACGGGCACCTTGTAAAAGTCCGCCACGAAGATTTTCGCTCCGACGAAAGCGAGCACCGCAGCGAGCCCGTAATGGAGGTAGCGGAGGCGTTGCAGGGCATTCTCGAGGGCGAAATAGAGTGCTCGCAGTCCCAGGATGGCGAACATGTTGGACGTGAAGATGATGAAGGGGTCCACGGTGATAGCGAAGATGGCCGGGATGGAATCGATGGCAAAGATGATGTCCGTGGTCTCCACGACGAGGAGGACCACGAGGAGCGGCGTGGCGAACCAAGAGCCGTTCCGCCGGACGAGAAACTTGTCCTCGCTGTAGTCGGGGGTGATCCGCACGAACTTTCGGAACAGGCGGAGGACCGGGTTCCGCTCGGGGTGGACCTCCCGCTCCCGGACGACGACCATCCGCACCGCGGTGAAAACGAGGACGCCCCCGAAGATGTACAGGACCCAATGGAACCGCTCGATGAGCGCAACGCCGAGGAAGATGAAGATGGCGCGGAAGACGATGGCCCCGAGGATCCCCCAGAAGAGGACCTTGTGCTCGTCCCGCTGCGGCACGGAGAAGTAGGAGAAGATGAGGAGGAAGACGAAGAGGTTGTCGACGCTGAGGGACTTCTCGATGACATATCCCGTGAGGTACTCCAGGCCCTTCTCCTGCCCTTGCCAGAGCCACACCCCGATGCCGAAGGCTAC
>DATBXC010000086.1:0-2271 GCA_036514455.1 Thermoplasmata archaeon | reverse complement strand
GCCGCCTCGACCTGACGCAGCAGGTCGATCGTGATCGGAGTCCCATGAGGGATTCGGGAGGAGAGGCACGCGTTGCTCGGCTTGTCCCAGAACGAGAGCCCGGCCGCCCTCGCCATCGCCCGCACCTCCGCCTTCCCGAGGCCGGACTCGAGGAGCGGGTGCCAGAATCCCGCCTCATCCATAGCGCGGATCCCCGGGCGGACGTCGCCCAGGTCCGACGCGTGAATCCCGTCCGCGATCGCGGCGAACCGTCCAGCGGCGGCAATTCCCGTAAGCACCGCCGCGAGTCCGGACCGACAGAAATAGCAGCGGTTCACGGGGTTCGCGGCGTATCCGGGGCTCGCCAGCTCGGATACCCGGAGGACGCGGAGTGGGATGCCGATTTCCGCAGCGGCCGCCGTCGCATCCGAGAGCTCACGGCGCGAAAGGGACTCGGAATCCGTGATCACGGCAAGCGCGTCGGTGCCGAGCGCATCCCACGCGAGCTTCGCGACGAGTCCGCTGTCCACGCCGCCCGAGTACGCCACGAGAACGCGCCGCCTCGACCGGAAGGCGCGGAGCATCGCACGCCGAAGCCATGGCACGTCCATTTCGGCATCTGACAACACCCCCTAACTGATAAGCACATCGCGCCGCTTATGCCGCCATCCGTCCATCCTTCCCTCCCAGGGGAAGAGGACATGGACGAGCTGCTCATACCGATGGCCCTGACGATCGTGGGAGCCGCTGCCCTGGTCGCATCGCTCGGGCTCCAGGTGCGGGACCACCGAAATCGGGATAAGCCCCGAGGCGCGCGCTGGCCCACTCGGGCCATCGCCGTCGACCTCCTCGATGGCCTCTGGACGGATCTCGCCTCGTTCGCCCGGGACGATCTGCGGGTCGACGACGCTCCCACGGACCCCGAACGGGCAGTCGAGCAGCCTCCCGACCCGGGGTCCGAGGGCCCGCGGCCTGCCGGGTCGGCACCCGGCGGAGATGCCATCGACATCGAGGCCTTGCTTGATGGGCTGGTCCGGGCCAACGGACGCCGCTCCGTGCGGCGCGAACTCCACGTCGACCCCCTGCGCGCGTACCTCGAGACCCTCGGACGACCGACGGACGGGAGCCTCGCGGCGGGCTGAGTCGAGGCGCGTTTCATTAATACGAGCCCCCGATGCCGTCGCGCGTGACGAACGTCGATCACCTGGAATGCTCCGCATGCGGGCGCACCTACGAGGTCGCGCTTCGGAACGTATGCCCGGAGTGCGCGAGGCCGCTCCTCGCCCGCTACGACCTCGAGGGACTCCGACGAGAGGACCTGCTCCCGCGCAAAGACCTGTGGCGGTACCTTCCCGTCCTCCCGCTGGGAAGCCTCGAGCACGTCCTCCCGCTCGGGGAGGGAGGCTCGCCCCTCCTGCGGTGCCCCAGCCTGGAGCGGACCGTCGGAATCCGCGAGCTGTACGTGAAGGACGAGGGGACGAACCCGACGGGCACGTTCAAGGCGCGAGGCATGGCGGTGGCGGTCCCGATGGCCCGGACGCTCGGAGCCACGAAACTCGCGGTACCGTCCGCGGGGAACGCGGGCAGCGCGTTGGCCGCCTACGCCGCCCGGGCGGGGATGGAGGCGCTCGTCGCGATCCCACGGGACACGCCCCTGGAAATCGTGCGCGAGGCTGCCGCGTATCCGGCGCGACTGTTCTTCGTCGAGGGGACGGTCGCGGACGCTGCCCTCCTCGTGGGGGAGGCGTGCCAGAAGCTCGGGTACTTCCTGATGGCGACGCTCCAGGAACCCTACCGCGTGGAGGGGAAGAAGACGATGGGATACGAACTGTGGGAGCAGCTCGGCGGCGTCCCGGACTGGGTCGTCTTCCCGACCGGGGGCGGGACGGGCGTCGTCGGCCTATGGAAGGCGTTCGGGGAGCTCCGGGCGCTCGGGTGGCACGAGGGGCCGCCGCCGAAGATCGCGTTCGTGCAGTCCGCGGGATGCGCGCCGCTCGTGCGCGCGTTCGAGGAGGGGCGGGAGGACGCGCGGGAGTGGAAGGACCCGAAGACGCTGGCCGCGGGACTGCGCGTCCCCCGGACCGTGGGCGACCGCCTCGTGCTGAGGGCGACGCGGGATTCCGGCGGTCGGGGCGTGGCGGTGTCTGACGAGGCGACTGTCTCCTCGACGGCCGAGCTCGCACGGAGGGAGGGGATCCATGCCTGCTTCGAAGGCGGGGCGACGTTGGCAGCGCTCAAGGGGCTCGTGGCGAGCGGACACATCGGCGCGGACGAGCGCGTCGTGCTGTTCAA
>DATBXC010000085.1:0-10214 GCA_036514455.1 Thermoplasmata archaeon | reverse complement strand
CGCGATCGCCCCCCGCCACACCCGCTTCAGGGAGCCGAACACGATCAGGGTGCCCGCGACCCACTCCCCCGCGCGGACCTTGTCGTACGCCTTGCTCGTGTCGACCGCGTGGACGTCCACGAAGCTGTGCTTGTCGTCGAGTCGGTAGTCCCAGCCCTTCTTCGGGTCCCGGGCCATCCGGAACCGGAGCTCGCCCTCCGCCTCGCAGTGGTCGCACATCACCGCCCAGAGGACGCGGCCCTTCACCGGGAAGCGCGCCTCGAAGTCCACGGAGGTCTTGATGGGCTTGCGGGCCACGGCGGGCGCGATGGCGGGGGAGGGCCATAAGACCTCCCGCGGGCCCCGTCGAACTCAGCGCGGCTCCGGCTTCCGCCGCTTGCGCCGCCGCAAGAGAAGGAATGCGCTGACCAGGCCCGCCACGATGAGAATCGTCGCGATTCCCGCCCAGAACAGCGACTGCTCCCAGACCGGCCTCCCCGTGGGTGGGGGCGGGGGCAGGAAGCCGTTGCGGACCGTGACCGTCACGTTCGCCTCCGAGGAATAGTCCGTCCCGTCGTACGCCCGGGCGCGGATCGTGTGCGCTCCATCGAAGACGGTCGTGGTGTTCCAGTCGTACCGCCACGGGTCCGTCCCGATGGCGGGGATCCAGCTCCCGTTGTCGATCGAGACCTCGATCCGCTGGACCGCGCCGTCCGGGTCCTCCGATGTGCCCGCGACGGGGTACATTCCGCTCAGGGTCGCACCCGGTCCCGGAGCGGCGATGGCCACGGTGGGCGGGTCGTTGGGGACGGTCGCGTCCGCCTCCGCGGATTTCGGGCCCTCCCCGACGACGTTCACCGCGCTGACCTGGTAGAAGTACCGGATCCCGCTCAAGACCGCAGCGTCCAAGTAGGACTGCACGGCGCCGACGGTGTCCAGGTACGTCCCTCCGCCCGATGCCGTCCCCCGGTAGATCCGGTACGCGGTCACGGCAGAACCGCCATCGCTCGAAGGCGGGTTCCAGAACAGGAGCACTTGGCGGCCCGAGGCGGTCGCGATGACGAGTTGCGGGGCGCCGGGTCGGCCGAGGGGCGTGGCGCTCGCCTCGGAGGATCGCGGGCCCTCGCCCACCGCGTTCCTCGCGGAGACCTGGTAGTAGTACGCCTGGCCGTTCGTCCGCCCGGTGTCCGTGTATGTGAGCACGTTCCCGAGCTCGACGAGAAATGCCTCCCCGCCGGAGGACGTGCCGCGGAAGATCCGGTAGTTCGCGATCAGAGAACCGCCGTCGTAGAGCGGGGCGGACCACGTGAGGGTGACGGTCGTGTCCCCCGCCACGGCCCGGAGGTTCCAGGGCTCGGAGGGCGGTGTCGGCGTCGGCTGCGACGACGCCATCAGCGGGTAGCGGTCCTGCGCGGTGGAGAACCCGTACGGGGTGTCGCCGATCCCGTCCGGGCTCGGGCACACGTTCTGGAGCGGGCCGCTGCAGTTGTCGATGCCAGAGTAGTCGGACCAGTGGTTCCCACCCGAGGGGTAGCCGTTGTCCCAGCGGTTCCCCGTGTTGTCGAACGCCTGGCGGGTGTTCCTTTCGATGTTGTTGTGGTACACGAGGATGCTCACGGACCGGTCGAGGTACACGCCGTACAGGCCGGAGGGGTCGAACGCGTTCCCGGAGACCAGGTTGTCCGTCGCGGTCGCCAGGTCCGACAGGCCGACCGTCAGGCCCGCGTACCGGTTGCGGGAGACGTTGTTCCGCTCCACGGTGTCGCGCGTGGACATGAACAGCGTAATCCCGTAGCTGTTGTCCGCCGCGGTGTTGTTGAGGACGAGATTGTCGAAGGTCCCGGAGCCGAGGAAGATCCCGTCCCGATTGTTGGTGGCGGTGTTGCTGAGGACCGTGTTGTTCCGGGTCTGGTAGAGCTGGATCCCGGGCCCGCGGCTTCCCGTGACGTTGTTCCCCGCCACCACGTTGAACGCGCCGCCGTCGACCTCGATGCCGCGGTCGCCGCTCCCCGTGACGGTGTTCCTCGCAATCGTGTTGCGGCTCCCGCCGCTCGACTGGATGCCATTCTGGTTCGTGGACAGCGTGTTGTTCACGACGGTGTTGCCGTCGCTGCCGAGGAAAACGCCCCGTAGGTTGCTGGCCATCGTGTTGTTCGCGATGAGGTTCCCGCCGGCCGGCCAGTCCACGACGACGCCGCTGGCGCGGTTCCACGAAATCGTGTTCCCGGTCACCTTCACACCCTGGGAGGCGGCAAGTTCGACGCCGTTCGCCTGGCTGTTCAGGATTGTGTTCTCGTCGATCGTGTTGTCGTGCGAGGACCAGAGGTAGAGGCCGTTCCGGGAATCCGAGATCGCGTTGCCCGTGATTGTGTTCGCGTGGGAGTGGTAGAGGCCAACCGCCCCTCCGTACGGGAGGAAGAATCCCGAGTCCGCGAACAGGATCGCGTTCCCCGCAATCCGCACTCGAGTGGAGAAACCGAGTTCGATCGCGGCGGAGGTCGGGCCGATGGACTGGCCCTCCACGGTCACGTCCGTCACGTTCGCCAGGATGACCTGCCCCGCCCCCGGCGGGACCGTGCCGCCCGCGACATCCTTCCAGTAGTACACGGGCTTGCCGTTCACGATGTTGGACGTCTGGATCGTGTGGGTGTTCCAGTACCGGATCTGATTGTTGTACCCGCTCTCGAAGGAGATTCCGGAGCCCACCATCTCGTTGTTTGAGATGGAGACGTTCATCGAGGCGTTCAGATAGATCCCGACGGTCGAGCCCGTAATCCGGTTGTCCGCGATCCGGCAGGCGCAGTCGGGGCCCCCTCGCTCGTTCACGAACACACCGATCAGCGCATTCGTCAGGGTGAACTGAGAGACGTTCGCTCCGGTGGCCATGTACACGGCCCAGCCGCCCGCGCCGTCGATGATTGTCGTGTCCCGGTTCTCTCCCACGAGGGATACGAAGCTGCGCATCGACACGGTTTCACGGTACGTCCCGCCGTACACGAAGACCGTGTCCCCCGGGGAGGCGGCGGCCATGGCGTTCCCAATCGTGGTGTGGTTCCCGGGCCCGATGCCGCCGACATAGAGGGTCGCCGCACGGACGGGAGTCGGAAGGACCACGATCGCCGCCGTGAGGGAGCCCGCGAGGACCAGGAGCGCGGCAAGAAGCCCCCGGCGTCTCCGCCCCCCGCCCCCCGGACCGTCGTTGCGAAAACCGCGTGCGGACACGATCCCACCCACACGGGGCGCCCCTCTCGGGGACGTCCCAGACGCCCCACGGGCGGCCCCGCTATTTAGGCACGTTGGTGCGGGGCTTGATGGGCGTGGGCGCCTATTCCCGCCCTCGTGCTATCCCCTCTCACGTCCGGTTTATATTCCGACTCCGGATTCATACGGTAACCGGCATCGCGGGTGCCTGACGTGGCGGAGGAGCAGCTCATCCGGAACTACAACGTCGAGGCGGGCCTCGGGAAGCAGCTCCCCCCGAAGATTCTGATTTGGGACGAGACGATGCGGGACGGGGAGCAGACCCCGGGCGTGTACTTCAGCCCGGAGGAGAAGCTGCGGATCGCGACCGTCCTGAGCGAGATGGGCGTCCACGTGATGGACGTCGGGATCCCCATCGTGTCGAAGGAGGAGGCCCGCGGCGTCAAGCTGATCGCGAACGCGGGGCTCGACGCGTCGATCCTCGCCGCGTGCCGCGCGGTCCGGCGGGACGTGGAGGCGTGCATCGAGTGCGACGTGGACGAGGTCTCGATCTTCATCGCGTGCTCGGACCTCCACCTGAAGTACAAGCTGAACATGACGCGCGAGCAGGTGCTCGAGGCCTCGGTGCGGGAGGTCGAGTTCGCCAAGGCCCACGGCGTCGGCGTGACGTTCGTCACGGAGGATACGTTCCGCGCGGACTTCGACTACGTCGTGCAGCTGTACAACGCGTGCATCGAGGCGGGGGCGACCCGCGTCGTGCTGAGCGACACCGTCGGCTACACGACGCCCTCGATGATGAAGTGGTTCATCGGGCGGGTGAAAGAGCGGTTCAAGCCCGCCCAGCTCAGCGTCCACTGCCACGACGACTTCGGCCTCGCCGTCGCGAACAGCCTCGCGGCGTGCGAGGCGGGGGTCGAGGTCCCGCACACGTGCGTGAACGGCCTCGGGGAGCGGAGCGGGAACGCGAGCTTCGAGGAGCTCGTGATGGCCCTCGAGGTCCTGTACGGGCACAAGACGGGCATCGATGTCTCCCGCATCGCGGAGGTCTCGCGGCTCGTCGAGGAGCTCAGCGGCATCCCGATCGCGCCGAACAAGGCCGTCGTCGGCTACAACAGCTTCAGCCACGAGAGCGGGATCCACGCGGACGGCGTGATCAAGATGACCTCCACCTACGAGCCGATGCAGCCCGAGCGGATCGGGCGGGAGCGGCGGTTCATCTTCGGGAAGCACACCGGGTCCACCGCGGTGGAGGACAAGCTGAGGAAGCAAGGGATCAAGGCCTCCCCGGACCAGGTGAAGCAGATCGTCGCGATGGTGAAGGAGCTCGCGGAGGGCCGCTCGAAGGAGGAGCAGCTCGCGTTCCTCCACGTGTACCGGGAGCGCGAGGAGAAGCGCCGCGGGGTGAGCGACATCGAGTTCTGGTCGATTGTCCGGAGGGTCGGCCTGTCGCCGCCCCCGGAGTACTGGTGACCCTCGGCCCTGGTCGCGACGGTTCCGCGAGCGCCGTCGCCCTTAGGGCGATGCCGAGCGACCTTGCCACCGTGTCGGGGCGGGGTCAGGGGTGGCTGAACCAGTCCAGCTCGCCCGTCCGGGTCACGCTCGCTCCGCCCCCGCTCACCGTCACGGAGATGGTGATGGGGTCCTCGACGGTCTTCCCGGTGCCCACCGCCTCCAAGATGGCGGCGGAGATCGCCTGACGGTCGATCTTGACGACGACCGTGTGGTTCGACGCGTCGTACGCGCGCACGGTCGCGTCCACGGACACGTCCGCCCCGTTCACGGAGATGGTCGCCGTGGCGGTGAGGTCGGACGCGGTCAGGCCGCTCGGGAGCTCCGAGGCGTTCTTCAGGACCGCGGTCACGAAATTCCCGTGGCTCTGGAGGTTCAGTCTGTGCGGCGCGACGACCGTGTCGCCCGTCCCGCTCCAGGGGCCCGCATGCGTGGCCGCGATCCCCCCCACGCTCACGCCAAGGATGGCGAGCGCGACCGCGGCGAGCTTGATGGACATCGGATACATTGTCTCCTCCCCCGAGTAACTCGATGCGCCAGGGGCGTCATAAAGGTTCTTGGACGTTCGCAGACCTGAGAACGACCGGGCGGTGCTCGATGGCCTCGCCTGGCTGCTGCCGGAGTGCGGTTGCGGGGGCGGGTGCGCTAGTATGTCCGCGGAGGCTCCCCGGCCCCTTCCTCTCCGATCGGCTCAATCGCGGGCGGTTCGTCCGCGCCGGTTTCCAGCGCGGGTTGCGTGCCCACGCGCTCCTCGAGCTCGCGCTCGTCCTTGCGCCGCTTCCACCAGAGCACGAGGAACAGGATCGCCGCGAGCGCCAGAATCAGGAGGAGCCACAGCGCCCACCCGTACGGGTTCAGGTTCACCGTGAACGCGACGGAGGCCTCCGCCCGGTTCCCCGCCCGGTCGACGGCCGCGACGTGGAACGTGTGCGTCCCGTCCGCGATCGCCCCGACCGTGACGTTCGCGTCGGTGGTCGTCGTGGGGGACTCGCCGTCCACCCACACCTCGTAGTGGTCGATCCCCGAGGTCGCGTCGCTCCCGGTCCATTCGAACGTGACGGCGTTCGCGTTGAACACCGCGTTCGCGCCGGGGGCGCTAATCGCCACCATGGGGGCCGCGGTGTCGACGCCGAAGCTCACGGTCGCGATCGCGAGGTTCCCCGAGCCGTCGTACGCGCGCACAGCGATGTCGTGGGGTCCCTCGGACAGGCCCGAGAACACACGAGAGGTCCCGGTGCCCGCGGACGTGAGGGCCCCGCCGTCGATCGCGGTCTCGTACCGGTCCAGTCCGGAGAGGGCGTCGGAGCCCTGCCAGGTGACCGTGACGCTCGCCGCGGTGAGCCACCCGCCGCCGGCGGGGGCGGTGATCGTGAGCGCCGGGGGCGTCGTGTCGATCGTCATCGTGGCGTCCGCCGCGGTGGGCGCGGCCTCCGGGTTCGAGGCGTTGTCCACGGCGACCGTGTAGAACTCGTACGTCCCGTCCCCGCCCGTGAACGCGGTGTCGAACGGGATCGTGGGACTGAGCCAGGGGTTCCACCGTCCCTGCGGGTTCGCGGGACGGGCGTAAAGGCTGAACGGACCGCTCGCGCCCATCCGGTACCAGAGCTCGACGTAGTCCACGCCGCTCTCGTTCGCGCCGTCCTGCGCGGTGTATGGGATCGGGTACGGCACGGCGTTCGTGTGCGTGGGCAGGGCCCCGACCGCCGACGTCGGCGGGTTGCTCTCCGTGCCCGTGAGGACGACGTCGTCCACGTACGCGCCCTCGAAGCCGTGGTTCGCGGAGTCCGTCGTGAAGCGGATGATCAGCCGTTCGACATCGTTCGGCACCGCCACGGAGACGAGATCCCACCGGTTCCCGGTGCCGCCCGTGTTCGTGAAGATGATCGTCTGGACCCCGCCCGCCTCGTACCACGCCTGGATGAAGTCCCCGCCGCCGCTCTCCGCCTTCGAGGAGTAGTAGAACGACAGGGTGAGGCTCGTGAATCCGCTCACGCTGAGGTTGATCGACACGTCCGCCTCCATGTCGTCGTCGTACTCGTGGACGGCGGAGTTGTTCATGCCCGCGAAGGGGCCCTTCGACTGCGTCCCGACCTGCGCGGCCCAGGCACTGTAGTTCCCGGCGTGCTTGGAGTAGTTCGTGACGGCCCAGTGATCGAGGCCGGAGGCGGGGTTGTTGTCCGCGCTCGTCCAGCGCGGGCCGAGCGCGCCGGACTCGAAGTCCTCGATGAAGACGACGGCGGTCCCCGCGCGGGCGGGGGACGCGACGAGGACGACGGACGCGGCGGCGGTCAGCGCGGCGGCCAGGAGCACGAGCAGGGCGCGGCGGGCGATCGGGGAGTCCATGGAGGGCCTCCGGGGGCCGCGCGACGCGGTTCCTCGCATAAGGGCCTTTTGCGCTCGGTATCATCGTTGATTCCGAGCCGGTCCGGCTTCCGCCGCTACGCGTGGCCGCGGCGGGGGAAGACCCGGCGGGACCCGCCCAGGATCTCCTCGCGGCTCCCGTGCCGCAGGACGGCCGCCTCCACCGCGCACTCCGATTCCACGTAGCTGCCGCGGCGGAGCCCCTCCGCCTCGACCGCCTTCCGGAGGGCGGCCTCGTTCTCAGATGACACGACCGCCAGGAACGTGCCGAAGTCCACCTCGACTGAGCCGCCCGCCTTCGAGACGCGGCCCTCGTACCGGTGGCCGTCGTTCAGCCCGCCCCGCTCCAGCTCCCCGGTCGGCACGCGCGCGAGCCGCCCGTGGATCGTGACGTTCGCCTCGACCCAATCCCCGGACCGGAGAGTCGCGTACGCGCCGTCCTTGCTGTACGCGACGATGTCGTAGTACGAGTCCCGGTCCTCCTTCGAGTACGACCAGTCCCCGCCCCTCGCGTGGCGGGCGACGCGGATGCCGACGTGGCCCTCCTCCTCGCAGTCGCACATCACGGTCTCGACGACCTTCCCCTTCACGCGGACCGTCGTCTCGAACGCGAGCTTCGATGCGGCCTTTGCCACGCGGGCGGGAACGCGCGGGACGCTAAAAGGATTCAGCCGGCTCGCGGATGGGCGGCGCGGCTCCGCCAAAGGGCCATCCTTATGAGTCGTCCCGCCTTCGTAGGGCGAGGCGGGAATGGCGGGCCTCACGATCTCCGAGAAGATCCTCGCCCGGGCGAGCGGGCGGGAGCACGTCGCGCCGGGCGACATCGTCGACGCGTCCGTGGACCTCCTGTACATGCACGAGATGCTCGCGATGGCGCTGATGCCCTTCAACGAGATCGGCACGATGAAGGTCTGGGACCCCGCCAAGATCGTCGTCACGCTGGACCACTGGGTCCCGCCCCCGACGCCCGAGATCGCGAAGATGCACCAGACGATCCGCGAGTTCTGCCACAAGCAGGGGATCGCGCGGTTCCACGACGTCGGGGACCACGGGATCGTCCACCAGCTCATCGCGGAGCGCGGGTACGCGCACCCCGGGGACCTCGTGATCGGGAGCGACAGCCACACGAACATGGTCGGTGCGGTCGGCGCGTTCGCGGCGGGGATCGGCGCGACGGACACCGCCGCGGTGATGGCGACGGGCCGCCTCTGGCTCCGCGTCCCGGAGACGATGCGGGTGGACATCCACGGGAAGCTCGGGGCCCGCACCGGCGCGAAGGACGTGATCCTCAAGGTCATCGGGACCACGGGGGACGACGGCGCCCGCTACGCCGCGGTGGAGTTCACGGGGCCCACGGTGAAGGCGTTCCCGATGAACGAGCGCTTCGTCCTGTGCAACATGACGACGGAGATGGGAGCGAAGGTCGGGATGGTCGCGGCGGACGGGAAGACAAAGGAGTACCTCGCCCACACGGGCCTTCCGTTCAAGGCGATTGAGTCCGATAAGGACGCGGCGTTCGCGAAAACGCACACGTTCGACGTGAACGGGATGGGCCCGCAGGTCGCTTGTCCCTCGAACCCCGCGAACCTGAAGCCTGTGGAGGACGTTGTGGGCACGAAGATCGACGTCGCGTTCCTCGGGTCGTGCACGAACGCCCGCATCGAGGACCTGCGGATCGCCGCGGAGCTCCTGAAGGGGGAGAAGGTGGCGCCCGGGGTGCGGTTCCTGATCACGCCCGCCTCGCAGCGGATCTTCCGCGAGGCCCTGAAGGAGGGGCTCGTGGAGATCTTCATGGACGCGGGCGCGACGTTCACATCGTCGACGTGCGGGGCGTGCTTCGGCGGGCACATGGGGACGCTGGCGGGCGACGAAGTGTGTATCTCCTCGACGAACCGGAACTACCCGGGCCGGATGGGTTCGCCCACCGCGAAGGTGTATCTCGCGTCGCCGTGGACCGTGACCGCCTCCGCGATTCACGGGGAGATAACGGACCCGCGGAAGGCCTAGGCGGTCGCGAGCGCGAGGAAGTACTCCATCTCCCTTAGGATGCCGGTTGCCGGGTCCGCCTCAAGGCCTACAGACGTCAGGGCCAGGCTACCAAGGATTACACGATCCTCCGGTTCCGCGAACACGACAACCGTCGCTCCTTGGTGGCCCTCGACCTCGATTCGAACGTCTCCAACGCGCCTCTCGATTGTAGCCCCGGCGGCTGTGCGGAATCGCCAGACGTTTCTGTCCCTGACACCGACTCGCTCAGTGACTTCCTTGGGAATCCATGTGTAGAGCGCGGACGGGTCCACGGCCAACTCGATGCTCTCCTCCTGGGGTCCGTGTAGGGACATGAGCCGAAGCGTTACGCGTAACTCGGGCCGGGCGTTCTGCGGCATGGCGCAAGGAATGGTGCCCCGGATGCTTATCTCTTCGGCCCACGGTCGACAGCAACCTTATCGGCCTCAGTGGCTTCCCCGTTACGCGATGCAGACCCGCCTCAAGGGCCGCGTGTGGACGTTCGGCGACGACATCTCCACGGACCACATCATCGCGGGGAAGTACCTCGGCACGACGGACGCGAAGGTGTTCGCGGAGCACGCGTTCGAGGCCGTGGACCCGACGTGGGCGAAGAAGGTGCAGCCGGGGGACATCCTCGTGGCGGGGGACAACTTCGGGTGCGGGTCGAGCCGGGAGCAGGCGCCCGTGGCCCTGAAGACCCTCGGGATTTCCGCGATCCTCGCGAACTCGTTCGCCCGCATCTTCTTCCGGAACGCAATCAACCTCGGGTTCCCCGTCCTGGAGTGTGCGGGTCTTCGAGAGAAGGTGAAGGCGGGCGACGTGGTCGAGGTGGACATGGCCCACGGGGCGGTCCATCTCCCGGATGGCGGGGCGATGCGGTTCAAGGCCCTCCCGCCGAACGTGCTCGAGATCCTCGAGGCGGGCGGTCTCGTGCCGAAGCTGAAGAAGGAGCTCGCGGCCAAGCGGACCGCGTAGGTGCGAAGGAGTGCCACCAGGGACTCCATGGCGGGAGCGGACCGCGGTCGCCAGAGTTATCTATAATCATTGATAACCGGAGACGGCCCGCCGGGCCCTTCCCCGGAGAAGCCTTAAGGCCCGCGCGTCGCATCGCGGCCCGCCATGGCCCTCAAGATCGTCCTCCTCGCGGGGGACGG
>DATBXC010000084.1:0-2858 GCA_036514455.1 Thermoplasmata archaeon | reverse complement strand
GAAGCACGTCGACTGGATCCGCGCGATGAACCCGAGGGCCCTCGTGTCCGCGAAGGTCTCGACGCCCACGGACGTGGACATGGTCGCGGTGGGCTGCTACTACGCGGGCGTGAACATCGTCCACCTCGACGGCGGGTACGGTGGAACGGGCGCGGCGCCGGACATCTCGAAGAAGAACATCGCGATGCCGATCGAGCTCGCGATTCCGAAGGTCCACAAGTTCCTCGAGAAGGAGGGGATCCGGGACGAGGTCGTGCTCATGGCCTCGGGCGGGATCCGCACGGCCTGGGACGCCGCGAAGGCGATCGCCCTCGGCGCGGACGGCGTGATCACCGGGACCGCGGAGCTGATCGCGGTGGGCTGCGTCCTGTGCGGGAACTGCGAGTCCGGCCGCGGGTGCCCGTGGGGCATCACGACGACCGACCCCGAGCTGAGCCAGCTCATTCAGCCGGAGTGGGGCGCCCAGAAGATCTCGAACATGTACCGGGCGTGGCAGCTCCAGCTCCGGGAGATTCTCGCGCGTCTGAATCTCGATTCGATCCGGGACCTCCGGGGGAGGACGGACCTCCTCGTCCGCGTCCCGAGCAACGGGTCCACGACCGTCGGGGGGGTCACGAAGTGGTGAGCCCGGCGGACCTCATCCTCCGTGCGCGCAGCGATTTGCGATCCCCGATCGACGCGGTCAAGGCGGAGGACGAGGGCGGATGCGGGGTCGTGGGTCTCGCGTCGACGGTCCCCGTGCGGGGGTACCACATCCTGTGCCCCGTCGAGCAGATGCACAACCGCGGGAACGGGAAGGGCGGGGGAATCGCGGCGGTCGGCCTGGTGCCCGAGCAGATGCGCGTGCCCGCGGGCGTCCTGAAGACCCACTACCTCCTCCAGATCGGGTACCTCGACGAGTCCGCCCGCCCCGAAGTGGAGGCGGAGTTCGTCCACCCGCACTTTGACGTCCACACCGCGTACGCGGTGGAGGGCATCGAGGACCCCGCGTCAATCGGCCTCGACGTGCGGCCGCCGCTCGTGTGGCGGTACTTCGTCCGCGTCAAGCCCGGCGTCCTCCAGGGCTTCCTGACCGACAAGGACCTCGCGGACCTCGACCCTCGGAAGGCGGAGGACGAGTTCGTGTTCCAGAACACGTACCGGCTGAACGCGAAGCACTACGCGTCCCTCGGGGACAAGCGCGCGTTCGTCCTCAGCCACGGGCGGAACCTCCTCGTGTTCAAGATCGTCGGCTACGCGGAGCAGGCCGCGCGCTACTACAAGCTCGAGGACCTCCGGGCCCACGTGTGGATCGGCCACCAGCGCTACCCGACGAAGGGGCGGGTGTGGCACCCGGGCGGGGCCCACCCGTTCATCGGCCTCGACGAAGCGCTCGTCCACAACGGGGACTTCGCGAACTACCACTCCGTCGTGGAGTACCTGAAGCAGCGGAACATCCACCCGCTCTTCCTCACGGACACGGAGGTCAGCGTCCTCCTGTTCGACCTGCTGAAGCGCGTGTACGGCTACCCGCTCGAGTACGTGATCGAGGCGATGGCGCCCACCACGGAGCGGGACTTCGCGATGCTCCCCCCGGAGCGCCAGCAAGTGTACCGGATGATCCAGGCGGTGCACATGCACGGCTCCCCCGACGGACCGTGGTTCTTCATCCTCGGCCGCACGGACGTGGACGAGGGCGCGTCCCAGCTCATCGGGATCACGGACACGTCGATGCTGCGGCCGCAGGTGTTCGCGCTCCAGGAGAACCCGGAGGCGTCCATCGGCCTGATCGCGAGCGAGAAGCAGGCGATCGACGCGGCCCTCGCGAGCCTCGCGGCGGAGGACCGTCGCTTCCTCCCCGTCGCGGACCGGTACTGGAACGCGCGGGGCGGGAGCCACACGGACGGAGGGGCGTTCGTGTTCAGCGTGCACGAGTACGGCGAGGGCATGTACCTCCGGTGCACGAACAAGTTCGGGGACCCCGTGACCGCGGGCGTCGCGCAGAACGGCGGCGGGCTGGCGGGGACGCGCGAGGTCGACCTCGACACGCTGACGGACGACCTCGCGGAGCGCGTCGCGGCGGGGGACCCCGCGGGCGCGTTCGACGCGCTGACCGCAGAGTTCCCGGGTCTCGGGCTCGACGACGTCCGCGAGACGGTCGGGGACCTCCGCACGCGCGCCCTCGCGGCGGGCCCGAACGCGATCCGCGCCCTCGTGGACCTCCTCACGCTCCTCCTGGACCGCAGCTATCCGACCGGCGGCAAACGCCGGGCGGCGGTGCGGGCCATTCTCCAGGAGGAGCTATTCTCGTTCCTCCGATCGCTCGAGGGGCTCTCCACGGGCCACGTCCTGATCGGTTGGGAGTCCCGCTCCCGCATCCGCCCGCCGAGGGGCCCGGAGGACGTCCTCGTCGTGGACGCCCGCGGGTTCCCGCCCGAGGGCGACGACGGCCTGGGCGAGCTCGTCGTGGCCGCGCACCGGAAAGACTGGAGGCGGGTGATCGCGTTCGACCTCACGGGACAGCGCTTCCTCGGGTGCGGGCTCGGGGCGGACAGCCACGGGTTCCGCCTGGACCTCTACGGGAGCCCGGGCGACTACCTGGCGAGCGGCCTCGACGGCGCGGAGGTCCACGTGCACGCGAACGGGCAGGACCAGATGGGGCAGATCCTGAAGGCGGGAAAGCTCGTCGTCCACGGGGACCTCGGGCAGACCTTCATGTACGCGGCGAAGGGCGGGGAGGTGTACGTGCGGGGGAGCACGGCGGGCCGGTCCCTCATCAACGCGGTGGGGAAGCCGCGGGTCGTGATCAACGGGACGAGCCTGGACTACCTCGCGGAGTCCTTCATGGCGGGGGACGCGCTGAAGGGCGGCGGGTTCGT
>DATBXC010000083.1:0-8592 GCA_036514455.1 Thermoplasmata archaeon | reverse complement strand
GTGGGCGAAGTTCGCGAACTTCTTGATCCCGTACGTGAGGGAGAGGCCTGACGCGCCCAGGACGTAGATGCTCCCGACGACGATGCCCTGGATCGCGAACTGGAGGGCGATCCCGCCGAACGCCGCGCCCATCGCGGCGATCACCGCAACGATGGTCCCGATGTGGATGGCCCACCACGGGATCCGGTCGAACGCGTACAGTGCGTCGCTGAGGGTGCGCACCGCCATCGCTGAACTCCAGCGATGGGCTACCCCCTATAATACGGTTAACCGGGGTTCGGGCGGGCCGAAATCCTGGAGGCGCGTCCCGAGATCATGGCAGTTTCCCCAGCCGCCTGAGGTTCGCCTCGTAGACCTCGCGGCTGATCTTCCCGGACTCGAAGGCGTCGCGCAGTCTCGTGACCCGGGGGTCCTCGGGCGCCGGCGGTTCCTCCCCGAGGCCCGCAAGCGCCTCGTCCAGGTCCCCGAGTTCCTCCTCCTCGTCCGCCCCCGGGACCGTGACGCGCGGCGCGGAGGCGTCCTCGGGTTCGCCCTCCGTCGCGGGCGGGGTTTCCTCGATCTCCTCCTCCGCAGGGCCCTCCTCCACGGGCGTCTCCTCGGCCGATGGTCCCTCCTCGGGCTCTTCCGTCGCCTCGGCGGGAGGGAACAGGAACCGGCGGGCGAGCAGGAAGGCCAGGAGGAACGCGCCGATGGCCGCCGCGGCGACCAGCCCGGCGACGCTCCACGGATCCCCGGGAGCGGCGACGAGGGACACTGAGAACCGCTGCTCGTCGAAGTTCCCCACCGCGTCCTCGACGCGGACGACGATCGCGTTCTCCCCCGCGCTCAGGGTCACATTGCTGCGGATGAAACGGTCCCCGTCGAGGGGCACGACGAAGCCGTTCACGGTCACCAGGCTCCCGGGCTCCGTGCGGCCCGAGACGGTGACGACGCCCGTCGTGACGCGGGCGGGAATCGGGTCCACGGTCAGAACCGGAGCCTGGGAGTCGCGGGTCACGTTCGCCCAGGCGCGGACTTCGTTCCCCGCCAGGTCCGTCGCGACGACCTCGAACGGGTTCAGGCCCTCCTGGAGCGGTACGACCGCCTCAAACGAGCCGTCCGCGCCCACGGCGGCCCGCGCGCCTCGGACGGTCACCACGACGTCATCGGGTGGCCACGCGACGCCGGGGGCGATTTCCTCCGCTACCGCCCCCCGAATCGTGACGCCATATGCCCGCGTCGCGGGCTCGTCCGGCGTCGGGCCCCGGGAGAATCGCGGGGGCGTCGAGTCCTGGATCACGGTGACGCCCGCCTCTGTGGGGTTGCCGGGCACGGGGGCGCCGAACGCGTCCGTGTCAAACCAGTCCGCGGCGGTTACGCGGAACTCGTTCGCGCCCGGGAGCAGGGACACCGTGGTCGAGACCCGCCCGGACGGCCCGACCGGAATCCAGGCCCCGCCGAAACTCAGGGACGCCCCGGGGTCGGAGACCGCCGTCAGGGTCTCGACGGCCTGGCGGGTGAACCGCAGGCTCGACCCCTCGATTGCGATTGTCGGCCCGGTCGTGTCGACGACGACGGTGACGGCCTGGCTCGCGAGGTTGCCGGCGAAGTCCCCGACCGTAAGGACGACGTCGTGGACGCCCTCGTCCAGGGGCCGGGGCACATACGTCACGGTGCCGTCCCAGAACGCCTGGACGCCGAGCGGGTTCGGGCCGAGCTGGATGATTACGGACGCGTCGGAGGTGACGTCGGCCCCGTCCAGGGCCACCGTGACGCGGGTTACGTCAAGCTCGCCGCGGCTCGGGTCCGAGAGACTCCACAGGAGGGTCGGGGAAAGGTCCGTCGTCGTCCGGTTGTCGGCCTCGTTCAGCCGTCCCGTAATCGTAGTCAACGAGAATTCCGTGATCGAGGGTGGGAGCCGGTCCAGCCCGACGCTCACCGGGATGAGGAGCACCCCCGGCGCACGGGTGAGGCCCAGGAGGACGGCCCCGCCGTAGTCCCCGTCCACCGTGTCGCCGGGGAAGTCCCAGGCCATCGAGAAGTTCGTGAGGGTGAACGGCGCGAGCCCGGATTCCGTGCCCCGGACGATCTCCGTGGGCTTCGGGGCCTCCGGGATTTCGTACCCCTTCCCCGTGTCCAGGGTGATCGAGACGTCCAGGTCGAAGTGGCCGACGACGGCGTTCACGGTGAACCCGAGGACCTTCACGAAGTACTGCCCGTCCGGCGGGTTCAGCCACTTCACGGTCTCGTCGGCGTCGCCGTCCGCGTCGTACATCCACTCGTTCCCGCCGCGGTTCTTGCTGTTCGCGTCCTTCACCTCGTCGAGGTCGAGCTTCCCGTTGCCGTTGATGTCCCGGAAGACCCCGAGGTCGAGGTCCGTCACGTCGGACTTTCCCATCAGGTGGACCTCGAGGATCAGCGCCTTCGTGAGGTTGAACGTGTAGTTGAACGAGCCCCGCCACAGGAACTCGCCGAAGTTCGGGAAGTTCCACCAGCTCTGCCAGTCCTGCGGGATCGGCTCGTCAAGCAGGGATGCCGTCGTCGCGGGGCCGACCGCGGAGGCCCGGAGGCCGTCCCGCAGGTCCAGGCTCGACAGGAACGTGAAGCCCGCGTTCCCCGCAAGGTCCGGGGTGGAGATGTCCACGTTCGGGCGGACGCGGACCCACCCGCCGATGCCGTCCGCGGGCTCGGAGGGCGCGACGCCCTTCAGGCGGGTCGCGTGGATTGCGACGACGTTGAGCCCGGGCCGGAGGTCGATCGCGAGGACGTCCTCGCTCTCGTTCGTGGCGGTCTTGAAGTCCGGCGGGAGGACCTCGTCCGTCTTGCCGCGGAGGGAGAGCGGGGCAGGGCCGTACCGGTCCCCGTGCCCCGTCGAGAACGCGTCCGCCGCGGCCCGCCCGAAGACCTGGATGTCCAGGTCCGAGGGCTTCACGCCCCACCGCAGGTCGATCACGAGCTTGAGGCCCCGCGGGTTCACGAACATCCCGTTGTCCGGGATGTCGAGGAAGTAGAACCGCCAGTCCCCGAGGTACGGCCTCGCGACGTTGTTCCCCCGGAGCGTGAAGTCGTTCCCGCCGAAGAGCCGGTTGTTGTCGTACAGGTCCGTCGTGAGCAGGTTCCCGCCGATCCGGATGTCGGGGCCCGAGGCCGCGACGTTCACGACGAGGGGCACGGCCTGGGTGCGCCCCGAGCTCGTGTTCGTGACCAGGACGAAGCCCTCGTAGACCCCGAGACCCGCCGAGGGCGCGACGGAGACGCCGATGCTCGCGGTCCGGTTCCCGCCCCCGGGGATCGTGAGGGATCCGGGCGTCTCCGAGACCCACGCCCAGTCCACGCGGCGGTAGAACTCGACCGTGAACGTCCAGTTCAGGTCCAGGAGGCCGGTACCCCCGGACGTCTCGCCCAGATGAACCACAAGGCCGTCGCGGACGGAGGAGGCGGGCTCTGCCGCCCGCACCTCGAGGACGTTCGCGACGTGGGCGGTCTCCGAGATCGTGTTCAGCTCGTTCCGGAAGTTGCCGGGGGCGGGGAACGGCCCGTACGGCAGGCCAATCCAGTTCGAGGCGTTCACCTGCCAGTCCATCGCCGCCAGGGTGTACGAGTAGTTGAGCGTGGTCGTGACGCCGGTCCTCCAGACGAGCCGGTCGATGTCGCTCGTGGCGGTGACCTTCACGAGGTCCGCGCCCGCCCAGGCGCCAGGAATCGGCGGGGCGATCTGGAGCACCGCGCGGGTGGTCCCGTCCACTTTCGAGAGGCCGGTCGCGTTCAGCCAGAACGTGATGTCCCCGTTCGAGGAGTACAGATCCCGGACGGTCGCGTTCGTGATCGTGTACGCGCCGAGGCGGGTGTACACCGCGTCGGAGACCGTGGCGATCGTCTGCACCGAGCCCCGGTTCTCCACTCGGAGCGTCAGCGCGTCGGACGCGCCCGGCGCGAGGATCCGCGGAAAGGACGCCGCACGCAGGCTGCGATAGTCCCCCGCCACCAAGGCGCCGGGCGAGACGAGCAGCCCGCCCAGCCCACGCGCGAGGCGGACGCTTTCCGCGACGTCGAGGAACCCGGAGCCCTGGACCAGCGCGTCGTGGGAGAGGTCCATCGCCCCCGAGCGAAGCAGGTCCGCAATGAGGTCCGCAGAGGGCGGTACGCCATACCTCTGCTGGTACGCCTGTCGCACGATCGCTGCCGCGCCCGCCGCGATCGCGGCGGACACGTCGCTCCCGATCAGCGGCGACGCGGCCACGGCCGTCGTGCCATCCCCTGGAGCGGAGTGGAGCGGGAGGTCCGTGATTGCGGTGCCAATCGCGACGAGGTCGGGCTTCGGCGTGCCCATGGCGGTGGGGCCCCGCGCGGCTGACATCGCGAGGTCCGTGAAGTGTGCGTTCGGACCCTCCGCCCCGCCCTCCTGGCTCGAGCGGTAGGTACCGTCCTCCGCGCGCGCCACCGCGAGCACCGCCGGTGCGGACGCGGGCGCGGCGATGGAGCCGTACCCGAACCCGAGGTCCCCCGCGGGCGCGACGAAGAACGCATCGCCGCCCGAGCGGACCTCGGACAGGAAGTCCGCGGTGCGGGAGTACACGTCGAACCCGTCCGTCTGGATCGTCGGGAGCGTGAACGGGCTGAGGACGACCTGCGCCTCGTCGCCGGTGGCGGGCTGGCCGTCGTATCCCTCGACGGCGAAGTACCAGGACGACACGACGTCGTCCATCGCGTTCCCCAGGGCGAGCAGCTTCGCGGCGGGGGAGACGCCCTGCGCGGGCGGGGTGAGGCGGCCCTGGCCGACGAGCAGGGAGGCCATCCGGGTCCCGTGGTCGGACCGAGCGCCGGACGTCGGGTCCACGACGAACTCCCCGGTGAACGCGACGAGTTCGCCGCTCGCGGGGATCCGGTTCACCAGGGCGGGCTGCGCCGCGAGCTGGAGGGCTACGTACCGGTCCGAGTACGGGATCGGGAGGGTCCCGTCCGCGATGAAGTACATCAGGCCCCCCGAGACGTCCGCGATCCCGTCCCGTCCAGGGAGTCCCGTCGCGCCGTCGATGAAGTCGAGGGCCGCGACCGGGGAGGACATCGACAGCCGCACGTCCGCGGGCGTGAAGCGGTGGTCGTTGTCGAGGTCGACGTACACGGCGTCGTACCGGCCCGCGACCGACGGGTCGACGACGAGGAGACCGATTGAGCCGTACTGACGCGTGAGGATCGGGGACGGATGATACCCGAAGTGAAATCGCGAGGAGCGGCTCACGATGGAGGGATCCACGGTGTAGAACCCGGGCTGGCGGTACGCAAAGGCGCCGAGGGAGAGGGCGCCCGGCCCGAAGTCGAGGTTCTTGAAGTACACGTTCGGGTCCGAGGGCGCGGTGTCCTGGGGCTTCGTCGGTCCGCGCCCCGCGCTGAACACCTCGAGGGAGACTGCGGGCGGGTCGCCGAGGAGGGACCGCGGCAGGGACAGCTCGTTGAAGAGCCGGTCCCCGAACTGGAACGAGGCCTGCGTCCCGTTCACGGCGGCGTCGAAGAAGCTCGCGTTCTGCCACCGGCCCGCCGTGGCGTTCCACCGCCAGAACTCGGCGATGTCCAGGCCGTGGGCGAAGGTCGCGTCCCGGTCGCTGTACCGGCTCCACCCGTTCACCACGATCGCGGCGTCGGGGCGGTGGGCCACGAAGATCCTCAACTGCGTCCCGGCCAGGTTCCAGAGGCGAGCGGTCATGTCCTGGGAGGACGTCGCGATTTCCCCAGGGATGGAGGTGTCAACCCCACTCATCGGAGCTCGCTGGTTCAGGGTGAGGGTGGGGGCGCCCGCGGCCGTCCAATAGATGAGCCGCCACAGGCTCGGCGGGTCGCCCGCGGAAACGGATACGAAGCCCAGACCATCCTTCCGCCACTCCACTCCCGTGACCCACCCGCCGCTGACTGTGCTGTCCGCGATACGCGAGCGGAGGGGGACGTTCCACAGGACGACGCGGTTGTCCCGGCCTCCGGAGACAATCCGGGTGTCGTCGCTGTTCCACGCGAGGTCGAGGACCGCATTCGTGTGCACGCCGGACAGCGTGAAGTTCGCAAATGCCCGGGTCGCGGGCGGGTACGCTTGGACGTTCGTCGCGTTCACGTCGAACGTAACGATGCTCCCGTCGCTGAGCCCCGTCGCGATCGTGTTCCCGAACCGGTTGAACCGCACTGCGTTCACGGCGCCGGTCGTGGCCCAGAGGGTTCCGTACCGGAGGCCCGTGGTCGCGTCGATGATGTGCACGTACCGGTTCGTCCCCGCCGCAATCCAGGCGCTGTTCGGGCTCCAGCCGAGGACCGCGTTGTCGTCGATGCTCGTGTCCGAGCCGGGCACGTACTGGACCTGACGCGACTGCCACGTCGCCGTGTCCCAGATGACAAGGAAGTTCGGGTCCGCAGTCGCGATCTTGCTCCCGTCGGGAGACCAGGCCACGGAGTTCGGCTTCGTCGCGTGCGCGATTCCCGCAAAGACGATCCGGCCCGTCGCGCGGTCCCACACTCGAAGGTATCGGTCCGCGGAGACGGTCGCAACCTGCGAGCCGTCCGGCCGGAACGCGACGTCCGTGACGATGTCCGTCGCGGATGTGTTCGTGTCCGCGAGCTTCCCGGCCGGGACCGTCGTCGTCCCGCTCGTCTCGTTGTCGAAGTCGAGCAGGAGGACATACGTGTCGTTCGATTCCCGGAGGAACGCGGAGAACCCGAAGTACCACCGGTCCTCGTCCCGCGTCACGTAGAGGTCCGTGAGGTCGTAGTCCAGTTTGTCGCCGCCCGGGGCGCCGGCTGAATTATCCCGCGGATCCGTCCCCACGCGCTCCGACTCTCCGAAATCGTTCGTCCCGTCGACCTTGATCGTGTGCGTGACCTCGAAGGGACCCGCGCCGGACCGGGACGTGTTCGCGTACCAGGTGCCGTCCGTGAGCCCCGTCCTCAGGAACGCGGCCATGGACTTCGGGTCGAATGCCAGGGGCCATCCGACGTACGGCGAGGCGGGGTTCGTCTCGATTGCGTACGAGGCGTTGAGGTCGGGGTGGCCGAAGTCCACGCCGTTGTCAATCACGGCGAGATTCACGCCCTGCCCCCGTAGGTTCTGCGCCCACGCCGCGGGGAACCCGTGGCGATCGATCGCGCTCGAGAGTGCGGGGACGGGTCCCAGGCCGTCGGAGGCTGTGCGGAAGTCGTCACTCGGGTACAGGGCCCGCGGCGGGCCTCCCGAGGGCATCGGTGGCGCCGCCCGATTGAGGGCGGGCGCGGCCGTGCCGCCGTGGGGGCCGACCGCGTCGGCCATCGTCGGCAGGGCGGACGACTCCGTCCGAGCCGCGACCCCGTGGGCGGGAAGAACCATCAGCACGACGAGTGCGAGAACGAGCGGCAGCGAGGAACGATACACGGCGGCCCCCTCTCCCCTTCGAGTGCTGCCCATTGCGAGGTTCTTATTTGATTCTTGTGGGTCGGTCCCTGTTCCTCCGCCGGGTTCGCCGGCGAAGGGGCCCGCGTCGCGTTCCCGCCCGCCGAGTCGGAGTCTATTCCAAACATTTCTTATAGGGAGGCCCCAATTAGCGCGTCTGAAACGCGAGACCTTCTCCGAGGGGGAACCGTTTCTGTGCGGGAGTGGGGAGCAATGCGAACTACGATGAGTGCGCCGTGGGTCCAGATCGCTTCGTTCGCCGTCCTCGTCCTGTTCCTGGCGCCGCTGCCGCTGCTCGCGCCGCCGGAGCCCGAGCGCTACGTGCTCGCCGAGATCGGCGGGCAGGGACTCGCCTCCGTGCGCGCGACCGGCATCCCGGTCGTCGAGCAGTACGAAGGCACCTTCGCCCTGTTGCGGGTGACGCCGTCCCAGGCGGCCCGCCTCCGGTGGCTCGGGGTGCCGCTGACGGAAATGCCGGACCGCACCGTCCTGGAATTCTCTGAGGCTGGGCTCCGGTTCGACACCTCCCAGGGCGAGCCCGCCCTCGCCGCGGGGCTGCGGTCGATCGCGCCCCGGGCGTTCGTCGTCCAGTTCATTGGACCGATCAAGGCGGAATGGATGACCCAGATCGAGCGGCTCGGCGCAGACCCGCAGCTCTACACTCCGAACCACGCGTACATCGTCCGGATGGGCGGCTCCGCCGCGGACGCGGTGCGCGCGCTCCCGTTCGTTTCGTACGTGGGTGCGTACCATCCTGCGTACAAGATCTCAAAGGTCCTGGCGGGCGCGACGGGCCCGACGCTCGTCACGGTCATCGCCTTCGACGGGGTGTCGGAGTTCCGGCTCGCCCGGAGGATTTCGGCCCTTGGCGGGACAGTCCTGGCGACATCGTCGATCCCGCCGTCCGTCGAGGCCGTGATCGACGGCGCGCGCATCGGGGACGTCGCCCGCCTCGAAGACGTCGCGGTCGTCTACAAGGACGACCTCAAGCAGACCCTCGACCGCCAGGCGGGGATCGTGCACGGCTTCAGCCGCGCGTGGTACCGGGAGACGAGCGGGCTCCCGACGACCCTCACGGGCGTGAGCAACGGCCCGGACGGGATCCGGGGCACCGCGGACGACGTGTACGAGATCGTCGGGATCCAGGACACGGGCCTCGACGAGGGGAACGCGAACGCAGGGGCGAACGACTTCTTCCAGGGCCCCTTCGG
>DATBXC010000082.1:0-2635 GCA_036514455.1 Thermoplasmata archaeon | reverse complement strand
GTCCGCCGGAAGCGGTCCGATGCCGTGCGGCGGGTCCTGCGACAGTTGGCCCGCGAGCTCCTCCTCCTGGAGTCCTCGGACTGGCCCTTCCTGATCACGACGGTATCGGCGCGGGACTATGCCGAGGCCCGCGTGAAGCTCCACGCCGCGACGTTCGACCGCCTCCTCGCGCTCGCGAGGACCGCGATGGCGGGCGCGATCCCTCCGGTGGACGAAGTCTGGTTGCGGGAGGTCGAGGCGCTCGACTCCCCGTTCCCGGAGGTCGACCCGGACTGGTGGGCGGGGAAGGATTGAGCGGATGACGACCGTCTCCTTCCACTTCCACGGCTATCAGCCCGGGGACGTCGTGCGGTGGCTCGAGCCGGACCCGCTTAAGCCGCAGCGGTTCGAGGAGCGGCGCTCCCCGGTCGCGCTCACGATCGGTTCCGAGCGGGTGGCGGGCCGGAACTGGACGGACGCTGTCCTGCGGACGTATGGGCGGATGGAGCGGGTCCTGGAGAAGGCCGCGGGAGCCGCCTCCGTGGACGTCGAGCCGCAGACCCTCGCGTGGCTCCTGGAGCGGGACCCGGACGCGTACCACCGGGTCGTCGGGGCGTGGCGGCGCGGGACCGCGGGGCTCGCGATGACGCCGCCGTTCCATCCGATCCTCCCGCACCACCACCGGATCGAGCGGGAAGCTCTGTTCGAGATGATGGTCGACTTCTACGCGCCCCTCCTCCGCCGCCACGGCGGGCCAATCGGCCTGTGGTTGCCGGAGGCCGCGTACTCCGCAGGGACCCTGGCGAGCTACCTCGACGCCGCGAGGCGGGCGACGGTCCACCATGAGGGGTTGCCGGACCTCGTCCGCGGTGTCCACCTCCTGCTCGATGCCCGCCAGCTCGCGGCGCAGGAGGAGTCCACGACCGCCTGGGGGAAGACCGGGCTCGACGGCGGGATGCGGTTCGCGGCCCGGGACCATGGCCTGAGCGGGGAGTTCGCGTTCGGGGCCTCGAATCCCGCCGAGTTCGCAGCATCCGTCGAATCCCGTCATGCGACTTCCCTACTCGTGGCGAGCGACCTGGAGTCCCTCCTGGCGAACCCCGCCCAGGCGCAGCGGTTCGGGGCGATCGTGGAGTCCTTGCGGGCCGGCGGGATCTCCGTGTCCGCACCGGGCCCGCCGCCGACGCCGATGGCCGCGGACGTGCTCGACTTCTCGAGCTGGTCCGATTACGACGAGCATCTCCTCCACGGTCGGACCTCGGACACGCGGTGGACGGGCTTGCGGCGGTCGGACGGCGCGGTCGTCTCCCGGGTCCATCGTGGCGCGCCGATGTCCCAGCTCTGGAAGCACGCGTTCACGCTGGTGACGGAACGGGTCGAGAACGCCGTCCGGCGGACGGCGCGCGTGCTGCTCAAGGGCCTCGACGTGCAGCGCCGACCCGCGGTCTTGCGGAGGCTCGCCGTCGCGTACGGCCGCCATCTGTTCCAGGCGCACTACCGCGCGTGCGGGCTGGGCTCGGCGGATGTCGATTTCGAGCGGGCAGCGTCCGCGATCCTCCGAGGGAGGGTGGACATCGAGCTGGCGGGCCGCATCGCCCGCGGATACACGATGATGCTCATGGGCCTCCGGTCGGACCCGAGGTTCTGGGACAACCCGGACACCCGCGTCACGTTCCAGGGCGTGGCGTGCCTCGCCCAGGCCCTCGTGGACATGGCGGACGCGTGCGCGCGGGCGAGCGAGCCGGAGCGGGGGATTCTCCTCCTGAAGCTCCTGCGGGCGGGCCTCGTCGACTTCTCGGAGGCGTACAGCCGTGGCGGGTTCTCGGCGTTCGAGGGCGCAGGGGGCTGGGAGACGACGGAGGAGGCCTGGTTGCGTTCCCTCCAGTCCGAGGTGCCTCAGCAATCGGGCCACGACGTTGTTCGACGCGCGACCCTGTACGCTGCAGGCGAGGCGCTCCGAGCGAGGGTTCCAGGAGGGGTCTCCCCCTGGGGGGAGGCCGCGGTTGCAGACACCGGCCACATCGTTGGCGAGGTCCACGGGGACTGGGAGAACAAGGCGTGGTGTGAGCACGGCGTCGTTGGAAAGAGCCGTGTCGTTGGCACTCGGTGAAGCAACCGTCCCCGCGTCAGCGACCGCCGAGTCCATAGGAGGTACCGGCGCCGTGACGGAGGCGAAAGGTGCCGGAGGTCATCGCCCGCGTGGAACGGAGGAAGCCGAGATGACGCAGGCGATCCCGAAGGCGACCGGTCTTCCGCGTCTCCTACGAAGCCAAGGCGAGCAGGTGGTCCGCCAGCTCCCGCGGCGCCGAATAGAAGGGCGAGTGGTCGGTGTCCATGGCGATGACCTTCCGACAGGGAAGGGCCGTGTACATCTTCCTCTGGACGGAGGGGCTGATGGCCCGGTCCCGGAGGCACTCGATGTATACGCGCGGAATCCGTCCCCAACGGGCGCGGGTCATGCGCACGGGGGTCTGGAACGGGGCCAAGGCCTGGGGGACCAGGAGCGACTGCGCGCGGGCCGCCTCCTCCCGAGCGCAGGCGCCGTAGAACGCGTCCCGGATCGCCTCGGGCCGGACTGTGGCCGATGCCTGGTCCTCGCTGACGACGAGGTTGGGGAGGACGAGGGCCTCGCGATCCGCCGAGGCAATCTGGATCA
>DATBXC010000081.1:0-12100 GCA_036514455.1 Thermoplasmata archaeon | reverse complement strand
GTACGACTTCATCGTCGCGCACTCCGGGGTGGAGTACTCCGTCGCGCTCGTCGTCCCGGTGATGTGGTCGATCTGATACCGCGTGACGTCCGCGGCGAAGTCCGGGACGTCCCCGAAGACCCGGAACACCTCCTCGTTCGACAGGCCGATGTGGTGGAGGAACGTGACGATCGCGAACCGGCCCGTGTGGGGCACGTTCTCGTGGTTCTGGATCGCCGCGAGGAGGTTGTACATGCAGGGCGGGAAGCGCGTGATCGAGACCTTCCCGAGCTCCGCCGCCTTGAACCGCTCCTTCCGCGCGGCGAGGAGGGGGCGGACCTGGGACGCCTCCGCGCGCAGGGCCTCGATCACCTCGTCGTTCACCTGGAGCGGGAGCTCGCTCTCGATCCGCCGCTGGACGGCGTTCCGCATCACCCGCAGCGCGCGCTCCCGCGGGAGCCGGACGTACCCGCGGTCCACGGTCTGGTTGATCAGCTTCCAGTCCTTCTCCCGCATCGTGCTCGTGTGCCGGAGGAAGTCCGTGAAGTGGACCCGGAACCCGCCGTCCGAGGGCTGCAGGTCGAGGCCGAGCTCCTGCGCGAGGGACGCGATGAACGGCGCGTCCTCCCGTTCGAGGCGGGCCTGGGCCCACACCGCCTCCGTCAGCGCGTACCGGCGGATCAGGTACTGGTCCGCGAGGCACGAGACGATCATCCGCGCGACGGGGTACGCGAGGATCTCCGGGAGCACCTCCTCGTCCCGGTGGAGGGGCGGGTCGTCGAGGGGCGCCCGGTCCCCCTTCTCGAGGGCGACGAGCACGCGGTACAGGCCGCGGCCGCGGGCCCGGCGGTACGCGTCGTCCCGAAGCAGGTCCGAGAGGAGGACGCCCCGCTCCCGGAGGTACGCGGACGCATCCTTCACGTACGGGTAGCGGGCGAGCCGCCGCGGGTCCATGCGCCCACGGAAGGGCCGCGGGCGGGGATAAGGCTTGGCGGGAGGTGCTCGAAAGTACGGGTGGTACCCGGCCCCCTACGGTAATGACCGGTATGGAGGGAACCCCTTTCCGCAGCCCCCGCCCTCCCGCCCCCGAGGCAGAAGGCCATGAAGCTGTGGCAGACGCTCTACGCGATGATTTGGATCGTGTTCATCGAATTCCTGCTTGCGATGGCGACCCATGTGGTCGACGCACCGGTCCTGATCTACGTGCACGCCGCGCTGGGCGTCGGCCTCGTCGCCCTGGCGTTCAACAACTTCGACGGGGTCCGCAGGTCCACGATCGCAGGCCGCGTGAAGCGCACCGCGAAGTCGACGTTCCAGCTGTCCATCCTTACGGCGGTCCTCGGCGTCGTCCTGCTGTTCCCGGACCCGCTCTCCTGGACGGTCCCGGTGATCAACCTCTCCCTGTTCTACCTGATTCTGTTCGTCCACGTCGTGAACGCCTTCGCGATCATCACCCAGGCGGCCGCCGTGGCGATTGCGTACGACATGTGGGAGGACAAGGAGTTCCAGACGGAGACCGCGCCCGGCGAGGTGCCGGCCATGCCGATGCCCGCGAAGGCCCCCGCCCCGGCGCCGAAGCCGTGAGGCGGACCCCACAGCCAAGGTCTTTGTAGAGCCGGGCCATCGACGGCCCGCGATGGCGGGGGTGTCCGGGTACGTCGCGGTGAACTCCCTGGGCCTCGGCCACGCCGCCCGCGCGATCGCGGTCGCGAAGGAGCTCCTCCGCCGCCATCCGGACCTGTACCTGTTCTTCCTCGCGGGCTCGCCCGCCCTGGACCTGGTCGTCGCGCACGGCTTCGACGCGATGCCCCTCCCGCCCACGCCGGAGTGGTTCCACGAGCGCGGGCAGATTCGCTCCATGGGCCGATGGTACCGGGAGTACGCCCGCTACCTCCGGTTCGCGCGGCGGTTCCTCCGCAAGGAGGGGGACTGGGACCGGTTCCGGTTCCTGATCTCGGACGGCGAGCTCGCGTCCGTGCGGGAGGCCGTGCGGCACCGCGTGCCGACGGTCGCGCTCGTCCACTCGGTCGGGCAGGCGTTCGCGCGGGATCCGCTCGCCCGCCTGATCGAGCGCGTCGGGACGCGGTGGATGCGGTCGCTCCTGGTCCACGAAGGCGTCCGGGTCCTCGCCCTCGAGGCGGGCGTCGACCTGCCGAACGCGCGGACCGTGGGCCCGATCGTCCGGCCGTTCTCCCGGGACCGCGAGACGCTCCGGGACGAGCTGGTGTTCCGCAAGAAGACCGTCCTCGTCGCGCCCGGCGGCACGACCCTGGGGGGGTTCCTGATTGAGGAGGCGGTGCGGGCGTGGCGGGACCTTGCGCTCGAGGACGCCCAGATGATCCTCGTGAGCGGGCCGAAGCTCAAGCCGCCGGAGGGGGGCGGAGTGTTCAACAAGGGGTTCGTCCCGAACCTCCAGGACTACGTCCTCGCGGCGGACCTCGTGATCACGATGGCGGGGAAGGGCACGATGATGGAGGCCCTGGCCGCGGGCACGCCCGTGATCGCGATCCCCGCCAGGGGCCATCCGGAGGCGGAGCGGAACCTGCGCGCCTTCGCCCTCCGGTACCGGTACGAGGACGCGTTCCGGCTCCGCGAGCTGATCCCCGAGATGCTCCGCGTCGTCCGCCCGCCGCCGGTCGACCTCGGGCCCGGGAGGGCGGTGGACGAGATCGAGGCGTTCCTCCGGGGGAAGGGCGTCCCGCTCTAGCGGGAGTACCGGGGGTGCTCCTCCGCGATCCCCTCGCTCCGCTGGACCCACACCGCCATCGTGAACAGGAGGGAGGACAGCCGGTTCAGGTACCGCAGGAGCTCCGGGTTCACGGTCTCCTTCCGCGCCAGGGCGAACGCGTGCCGCTCCGCCCGCCGCGCGACCGCGCGGGCGTAGTGGAGGGTCGCGACCGCGGGGGACCCCCGGGGCAGGATGAACTCCGTGATCTCCCCGATGTCGAGCTTCCCCATCTCCGCCTCCAGGGCCGCGACGTGGTCCGCGGTCACGCGGGGCACGCCCGCCTTCTTCCCCGCCGCCACGCTCAGCTCCGCTCCGACCGTGAAGAGGGCGTTCTGGACCTCCCGCAGGACCGCGACGACCCGCGGGTCGCTCTGCACCGCCATCGCGACCCCGATCGCCGCGTTCAGCTCGTCGACATCGCCCATCGCCTCGAACCGCGGGTGGGCCTTGCTCGCTCGCACCCCGCCCATCAGGGTCGACTCGCCCTTGTCCCCGGTCCGCGTGTACACGCGGGCCACTCACACCACCCGGAGCAGGGCGGTCCTCGGCCACTCCTTCGGGAACTCGTCCGGGTGCAGGATGTGGGCGAGCATCTCCACGCCGTCCACGAGCCGGGGGCCGGGGCGGCTGAAGTAGCTGGACGCGTCCACCGCGTACACCTGGCTCCGCCGCACCGCGGGGAGGTCGGCCCATCCCGGAAGGCGGGTGAGCAGGGAGGACTCCGCGACGGCCCGGTCCACGCCGAAGCCGCACGGCATCAGGACGAGCACCTCCGGTGCCGCCGTCACGACGTCCCGCCACTCGATCTTCACGGACGGCTTGCCCGGGACGGAGAGCACGTCCGCCCCGCCCGCGAGCTCGACCATGTCCGGCACCCAGTGGCCCGCGTTGAAGAGCGGGTCGAACCACTCCAGGCACGCGACGGTCGGGACCCGCTCCAGGTCCCACGTGGCCGTCTCGACCGCCAAGAGGCGGGCCCGGAGGGACTCGACGAGCGCGCGGGCCTCCGCGCCCCGGCCGGTCTCGGCACCCACGGTCTCGATCGCCGCGAGGACGCCCTTCAGGTCGTGGGGCTCGAGGGAGACAATCCGCGGCGCCTTCGGGAGGCGCGACGCGACCGCGTTTACGTCCTCAATCGAGGCCGCGCACACCTTGCAGAGGCTTTGGGTCAGGATCACGTCCGGGGCGAGGGACTCGAGCTTCTCGGAATCGAGGTGGTACAGGGATCCGCCCTCCTTGAGGTGGTTCATCACGGTCGCGTCGATCGCGCCCGCGGACATCGCCGCCGGGTCGATCACGTTCGTCGACACGACGGGCTTCGTGCGGGCGGCGGGCGGGTAGTCGCACTCCGGGCTCACGCCGACGACCTCGTCGTCGAGCCCGAGGGCGAACAGGATCTCCGTGCCGCTTGGCAGGAGGGAGACGACCTTCATGGCGGATGGGCCGGACGATGGCGGGGAAGCACTTAACGGTTCTTCCGGGGGTGACGAGGGCGGGCCCGTGCGGGGCCGGTCTTCGCCCACCCCCCAGGCTCGCGGATTTATACCCGCCGGGCCTCCGCGGGCCATGGACGAGAAGATCCTCACGCTCCACCCCGAGCGCAAGAGGGGCGTCAACATCAGCAAGGCGAAGTACGAGACGATGCGGAGGACGATCCTCCAAGTCCTCGGGAAGGGAGACCTGACCCACAACGAACTGACGTCAGCGGTCGAGAGGAGCCTCAAGGGGAAGTTCGAGGGCTCGATCCCGTGGTTTATGGAGTGCACGAAACTCGACCTCGAGGCCCGCAAGGTGATCGAGCGGGTCCCGGGCGGGAAGCACGACGTGTACCGAGTGAAGAAATGAAAGGGGAGGGCAGGCGACCGCCCTCGGTGGCGGGCCTAGTTCGTCTTCGGGGCGGGCGGTCTCGGGGCCTTCCCGCCGTTCAGGTGCACGAACTTCCCGGACTCCCGCGTGATAACCCCGTGCTCGATCGCGGTGCCCCCGCCGTTCAGGGCCTCGATCGCCCGCGTGTTCAGCGCGATTGCCTCGTCCAGCGTCAGGTCCTCCCGGTAGCCCTTCGTCAGGACCTCCAGGGCCTCGTCCGCGCCCGCGCCGATCGCGAACCCGTTCCCGCGGAACGTCGTCCCGCTCGGGTCGATCTGCACGAGCTGCATCCCGAGGGGGTCTGCGCCCGCCAGGACCAGAGAGGCCCCGAAGGGCCGGACCGTGTACAGGGTGAAGTTGTGGAGGTACTGCCCGACGTGGCGGGCGAGGGAGCCGACGTCCGCGGGCGTGTCGTACACGAGGCGGTGCCGCTGGGCCTGCACGCGGATCTCGTCCACGAGCGAGTTCACGTCGCCAATGTACCCACTGCCCGTCGCGCCGACGTGCTCGTCCACGACGAACACCTTCTCCGCGGGCTCCAGGAGGCTCCGCGTGGGCTTCACGTGGCTCGAGAGGACGGCAAAGTCCTTCGTCTTCAGGCCGAGGGTCGTGGACCCGCGGCCCACCGCCGCCATCGCGTAGTCGACCTGGAGGAGCCGGCCCTCCGGGCTGTAGAAGAACGGCATCCGCTGCATCCCGCCCTCCATCGCCATCACGCCACCCCCCGCCAGTTCCCGTTCGGGAGCGCGAGCACGTCCACCCCGTTCCCGCTGCCCGGGTCCCGCTCCATCGCCGCCCGCACGGCCTGCTCCGCGAGGCGCTTCCCGGCCTCGATGTCCAGGCCCGCGCGGAAGCCCTGCTCGAGCACGCCGTACGCGAGCGGGCTCCCGGACCCGGATGCCATGAAGGGCTCGGTCGTGATCGCCCCGCTCATGTCCGCCGTGTACACGTGCGGGCCCTCCGCGTCGACACCCGCCACGACGAGCTCCACGAAGTACGGGTTGTACGACTTCATCCCGCTGTACACGATGCTCGAGATCAGGCGGGCGCTCTCGTGGACGCTGAGCGGGTAGCCCCGTCGCAGCGAGATCAGCCGCCGTTCCGCCTTCGCGAGGTTCACGAGGTACTCCGCGTCGCTCATCTGGCCCGCAATCGCGATTGCGGTCGCTTCGTCGAGCTTGAACAGCTTGTTCACCGCCTTCGATCCGACGAAGAAGCCCTTACTCGCCCGCTTGTCCGCGGCGAGGACGACCCCGTCGGAGCACGTGAGTCCAATTGTCGTCGTCATGGTTGGATTCCCGCCAAGGCCAATGCGGGGCGGGGCCATATTGACTCGAGAAATGGAGAACGAGTCACAGCCAGGGGCGGGGGTCTCTACCCGTTCATCGCTACGCGGCCGTACGCCTGCGCGATGTGCCGGAACAGCTCGTGGGCCGCCATCGTCGCGGCGGGGAACTGGGACGGGTGCGCGATGCGGGCCTCAATCGACAGCGCCCCCGTCCGGAGGCGGGCGTCGATCTGGATCCCGTCGTCCTCCGAGAGCCAGGACAGGGTGAGCTCCTCGGGCGTCTCCATGAGCCCGTACCACCGCAGGTCCCCGAACCATTTCCCCCGGAGGTACGCGGCGAGCTCCGGGAGGTGTACCTCGGGCGGGAGGAACGTCTGCAGGACGGGGATCGCCGGCGTCGCGGGCCGGATCGCGGTCGGGGAGAGGAACGCGCGGGCCCGCCCCGCGAGGCGGTACCCGAGGTCCGTCTTCTCGACGAGGTCGTCCCGCTCGAGGCGGCGCAGGGCGCGGCTCAACTTCTCCGGGTGGAGGCCCAGCCGCCGCTTGAGGCCCTGGAAGCCGACCGCCGAGGCGGGTTCGTTCCTCAGGAGGTCGAGGACCTCGCGGTCGCTCTCCCGCAGGTCCTGCACCTCGGAGTCGATGCCGTGGTCACCGCCCGCGACGACCATGGATGTGGGCACGCACAAGGCGCCTCGGTTTCATAAGGCTGCGGTTTACAAAATCCCCGCCGAGAACATCCGCTCGCCGCCGCGACAGTCACTTCACATTCCGGGAGCGAGGGCCTAGACCGCGAGCGCGCCGTCCTTCACGAGCGCCTTCCCGTTCACGGCGACGGTCGCCCCGGTCAGGGAGGACCCGAGGAAGAAATCGGTCTTGTTCTTCCCGCCCACCTCGTCGTTGTCGCCCACGGCGACGTACACGTTCCCCGCCGCGATGACGTCCTGGAGGAAGCCCTGGCGGCCCTTCGGGTTCAGCCCGATGTCAACGTAGCCAAGGCGGTCCCTGGGGCCCTTCGCCGCGTCCCAGTCCTTCTGGATCAGGTCGGCGTTCTCCGTTGCGCTCCACTTCGTGAGGCGGCCGTTGTCGAACGCGAGCGAGATTCCGCGGATCCACCGGCCAAGGTATGCGACGGGGCGGTCGAACACGATCGTCCCCTCCGCGCTCTTCTCGTCGGGGACGACGTACGCCTCCCCCGCCGGGACGTTCGTGACGTTCTCGCCCTCGTCGAGGTCTTCCTCGGATACGACGCCGTCGTCGATCCCCGCCGCCCGCCCCACGAGGTCGCAGGAGAACCGGGTCCCGTTCGGCGCGGAGATCTCGAGGCGGCCCTTCTTCGACAGCAACGACTGGACCTTCCGCCCGCGCCGGACGATCTCCCGCGGGTCCACGGCGCTCGCCTCGAGGAGCATTGCCCGCCACGCGTCGAGGTCGAAGCCGTACGCGGCGGCCCGCTGCGCGGAGGCGTATCCCAGGGAGAGGCGGGCCCCGCGGAGTCGGTTCTTCTTCGCGCGCTTGTACCAGTCCGAGTTGTACCCCGTGAACGCCTCCCACTTGTCGACGCCGAGCTCGCGGACCTTCGTGATGTCCGCGGGGCCCGGGATGAACACGTATGCGTCCGCCTCGTCCATCGCCTTCCACTCGTGGCTCCCGACCTGCCCGAGCTTCGACTTCGGGAGGGTCGAAATGGACCGCCAGGCCGTTGCCTCGTCCTCGAACAGCAGCAGCGGGCGGGCGCTCGCCGCGCGGAGCTGGTACACGAACTCCGTGGCGACCGGGAGGCCGTGGTTCCAACACTCCACGGTCACGTTCTCCTTCGGCTTGACGTGCAGCGTCTTCTTGATCACGGTCTTCGCGAGGGCCTCGTACTCGGACATGCTCCCCACCGGGGCGGGGAAGGAGAGGCGCGGCTTAACCTTGTGGGGGCCCCTGGGCAGGCGTTGCGCCGGCCGGCGGTCCTGCGGCGACATTCACGGCCTTCGTCATGAGGTCCATCAACGCCGCGTTGCCCTGGTTCAGGTACAGGTTGCCGACGTCAGGACCCGGCATCGGATGCGCGACCACGTGCGCCGCAAGCGTGAAGAACACCTCGTGGAGGTCCTTGAAGTCGTAGAGCGGCTTGTCCACGTTCGCGCCGATCCCCGGGGTGGACTCCGCGGTCATCAGCGTGTGGCCCTTGTACGGCGCGAGCTGCACGAAGCCCGGGATCCGCATGCTGTCCATCTTCACCTTGTAGTTCCCGACCGTGGAGGAGTTCCACGGCTTCCCGAGGGCCTTCAGCGCCTTCTTGTCGTTGTTCACCGCCTCGAGGAGCGGGTTCCAGCCGACCTTCGCCTTGAACACCTTCGAGGCGCTCACGTCCTCCCCGGTGAAGGCGGACAGCGGGAGGAGGCGATACTTCCAGTCCGCGTACGGGGCCACGTACGTCTCCGGGACCGGCGCCCGGACGACGGCCCCGAAGTTGCCCACGCCGGGCACGTTCTTCCCGCCCACGTTCAGGACTGCGCACTGGAAGTACATCCGCGGCACGATCGCGTTGTTCACCGGGATCGCGCCGAAGACGAACTCCGTCGCCTGGTACGTCTCCTTCATGAACGGCACGATCCGGACCGCGAGCGCGCTCGCGAGGCCCTTATAGTGGTCCATCTCGACGCCGCCCGGCCAGACCGCGGGCGGTCCGGCGAGCATCCCCTTCAGCTCCTTGTTGATGCACCCGAGGAGGTTCTGCATGAACACCGGGTTGACCATCGCGTTCCCCCCGCCGCGCGATGGGTCGCTGGGCCTAAAAGCCTGACGTCGCCCGGCGGTGTTTCGGCCCGTCAAAAGGTCTTCGGGAACGACCGAGCGACCATCACGATCCGGTTCAGAGGGCCCGCCATCCCCATCAGGTTCGGCATCGAGCCCGTGAGGCGGATCCGGCCCGTCTGGATCAGCTTCTCGAGCTCCGCCTCGCCCTTGCAGAGCTTCACCCAGCTCTCGTACTTGCCCTGGAGCTTGAACTTCGCAGGCATGTCGTCGAAGACCTCACTCGTGCGGACCTCTCCCGCCTTGATGTCGATCAGGAAGGCCCGCCCGATGTCCACCGCGCTGCAGACAATCCGGGCGTTCAGCTCCGTGCCCCACTTGAGCCAGGCCTCATCCTCGTTCAAGCGGCGGGCGAGCTCCTCGAAGAATTCCTTCGTGTAGAACTGGACGACGGGTGAGGCGATCATGGCGGGGGACAAGTCGGCCCGGAGGCGGAAGAATCCTCGGTCTGTAAGGAAGGAAAGCATACATACACTAAGGAGGCGGGGCGCCGAAGGGCGTCGGCCCCGCGTTTTGGCTCAGTTGGGCCAAATCGGGGCATCGTCTCAGCGGAATATT
This sequence comes from Thermoplasmata archaeon, assembly GCA_036514455.1. Classification (GTDB taxonomy): domain Archaea; phylum Thermoplasmatota; class Thermoplasmata; order RBG-16-68-12; family RBG-16-68-12; genus EA-19. Next base: position 2,879 of record DATBXC010000081.1, on the reverse strand, counting down.
CCGATGCGTGAGTCATAAATAGGCCATGGGCCGTCCAGCGGTTCGGTGCCACGATGACCCGCCAGCTCGAAGACACGATCGACTCCCTCGAACCGAACGCCGCCATCCGCGTCCTGGATGCGGTGGACGGCACGCTCGACGCCCTCCGGCAGGACGCCCTCGGCCTCGGGGACACGCCCGAGATCCAGGAGCTCGTCCGCCGGATCGACGCGTACAAGGGCCACCTCGACCGGCAGCGGTCGGCGATTTTCGCCACGATTTGAGGCGCGAAGCCCCATGCCCCATTAGACAATAGGGGCGTACTTTCCCGCCACCGTGAGAAGCCATAAGGCCTGCGAGCCTCTACCGGCCCATAGAATGAAGCGCAAAGTGGGGCCCAAGAGGCGAGCCGTCCCGGCGCTTTCGTCCAAGGAGTCGGTCGAGCGATTCCTCTCGGTGAAGGGGAAGAAGCGACGCACGCCCGTGGACTGGAAGTCGATCAGCGACGACGAGTACAAGGTCCCGGGCCGGTAATGCAGCGTGCGCTGTCCTCTTCCTCGCGTCAGCCCGCAGACGCAATCTACTGGATCTTCGCAAGGACCTTGGTGGCCTCGTTCACGGTCCACGCCTTGATCGTCGTCGTCCGCGCGTTGCCCTGACTCCCAATCTGGAGCGCGAGCTGCATCACGGCGTCGTCGTTCGGGGCCTCTGCGACCCCGATGAAGTCGTACTTCCCCATCGTGTAGAACAGCTCCAGCTTCCCGCCCAGCTTCTCCGCCATGGCCTTCGCGGCGTCGACCCGCTTCGGCGACTCCCGCACGTTCCGAACTCCCTGGTCCGTCCAGTTCCCCAACACGAAATAGTGTGGCATGCCTTCGTCCTCCCCCGAGAGGGGGACCCGTGGGATGGCCCGCCGGGCGGAAAAAGGTATGCCGCACGGCCTATTCCCCGCCGGCGAGTCCTTGGAGCTTTCCCCGGGCGAGCGGGAGACCCTCCGTCTCCTCGCGGACACAATCGTGCCCCGCACGGGCGATCCGCGCGAGCCCCTGGGCGGGTCCGCGAGCGACCTCGGCGTCGATCCGCTCATCGCCCAGGCGATCCAGGACTACCAGCCCCCGGACGTCCAGAAGCAGTTCCTCCTCCTGCTGCGGGCCGTCGAGAGCCCCCTGATGAACCTGGTCCTCGCGGGCCGGCCCGTGCGGTTCCGGAATCTGTCCGCGGAGGGGCGGGAGCGGTACCTCAAGGCGTGGACGCGGAGCCGGCTCGGCCTCAAGCGGCGCGGCTTCCACGCGGTGAAGCGGTTCACCGCGTTCCTCTACTACACCGCCCTCGGGCCGGATGGGAGGAACCCGAACTGGCCCGCAATCGGGTACGACCCGCCGGACGACGTGGAGCGGGCCCGCCATCGAACGTCTCCGGAACTCCGGATCGAGCCCATGGCCGTGGACGCGGACGCCACCGTCGACACGGATCTCGCCGTAATCGGCTCCGGGGCGGGCGGCGCGGTGATCGCCGCGAAGGCCGCGGAGGCGGGCCACCGCGTCCTCGTGATCGAGGCGGGCGCGCTCCTGACGCCGGACACGTTCACGCAGCGGGAGCTCCCCGGGACGGACGGGATGCTCGAGCGCCACGGCCTGATGACGACGAAGGACTTCGCGTTCGGGGTGCTCCATGGGCGGGTCGCAGGTGGCGGGACGACCGTGAACTGGATGACTTCCCTCCGGCCCCCGCCATGGGCGCTCGAAGAGTGGGAGCGGGTGTACGGGATCCCCGGGCTCACGGGCCCCGGGTTCCAGGCCTGCATCGACGAGGTGTGGGACCGCCTCGGGGTCACGACCGCGGAGTCCGTGATCACGCCGACGAGCGAGGTCCTCCGACGCGGGTGCCTGGCGCTCGGGTACGAGGAGGGCCGGGACTTCCACGTCACCGCGAAGAACGCGCGGGGCTGCGAGAACCGCTGCGACTACTGCAACTTCGGGTGCATCTACTCCGCGAAGCAGTCGACGCTCGCCACGTACCTCCCGGACGCGGCCCGCCACGGGGCGCGGTTCCTGTTCGACACGGAGGCCCGGACGATCTCCACGCGGACCGGCGGCACGACCGTTGAGGCGGTGCATCGGTCCGACGGTCGGGAACGCAGGCTCGAGATCCGCGCGAAGGTCGTCGTCGTGGCGGCGGGCGGGATCCAGACCCCCGCCCTCCTGCTCCGCTCCGGGTTCCGCCACCCCGGGATCGGGCGGGGGCTCCGGCTCGACCCGACGACGGGGGTCGGGGGCGTGTACCGCCACGACATCCGGATGTGGGCGGGCGTCCCGCAGACCCTCACGATCGACCGGTGGCTCGGGCTCGGGGACCACCACGGGTTCTGGATTGAGACCGCGCCCGCACACCCGGGCCTCACGGCGCTGGGCTTCCCCTGGCAGGGCGGGCGGGCCCACAAGGAGCGGATGCGGCTCTACCGCCACCTCGCAGCGAACATCATCCTCGTGCGCGACACCACGGCGGGACGCGTCACTGTCGACGCCCAGGGGAACCCCGTGATGGAGTACCGGATGGCGCGCGAGGACCGTGAGATGATGATCCGGGGGATCATCGAGTCCGCCCGGATCCACGCGGCGGCCGGCGCGCGGTCCGTCTGGAGCATCCACAACGAGCCCTGCGAGATCCCGGACCGCGACGGACCGATCGCGCCTTCGGAGGTCGACGCGTTCGCGGAGCGAGCGCGCCGCCTCGGTATCCGGGAGAATGGGATCGCCCTATTCTCCGCGCACGCGATGGGGAGCGTGCCGATGGGGGCCTCCGAACGGATGCCCACGACGCCCACCGGGCGGCTGCGCGGGGCCGAGAGCGTGTTCGTCGGGGACGGGAGCGTGCTCCCGTCCGCCCCCGGCGTGAACCCG
>DATBXC010000080.1:0-9407 GCA_036514455.1 Thermoplasmata archaeon | reverse complement strand
ACACGTTCCTCGTGGGCCCGGGGACCGGGGGAACCCGGGGAGGCGGCCTCCCCATCATCTTGAACACGGGGACTCCGCAGGAGATCACTGCCACGCCCTTGAGCGCGCAGCCGACCGTAAACGGAGCCTGCAGTGACGCCGAGTACTCCGACGTGGGCGGTGCGAAGGACGACCTGAACAATCTCACGCTCTACGCGGGGATGTACTCGGACTACCTCTACATCTGCACGATAGTGAAATGGGACACCAGCAACGGTTCGACCGGTACGCCAACCGACTACGGTGTCATCGTGTTTGATCGATTCCACAACGGGGGAGCGAATCCACAGACCGATGACCGGATGTTCTGGGTGAACCTGACCTCGTCGGACCTATGGGACAACAAGGGCAGCGGGTCTGCATGGGTGGATTGCGGGACCTCCTGCAACGCGGGCGACGCTGCGCGGGGGGCGTTCGACGGCACCCATCCGAACTACGAGTTCAAGATTTTCAAGGACGACGTCGTCGTGTCCGGCAGCACGACCGCGGGTTTCGGCCTCCTCGCGTTCAACAATGAGAACTCTACATTCGTCCGCTGGGGATCCCTGAGCGAGCCTGTCGACATGAACAAACCGGATTCTTGGGGTCATATCACGGTGCCCGAGTTCACAGACCTCCTCGTTCCAATCGCCATCGTCGGGGTTATCTACTTCATCGGGCGTCGCCGCCGCCGTGCTGCGGATCCGTAGGCGGCAGCGGCTCCGCCGGAAGGAGATCAACGCGTACTCCGAAGCGGTCGCCGCCGCCCTCGGCGTGGACCCGTTCCGCGACCGGAACGACATCGACCTCGCGGAGGCGGACGAGTGGCGCCTCCTGATTGTGGACAACGAGGTCCGCGGGATCCTCGTCGGGGACCGGCCCTTCCTCACGATTCGCGGCCTCCTCGCGTACCCCGCCGCGAGGCGCTGGGTCACCGTGGACATGGGCGCGGTGAAATTCGTGTACAACGGCGCCGACGTGATGGCGCCCGGGATCGTGGACGCGGACCCCGCGATCAAGGTCGGTGACATCGTGTGGGTGCGGGACGAGAAGAACCTCCGGCCGCTCGCGGTCGGGGAGGCCCTGATGGCGGGCCCGGAGATGGTCGCCTCGGAGAAGGGGAAGGCCGTGCGGTCCGTCCACCACGTCGGCGACCCGCTCTGGAAGCTCGACGAGGAGCCGAAGGAGTGAGGGCGGGCCCATGCTCGCGCTCCTGTTCGACATCGACGGCACCCTGATGGACACGTTCGACGCGATCCTCGAGGCGATGAACCTCGCCCTCAAGGACTTCGACGTCCGCCCCCTCCGGGCGGACGAGCTCCGGCCCCTGATCGGGATGCCCGTCGAGCGGCAGATGAAGATGCTCCGGGACATGGAGGGGCCCGCCGTCGAGCGGATCACGGACCGGTACTACGAGGAGTTCCACCGGCTCGTGGACCGCGGGCTGCGCCTCTACCCGGGCGTCGCGGAGACCCTGGAGGCGCTCGCGGGCCGCCCGATCACGACGATGTCCACCCGCCGCCGGGACGAGGCCCGCCACATGCTGGCGGTCGCGGGGATCGACCGGCACTTCACGGAGGTCGTCGGCGGGGACGAGGTGCCCCGCCCGAAGCCGTACCCGGACCTCCCCCGCCGCGCGGCAGCCGCCCTGGGCGTCCCGGTGAACCGGGCCGTCGTGGTCGGGGACAGCCCCGTGGACATCCTCGCGGGCCGGGCCGCGGGCGCGTGGACCGTGGCCGCCGCGTACGGGTACGGGACCCCCGCGTCCCTCCAGGAGGCGAAGCCCCACGCGACGATCCCGCGGTTCCCCGCGCTGCCCGCGGTCCTCCAGGACCTGGAGGCGCGGACCCGCGGCTGACCCGGCTCACGCCCAGTACGGCGTCTTCAGGTACTTGTACGCGGACATCACCGCGGTGACGGCCTCCCCGCACCCCGTGACGATCCGCTTCTCCTTGCTCGGGTACCACACGACGTCCCCGCACGCGAAGACCCCGGGGACGGACGTGCTCATGTCCGGCTTCACCTTGATGTTCCGGGCCCCCTCCAGTTCGAGCCCCCACTTCTCGACTTTCGTCTTCAGCGGCTCGAACCCGACGTTGATGATGATCGAGTCCACGCGCTTCACGGTCTTGTCGAGGGTCACGTTGTCGTACACGACCGCGTCGAGCCCGCCCTCCGCGTCCTCGATGCTCACGAGCTCGGAGTTGTAGAGGACCTTCGCGGGGGACTTCAGGACCGCCTGCACGTTCTTCTCCATCGCCCGGAACTCCCCGCGGCGGTGGACGAGGGTGACCTCCCGCGCGCCCGCGACGAGCTCGAGCACGATCTCCAGCGCGCTGTCCCCGCCCCCGACGACGAGGACGGTCTTGTCCCGGAACTCCCGCCGGTCCCGCACCCGGTAGTGGACGCCCCGCCCCTCGTGCTCGTCCTCCCCCGGCACCTCGAGGACCCGCGGGTTGAACGGCCCGTTCCCGATCGCGATGATCACGGCCCGCCCCTCGTACGCGCCCTTCCCCGTCCGGACCTCGAAGACCCGCTCCTTCCGGCGGACCTCCTCGACGGTCTCCCCCTCCCGGATCTCGCAGCCGCTCACCCGGGCGTGCTCGACGAACAGCCCGGCGAGCTCGACGCCCTCGACCGCGATGTAGCTGGGGTAGTCGTACACGGACTTCGTGGGGTACAGCCAGACGAGCTGGCCGCCCGCCTGCTCCGCCTCCAGGATCAGGGTGGAGAGGTTCCGGGTCCGGGCGTAGATCCCCGCGGTCAGGCCCGCGGGCCCGCCCCCGATGACGATGAGGTCGTGGACCATGGGCGGCGGGACAAAGGAACTCCCCTCTTAAACGTTCTCCGGGACCCGCGGGACGCACTGTCTAAATCTCGCACGACTATAATTTAATCATAATTATATTAGTGTCCGGATGGACCGGGGCGCCCCGCCCCCGGAGTTCGATACCTTTAAATTCCGGGAACCGGTTTCGCGCGCAGAAGGGATCGGGATGACCTTCATCAAGAAACCGTTCAAGAAGTCCGCGGAAGGCGCCGTCGCCGCGGAGGCCAGTTCGTACATCGACCTCGGGGAGCTCGCCCTCGAGGAAGAGGGGATTGCCCTGGGCGAGCCGATCGAGCACCTCGTCCGCGTCGCGGAGGTGTACCGGTACGAGGACATCGGGGACCTGACCACGCACGTGTACAACGGCTCGATCCTCCTCGTGGACTTCGCCTCGATCGCGAGCGACGAGCTCGCCGTGAAGCGCGTGACGAACGAGCTGAAGAACTGCGCGCGGGACTGCGGCGGGGACGTCGCGGTCGTTTCGAAGAACCTGCTCATGGCGACGCCCTCCGGCATCAAGATCGACCGGGCGAAGCTGAAGCCCGGCTACTGAGCCGTCAGCGGGCGGGCCACGAACCCGTCGTCCCGGTAGTCCACGGCGAGCCAATCGCGGCTGTGGTTCGCGTGGCGCATCTTCACGCACCGCACCTGCAGGGAGACGCGGCCCGAGGCGTCCGCGGAGTACCGCAGCTGGATCGCCCCGTCCGCGAGGAAGTCCTCGTGGTTCGGGAACGGGGACGCCTCGTCCTCCGCCTCCGCGATCAGGAGGGCCGTGACCCCGAGGCCCCGGAGGAACGTGAAGAAGTGGAACAGGTCGTTCCGGGGGTCCGCCATCTTCGCGAGGGCGTACAGGGAGTTCAGGGGGTCCACGACGACGATCCCGAACGGCTCCTTCTCCCTCCGTCGCTCCAGGTAGTCCCGCAGGATCTGGAGCCAGTCCCGCGTCTCGTCCGCGGCCTCGTGCTCCGTCCGGAGGCGGGCGATGTCCACGATGAAGTCCTCCTTCGTCTCCATCCCGAGGCGGGCCATCGTCCGCAGGAGAGAGGCCCGCCCCTCCTCGAGGGACACGTACAGCCCCTTCGTCCCCGCCTGCCGGTTCCGGTGCAGCACGCTCAGCGCGAGGGACGTCTTCATCGTCCCGCTCGGCCCCGCAATCAGGACGACGTGCCCCGCCGGGATCCCGCCCTCGAGGGCCTCGTCGAAGCCCGCGACGAACGTCCGCACGCGGTCCTCCCCGACCCGGCGTCCTCCCGCGATCGCGTCGACCCGCGCCTCGAGGTCCCGGATCCGGGCCTTCAGGGCGTCGACCTCCTCCAGGAGTCGCTGCTCCCGCTTCGTCATCCCCTTCGACTCCTTGGGCTCCTCCAACCCCCGTTCGCCCCCCCGGACGTCCCCCGGACCGGAAGATATTGGACCGTGCCCGCCTTAGCCTTTCCGCCCGCCGTGCGGTGCGCGGAGTGAGAATCACGCCGGGACGCGCGCACGGAACCTATAAATAGAGCCAGGCCGCAATGGTGAACCCCGACCCGGTGGGATTCTCCCCATGGCAATCCAGACTCGCACCGACAGGGGTCCCGCCTCCGCCCTGACCGTCGACGACCTCACCCGGGCGATCAAGAACTCGATTGACCGGGCGGGGATGAAGGACGAGGAGGCCCGCTCGATGGCCCAGCACGTGCTGAACTTCTTCGGGTACTCCGAGCGGATCATCGACAACGTCCTGGAGCCGGAGGACCGCGACGCGTTCTACATGCTCGAGGACTCGGGCATCCTGACGACGGAGCGGGAGGAGACCACCCTGTACGACGGGCGGGAGTGGCGGATCCACTACTGGATGTTCCGGAAGGAGCGGATCGCGGAGCTCTCGGAGGCCCAGCGCGCGAAGGAGGAGGCGGCGGTCGCCGGGTCCGTGTACGACGAGGTCCCCGAGGACACCTGGGTCGCCGCGTCCCGCGAGAAAAAGCCGGAGCCCCCCGCGTAGGCGGCTTCCCGCCCCGGGCGGCCCGCGAACCTTTATGGCCCGCCCTCGGTTCCCGCGGCGAGGTCGGTCGTCCTGGCCGTCCCGCTGCTCGCGTGCCCGACGTGCGATGCGCGCAACCCCGCGGACGCAGCCCGCTGCGCCCGGTGCGGGACGGAGTTCCTGGCCCGGGGATCCCACCGGTGGCCGCCTCAGGACGCGAAGGACATCGCCCGGGTGCGGCTCGGGTTCCTGCTCGCGGCGCTCGGCGTCGCGCTCGCCTGGTTCCACGACGTGGCCTCCGCGAGCGTCTTCATGGCGTTCACGGTGGACCTGCGGTTCGGGCTCTTCGCCCTGATCGGGCGGGTCGTGGGGGGCGTCGGGGTCGCGCTCCTCGTCGTCGGGATCCTCCTGGTCCTCGCGGGGCGCCGCCCCTTCGAGTACTCCGTCGGCGGGAAGGCCGTCGCGGCGATGTTCCTCGTCCCGGCGGGCGCGCTGCTCTCGCTGCTCGCCGCGGGGTTCCTCTTGGGTCACGCGATGGAGTTCGCGCAGGGCGCGGACCCCGTCGGGGTCGTGTGGATGTTCAAGTCCTCCCTCCTGTGGGCCTTCGCCCTGTCCGTCCTCACGGTCCTCGGGACCCTCTTCCTCGGGTTCGACCTGCAGGACGAGCGGGGCCTGCGGCTCTCCCTGACCGGGGTCCTCGCGTTCGTCGTCCCGGGCCTCGCGGGGCTCGCCGCGGGCTGGGTGTGGATGGACGCGCTCTGGGCGGACGCGGTCGCCCGGAACGCCGTGGACGCCGCGTTCTTCGCGGGGCTCGGGTACGCGCTGCTCCCCGCGCGGTTCCTGGACCTCGCGTGGCGGCTCGTGTTCTCGGCCGCGTTCGTGCGGACGTACCGGCGGATCGCGTCCGGGGAGATCCCCGTTCCGCCGGAGACCGTGGCGCCGCCCGCGGTCCCCGCCGCGGGGCCGGGCTAGAGGAACACCTGCTGGAGCGCGCCGCGGTACCGCGAGACGAGGTCGACCCCGAGGCTCAGGGGCAGGTGCATCCGCCCGTCCCGGAAGGGGAACGCGGGCCCGAACGACTCGAGGCGCCGCAGCACCTCCCCCGCCACGGGGTCCGTCAGGTAGCACGCGTCCTCGAGCTCGCCGGAGAAGTGGAGCCGGATCGGGAGCCGGAGCGCCTCCGCCTCCCCGGGGCCGCAGCGGGCCGCGATCCGCTCGAGGACGGCCCGGTCGATCGGCCACGGGTCCCCGCCCCGGGTCACGCACGCGGGGGACGTCTCCGCGAGGAGGTGGGAGAGGCTCTTCCTCGCGGTGACGAGGTCCGCGTTCAGGGTGCGGGCCTCCCGCTCCGTCCACCGGTCAACGAAGCCCGGCTCACGCCACACGGTACCGCGAATCCGCACGTCCGCCATGAGCCTTTCCGACGGGCGGCCCGCGGGCTGCCAGGACGCGCTTGGAGAAGGGGCGGGCCCGCTACTTCTTGCGGGCGAGGATGTGCGTGACCGCGAACCCCGTGTCGCCGTGGGTCAGGGCGAGGGAGTTGTGCACGTGGTTCATCATCCGCAGTTTCACGCAGCGGAGCCGGAGCTGGACGTCCGTCTCCCCGACCTCCACGTGCCGGAGGTGGAGGATCCCGTCCGCGAGGAAGTCCTCCCCGTACTGGGAGAGCTTCGGGGAGCCGACCGACGTCTCCGTGACGAGGAACGTCGTGAGCCCGAGCTCGCGGAGGGCCGCGTACAGCTGGAACAGCTCCCGCCGCGGGACCTCGAAGTTCGCGAGCGCGTACAGGGCCTCCATGCTGTCCAGGGCGAGGACCTTGTACTGGTTCGCCGCGACGGCCTCCTTCACGATGTCGATCAGGATCCCGATCCAGTCCTTCGTCGCCTCCGCCCTCTTCAGGGACGTGCGGAGGAGCCCGAGGTCGAGGATGTACAGCTTCGCCTCCTCGATCGGGTCGAACCCGAACCGCTCCATCGCGTGCCGGAGGGACTCCGCGGTCTGCTCCAGGGTGATGTACAGCCCGCGGCGGCCGTTCATCGCGTTGTGGTACATCATGTTGTAGATCAGGGAGCTCTTCAGCGTGCCGGGCGTGCCCGCCACGAGGACAATCGAACCCTCCGGGATCCCGCCGCCCAAGGCCTCGTCGAGCCCCGTCACGTGCGTCGAGAGGAGGGGGAGGTCGGTCTCCATGCCGTTCACCGGTCGGACGGGACTCGGTGTATAAATCCCCCACCGCACGGTTATCGGGTCTGATATCCTCGATGGGACAGTTCTTGTACGTCCCGGCGGATGGAGGGCCGGGGAGACCAGTGACCCCGAGGAAGGACGCCGCCCTCCGGATTTTGCAGTGGGATCTCGAGGGGCACGGGAACGAGGTCCTCCAGGCGATGCTCTCGCACCCGGACATGAGCCTCTCCGACGCGGTCGACATGATCGAGAAGGAGAACCCCGCGTGGACGGACGGGGAGCGGGCGGGGTCCGCGGAGCGGAAGCGGGAGCCCGAGGAGCACCCGGAGCCCGAGGCGCGGCGGGGGCGGTCGACCCCCGAGGTCGTCGCCCTCCTGCAGGAGTTCGCGACGTTCCGCCACCTCCTGCCGGCGGCGGAGGCGAAGGAGATCGAGGCGGCCCTCCGGGCGATCGAGGCCCGGCCCAGCCCGGACGACCTCGCGGCGGTCCGCCGGCGGCTCCGCACCCTCGCGCTCCAGGCCGCGTTCTGGCGGGAGCTCGCAATCCCCGCGAAGCCGCCGAACGCGCTCGGCGTCATGCTGCTCCGCGTCGAGGGCGGCGGCGTCGTCGCGCAGGGCGGGTCCACGGACTACTTCGCGGACGACCGGGTCGCGCAGGCCGTGCGCGGGGAGGTCGAGCGGCGGGGCAAGGGCGTGTACGTCATGCACCTCCCCGTGGGCCGGCTCGTGATCGCGCGGGGCCGGACGATCGCGCTCGCCACCCTGTTCCGGCACGCGCCCGGGAAGGAGGTCGTCTCCGTCCTCGAGCGGACCGTCGAGGCGGTCGAGGAGAACCCGAAGGCCGCGGAGCGGACGTTCGGGAACCCCGGCCTCGCGGCCCGGTACGCGGAGGCCCTCCTGAAGCTCGTGCAGCGCGTGGCGGGCTGAGTCCCGCCGAGCCGCACGCGTTTGGTGTCAGCCGATTCCAATCAGGAAGCAGGCCGAGGGCGTTCCGGTCACTCGGAGATGGGCCGGGCGAGCATGAACCGCCCGTCGTTCCGGAGGAGCGCGAAGTACCCGCGCTCGTGCTTCGTCCGCCGCATCTTCACGCAGCGGAGCCGGAGCTGCACGTCCGTCTCGCCGATCTCGAAGTGCCGCAGGTACAGCACGCCGTCCGCGAGGAAGTCCTCGTCGTACCTCGCCAGGCGTCCGTTCTCCCCGCTCGGGACCTCCGACACCAGGAACGTCGTCGCGTCGAGGGACTTGAGGAAGCCGAAGAAGTGGAACAGGTCCCGCCTCGGGTTCTCCATCTTCGTGAGCGAGTACAGGGCCGCGAGGCTGTCGATCGCGACGAGGTCGAAGTGGTTCACCTTCACCCGCTGCTCGATGTACTTCGTGAGGATCTCGAGCCAGTTCTTGTTCATCTCCTCGTCCTTGTGCTCGAGGCGGATCTTCGAGACGTCGAGGATGTACAGCTCCATCCCGTCGAGGTCCTTCATCCCGAGGTCCTCCATCGCGCCCTTCAGGTCCTCGTGGTTGTCCTCGAGGGAGATGTACAGGCCCTTCGAGCCCGCCTTCACGTTGTGGTAGAGGATCGAGAACGTCACGGACGTCTTCATCGTCCCGGGGCTGCCGCTCACGAGGACGACGTGCCCCTTCGGGATCCCCCCGTCGAGGGCGTCGTCGAGTCCCTCGATGAACGTCTTCACGCGGTCCATGGCGACGTTCGTTCCGACGCGCGGGGACGGTATATCTGTGTAGCGCGGAGATTATCAAGGGCGGTAACTGCGCCATCGCAGGTGGGTCCATTCAGTCGGGCCGTTACACTCGAACAGGTTAAACCGGGCGGTTCGTCCAGAGGTCCACGCGGTCCATCGTCCGCCGGAGACCGCCCGGCCGTGGAGTACTTTCGGCCATCTCCCCCGCACAGCGCTATGACCTGCGGTGACTTACACTCGTTCGAGTGTAAGCATGCAAGTCGGATGCGGGTTCAAGGTCCATCGCATCAACGGGCACGAGTACGTGTACTTCTGGCACTACGAGCCGAACGGTGGCCGCCGGAAGCAGGTCCAGGAGTACGTCGGCCCCGCGCGGGATCCCGCCTCCCGTGTCGAAGCGGTTCGCAGGATGTCCGCGTACTACGATCGGTGTCTCGCTGAGGTCCAGCGCCGTCGATCCCTTCTCACCAGGGCCACGCGCGCATGAGCCCCGGTTCTCGCGTGCTTACACTTGTTTGAGTGTAACCGGGAGACGGGAGGGGTTGGGGCCGCGAACCTTTATCGACCTCCCGCCATCCGGGGCCCGTCATGGCCCTCGCGGAGGCCGCGCTCGCCTTCTGGTTCCTCCTCCCCGCGTACGCCGCGAACCCGATGGCGGTCGTGTTCGGCGGCGGCACGCCGATGGACTTCGGGAGGTCCCTGCGCGACGGACGCCG
>DATBXC010000079.1:0-12433 GCA_036514455.1 Thermoplasmata archaeon | reverse complement strand
GAGGAGTCCCTGAAGTACTCCCAGGAGCGGGAGGCGTTCGGCTCGAAGATCGCGGAGTTCCAGGCGATCCAGTGGAAGCTCGCGGACATGGCGACGGAGATCGAGGCCGCCCGCATCCTCACGTACCGCGCGGCGTGGATGAAGGACCGCGGGGTGCGGCACACGTACGAGTCGAGCGCGGCGAAGTTGTTCGCCTCCGAGGCGTCCCACCGGGCCGTGGACGCGGCGCTGCAGATTCACGGTGGGTATGGGTTCATCAAGGACTACGTCGTGGAGAAGCTGTACCGGGACCAGCGGATCACGGAGATTTATGAGGGCACCTCGGAGGTCCAGCGGCTCGTGATCGCGCGGTCGGTCCTGGGAAAGTAAAGCTCTGCGCCGGGACTTGGACGCCAGGCGTCGCACGGTGTCACCAGCCGCCTTGCATGCTACAGCCCTTAGGTAGACCTAAATACCTTGACAAGCCATCTCACGGTGTCTTAGCCGAGCTGGGTGATCAGAGGCGCTGCTCGGCGACTAAGACGGGGGAGAGGACGAATGAAGTGGAGACTCATTGTGAGCTTCCTTGTCGTGGCCACAGCGGTGATCGCACTAATCTCGGCGGCTCCGGGCGTTCGCGCGCAGCCGGTGACGTGCGGGGGCCTCGTCGAACTGCCGGCCACGATCGTGGGGACCGAGGACGACGACGTGATCACGGGAACGGCGGGAGACGACATCATCAGCGGCCTGAGCGGTGACGACGTCATCTACGCACTCGATGGAAACGACATCGTGTGCGGCGGCCCTGGCGACGACGTGATTTACGGAGGACCGGGCAACGACGACCTCGAGGGAGACTTCATCTTCGGGACCGACGGCGACGACGTGATCAAGGGAGGCGACGACGTCATCTACGGGGGACCCGGCACGGACGACTTGGATGGGGACTTCCTTGTGGGCCTCGGCGGCAACGACGTACTGAGAGGCGGAGACGACCTGCTGGATGCCGGTGACGGTGACGATCGCGCCGGGGGCGTCATCCCGGCCGGGGACTTTCTGAGCGGCGGCGATGGAGACGACATACTCATCGGAGGCAACGACGTCATTTTGGGCGGGGCGGGTGACGACGAGCTAATCGGAGACTCCATGTTCGGCGGGTTTGGCGACGATTACCTGCAGTGCGGGGACGATGTCGTGAACGGCGGACGAGGAAACGACTTCTTCCTCTCCGGAGACCTCGCCAACGGCGGCCCCGGAAACGACCGCGTGATGGGCGGGGACGATGTCGTGAATGGAGGGCCGGGAGACGAGATGTTCCTCGATGGGGACGACGTTTTCGGCGGACCAGGCGACGATGAGCTCACAGGCGGCGACGACCTCGTGGTCGGTGGCCCGGGGGACGACTTCGAGCTGGACGGGGACTTCATATTGGGCGACTTCCTCGGGCAGTTCGGCAACGACATCCTGAACGCCGGGAATGATCTCCTCGTCGGCGGCGAGGGTGCCGACGGTCTGCACGGAGACCATGTCTTCGGCGGGGACGGCGATGATTCCGTCGTGTTCGGCGAGGATCGGCTCGTCGGGGGATCGGGGGACGATTTCCTGTTCGGCGACCTCGCGGATGACGTGATCGAAACTACCGAAGGGGGAGACGATTTCCTGAACTGCGGCTCGGGGACCGACTTCGCGGACGGGGGTCCTGGATGGGACACGGCGAGAGGGTGCGAGACGGTCGTAAGCGTCGAGAAGATCGTGCACGACGAAGAAACCGGGCATGTGGAGGCCGTGGACTTCGACGACTGACACCTAGGACCGCCACGAACCAGCGCCGGCCGCCGCTCAGCGCACGGCACTTGCATGCCCGCCTCGCGGCCGTGACGGCCCCGCGCGAATCCCACCTATCGCCGGATCATCTTCGAGAGTTCCTCGAAGTGCTCCCGCTCCGCGAGGACTTGGTTCTCGAACAGCACCCGGAGGTGGGTCTCGTCCTGGACCATGTCGAGGATTCTCGTGTAGATGTCGATCGCGGCCGTCTCGTTCTTGATCGCCATCTTCAGGATGTCCTCGAGGGCCGCCTTCGCAGGGACCTTCGGGGCCTCCGCGACCACCACGGGCGTGCCGCCGAGGGCCACGATCTTGTCCCCGAGCATCGTCGCGTGGTCGAACGACTCCTTCGACTCCTCAAGGAAGTGCTCGACGACCGGCTTCCGCGTCGGGCCGAACACCCGGAACGAGAAGTCGAGATATTTCAAGGCGGACGCCAGCTCCATCCTCAGGGCCTCGTTCATCGTTGCGATGACCTTCTCCTTGTCCACGGTACCACCGCGCGCCGGGATGCGGTCGAAGCCTAAGCCGGTTTCGGAACCCGCCGCGAAGGGCTCCCGCCACTCGCTCCCGTCTACTTCGACAGGTACCGCCACGACAGGACGATCCCGATCGTCGCGAAGATCGCCGCGAATCCTCCGAGGAACAGGAAGTCGTTCGCCACGTTCGTCCAGTTCGGCGCGAACAGAATCAGCTGGCGGGCCGCGTCCGTGCCGTACGTCACGGGGTTCACCGACGCGAAGGCCCTCAGCCAGTCCGGCATCAGGTTCGTCGGGAACAGGGCGTTGCTCGCGAACAGGAGCGGGAGGTTCAGGAGGTTCATGATCGCCATCTGGGTCTCCCACCGCGTCGAGCGGATCGCGATCGCCACGAACAGGGACGACAGGCCGACGCTCATCAGGAAGAGGGCCGCGAACACCCCGAGCAGGAGGGCGGGGTTGAAGCCCGCCCCGACCTGGAGGCCCAGGACGACGGCCGCGACGAGCACGATCCCCGCCTGGGTGAGCGCGCGGATCACGGCGATGAACACCTTGCTCAGGATGATCGAGCCGCGGCTCGCGGGCGTGCTGAGGACCTTGTTCAGGAACCCGAGCCGCCGGTCCCAGACGATCGACATCCCGCTGAACATCGTCGCGAACAGCACGACGAAGGACAGCATCCCGACCGCCATGTATGAGAAGTAGTCCGCCGCGCCGAAGAAGCCGCCCGGGCTACCGGGAGGCGCGAGCGCCCCGAGGTTGAACGCCTTCCCGAAGAGGCCCATCCAGATGATCGGCTGGACCAGGCTGATGAACAGGACGAAGGGCTGCTTGTACCACTTCTTGAGCTCCCGCCCCGTGAGGGCGAACAGGCCGCTCATCACGGTCTCGCCCTCCGCATCGTGAGGCGTTGCTTGAAGAACTGGTCCCGGCTCCCCTCCTCCTCCCGCATCGTGCGCCCGGTGCGGGCGAGGTACACCTCGTCCAGGGTCGGTTTGGCGATCGAGATCCGGCTCGCCTTCAGGCCCAGGGCCCGGATCGCGTCGAGGACCTGCGGGGCCGTCTCCTCCCCGCTCAGGACCGTGAGGCGGTAGCCGCCGTCCAGGGGCCGCAGCTCCCGGACCGCCGGGATGGCCCTGAGGGCCTCCGCGAGGGCCTCGTTCGGCCCGCCGTCCACCCGGATGTCGATGATGTCCCCGCCGAGGGACGCCTTGAGCGCTGCGGGCGAGTCGAGGGCGACGATCTTCCCGTGGTCGATGATCGCGACCCGGTCGCAGAGCTGGTCCGCCTCCTCCAGGTAGTGGGTCGTCATGAAGAGCGTCATGTGGTACTGCTCCTTCAGGAGCCGGATGTACTCCCACACCGCCGCGCGGGTCTGGACGTCGAGGCCCAGCGTGGGCTCGTCGAGGAACAGGACCTTCGGGCGGTTGATCAGCCCGCACACGAGCTCGAGCCGCCGCCGCATCCCGCCGGAGTACGTGTCGACGGTGCGGTCCGCCGCGTCCTGGAGCTTGACGAGGTCGAGGAGTTCCGCGGCCCGCCTCCGGGCTTCCGTCTTGGGGATGTCGTAGAGCCGGGCGGTCAGGAGCAGGTTCTCCAGGCCCGTGAGGTCCTCGTCCGCCGTGTACTCCTGAGGGACGAGTCCAATCGACTTCCGCACGCCCACGGGGTCCTTGGCGATGTCGTGCCCCGCCACGGTCGCGTGGCCCGCCGTCGGCCGCAGGACCGTCGTGAGCATGTTAATCGTCGTCGTCTTCCCCGCGCCGTTCGGACCCAGGAACCCGAAGATCTCCCCTTCCTTCACGTCGAACGTCACGTCGTCGACCGCCTTCAGCTCCTTGAAGACCCGCGTCAGCCCCGAGACCCGAATCACGCTGCCCACCATGTCCGTCGCCCCCTATCCCGCCAGGATCCGGAGGATCCGCTCCCGCAGGTCCACGAAGAGCCGGCCCAGCTCCTTCGCTTGGGCGGGCGTCACGTCGCGGAGGTTCGACCCGAGGAGCCGGCCCGTGGCCCGCATCTCCCGCATCATCGCCGCCCGCTCGGGCCCGATGCTCTCCTCGAACCTCCGGAAGTACCGCTGGACCGCCGCCTCGCGACTCCGGAGGAACCTCCGGCCCGCGGGCGTGATACGATACGTCTTCCGCCGCTCCCCGCCCGCCTTCGCGACGTAGCCCTTCCGGAGGAGGGCCCGCAGGGCGGGGTACACCGCGCCCGGGTTCGGGCGGTAGAACCCGTGGCTCCGCTCCCCGAGCGTCTGCGTGATCTCGTACCCGTGCATCGGGCGCTCGCGGAGAATCCGGAGCACGAGGACCTTGAAGTCCCCCCGTCCCACGAGGACCTTCGCGAAGAAGCCGAAAGGCGGGGGTCCGAACGGTTTTCCTGTGAACATGATATATCACGATATATTGCGATATATTTAGATCTCTCCGTTTGCAGAACCGCGGGACGGGATGCCCGCGGTCCGCGAACGCTTTATACCCCGCCAGGAACTCCCGCCCGTCCATGGCCGCGACCCGCGTGCTCTACATGGAGGAACGGAAGGGCCAGGAACCGGACCCCTGCTATCTCCGGGAGTTCAATGCCCGCGTGGTCGAGCGCGGGCCGGACTTCGTCGTCCTGGACCAGACCGCATTCTACGCGGAGGGCGGCGGGCAGCCGTACGACACGGGTCTGCTCCGCTGGGACGACGAGGAGGCGAGGATCCTACGGGTCACGAAGGAGAAGGGCGTGGTCCGGCACGTCGTGGACCGCATGCCGTCCGCCGACGCAGTGCACGGCGTGATCGACTGGGACCGCCGGTATGCGCACATGCGCATGCACACGTCCCAGCACCTGATGTCCGGCCTCGTGTACCGGATCTACGCGGCCCGCACCGTCGGGAACCAGATCCACGCGGACCGGAGCCGGATCGACTTCCAGCCCGCGAACTTCACGGACGCGGACCTCAAGCGGATCGAGGACGAGTGCAACGCGGTGATCGCGTCCGCGGCGGATGTGCGGATCTTCGAGGAGGACCGGGTCGTCGTCGAGAAGCGGATCGAGGACCGAGCCCTCATGGAGCTCATCCCGCAGTCGATCCGGCGACTGAGGATCATCCAGGTCGGCGACGCGGACTACTGCCCGTGCGGCGGAACCCACCTGCGGAACGTGCGGGAGATCGGGCGGGTCCACGTCCTCGGGAAGCGGTCGAAAGGGCGGGAGACGGACCGCGTGGAGTACGAGCTACTCCCGGGATGAGGCGGGAGGCCGCCATCCCTCGGGGCGGGTCGTCCCCGGTTATCAACAAGCATGGATAACCGGACAGCGGGCGAAGAGGCCCGCCCTGGCCCCCCTTCTGTAACAGTATCGAGCTAGGGCTTATACCGCGGTCCGCTCCGTGGTCCTCCGATCAGCGATGAAGGCCGGCGTCATCGGGGTCGGGAAGCTCGGGGGTACGATCGCGTACGCGCTCGCCCGAGACGGGGCGTTCGACCATCTCGTCCTCCACGACGTGGTGGGGGATCTCGCGTGGGCGCAGGCCGAGGACCTCCGCCACGGCATGTGCGGGAAGGTCACGGTCCGTTCGGGCGGGGTCGCGGACATGGCGGACGCGGACCTTGTCGTCCTGTGCGCCGGGGAGGGCCGGAAGCCGGGGATGTCCCGCCTCGACCTCCTCCGCACGAACGCGCCCGTCGTGGCGGACCTGGCCCGCGAGGTCGGGCGGGTCGCGCCGGACGCCGCCCTCGTCGTCCTCACGAACCCTCTCGATGTGATGACCGCGGTCGCCTGCAAGGCCTCCGGCCTTCCGAGGGAGAAGGTCCTGGGCTCCGGCGCGCTCGTGGACTCCGTTCGCCTGCGGGCCCTGATCGCGGACCGCCTCGGCGTCACGCCGGGGGACGTGGACGCGGTCGTCCTCGGGGAGCACGGGGACCGCGCGGTGCCCCTCTTCAGCCGCGCGAAGGTGAAGGGGAAGCCCCTCCGCCGGAACGCGGCGCGGGAGCGGGATGTCTTCGAGGCGCTCCGGGGGCTCAGCGCCCGGGTGATCGCGGTGAAAGGCTCCACGACGTTCGGCCCCGCGGGCTGCACCGCCGCGCTCGCGCGGGCCCTGTTCTCCGACGAGCCCTCCGTCGTCCCCGCGTCCGTCGTCCTGGACGGCGAGTACGGCCTTCGGGGCGTCGCCCTGGGGGTGCCCGTGCTCGTGGCGAAGGGGCGGGTGGTCCGGGTCGAGGAGTGGCCCCTCTCGAAGGATGAACGCGAGGCGCTGCGGGAAGCGGGGCACGACCTCGAGCCGTTCGTGGCGGAGGCGACGGGGGAGATGGACCGCGGTCCGCCCCTCGAGAGGGGCTCCCGCCCGCGGGCGTGCTCCCGCGCGTTCTAGTCCGGGTCCTCCGGGGCGTCCGGCGCCGCGGCGGCCGCCTCCATCTCCGCCCTCCGGGCCGCGCGCCTCTTCTCCCCCACGGGGTCCCGCGCGAACATCATCGCGCTCCCCGCGACCAGGAGCCACGCGGTCGCCACGAGGAAGGGGACGATCGTGACGCGCCCCGCCGCGTCGAGGGTGAGCTCGAGGACCGCGGAGAGCAGGACGGGACCCATCAGGAAGCCGATATCCCCGAGGGTGCGGTAGAGGCCCATCGACGTCCCCATGATCTCCGGGGGCGTGAGGTCCGTCGTCCAGGACGCGAGGGGGCCGTGGACCCCGAGGACGAGGCCGTACGCGAACATCACCGGGATCGCGGAGGTCAGGTCCCGCGCGAAGAACAGGAACGGCGCGACGAGGCCCGCCAGGAGGAGGGACGCGACGAAAGGGACCTTCCGGCCCCGCCGGTCCGCCCAGAGCCCACTGGGCCACTGCGTGATCAGGGCAGCGACCGCGGTCGTCGTGAGGAGCACGCCCGCGTACGCCGCGGCCTGCTCGAACGTCGCGCCCCAGTTCAGGGCGATGAACAACGGGATCACCGTGGACACGAGGCCCGCGCGGGCGAAGAACGCACCCATCGTGCCGACATTCACGAGGATGTATGAGCGGTCCTTAAGGAGGCGCTTCACCGCCCGGCGGTCGATCCGGCCCCCGCCGGTCACCGCGGCCGTCCCCGCCGGCAGACCGAAGGAGACGAGGAGCATCCCGAGGCTCGCGCACAACGCGTACGCGGCGAACGGGGCGCGGATCCCCCACGCGAGCACGACCGCTCCACCGACGACGGGGCCTAGGATCTGCCCCACGAGGAGCGCGTTCACGTACAGGCCCATGTACCGCCCCCGCATCCCCGGGGGAACGGTCTTCGCGAGAATCGCGAGGCTCGAGGTCACGTAGAACGCGCCGCCGACGCCCTCCGCGACCCGCACCGCGAGGAGGACCCAGTAGTTGAACGCGTGGACCGCGAACGCGGACGTGAGGGCGATGATCGCGAGCCCGAGGCGCATCGTGCGAACGTTCCCGAGCCGGTCTCCCCAGGCCCCGGCGGGCAGGTCCATGAAGACGCGGGCCGCGGGGAGCGCGCCGACGAGGGCGCCCGCCAGGAACGCGGACGCGCCCAAGTACCGGCCGTACTGCGGGACGGCGGGGTTGATGATCGAGATCCCGATCATCACGAGGAACACGGTGCCGGAGAGGACCGCGACCGTGCGGCGGATCGACGTCAACGGGCACCGAGGAGGAAGGCCCCCGCCAAAAAGGATTCCGTCGTTACCATCCGATGTGGATTCCCCTGCGAACCGCACGCCCGGTGGAGACCTTGAGCGTCCGGAGGAGCGAAGCTACAAGAGACGCGGATAGACGCCGTCGAAGCCGTGGTCGAAGGAGAGAATCGCGTCCACGTCCAGGTCGCGGGCGACGACCACCGACGTCCAGTCGGTCATGCTCAACTCCCGGTCAGTGTAACTACGGAACTGCCTCCACGCCTCCTGAAGCTGATCGGGGGTCACGTGGTTCATCGAGAAGAGCATGGATCCGCCGTGCGCGAGATGCACGAATTCGCCGACTCCCACCGCGGCGGAATGACGATGGGTCCGAGCCAGCGCTGTGGTGACCGCCTCTGCGAAGATGAAATCCGTGGTGTGCGCGACGCCGTGTTCACCGCGTATGATCTCTTGGAGAAGATCAACGGCCCGCGAGTGGTTGGTGTCTCGGAGACTCTTCACTGCGACAAAGAAGGACGTGTCGGCGAGGACGCTCATCGCTTCAGCTTCCCGCCGTACACGAGGCGATCGATGTCCCGCCAAGAGGTCCGGCCCCAGTCCTCCGCCGAGTTGACGATCTGCCGGAACAGCCGCTCCCCGTCCGGAACGGGGTACCGAGCCCCCTGGGCACGGGCAATCAGGTCGCCCGGGGCCTCGGAAGCCGCATCCAGGATGAGCTCGAGGATTTGTTCCTTCGTGAACCGGTGTCCGAGGAGAGTCAGCTTCGCCTGGAGCTTGTCGAGTCGATCCTTCCCTGCCTGGGTGAGTTTGACGGTCGTAGAGGCCACAGAGTGGAGTAGACTTCTATACCCGATATACTTTTCCACCCGACAACAATGGCGCCAACCGTCTCACAAGTCGACCGCTCGACGGCCGTCCCAGACCTTTCGCTCACCCTTCTCCGGGGCGGAAATCAGGAGGTCCCGCCTCGACTTCGTCGGGATCACGAAGAACTCCTGCGGCTCCCCGGCCTCCGGAATGAGGACGAGCTTCACCTTCCCGCCCTCCATGGGCTCGCCTGTCTCCGGGTGGAGGTAGTTGTACCGGACGTACCGCCCCCGGTCGAGCAGGGCCCGGACTTCGATCTCCCCCTTCTTCGTGCGCGTGAGGACCTCGTCGGGGAACGTCGGCATGGGCATCGCCCGGACGGTAGCGATGACGCGGGAGAAGCTTTCATCTGTCCCGACGTCGGCCAGCCGCCTGGCCGGTCGGCGGAGGGTCTGGGCACTAACCGACTGCTACCGAGCGCGCCGCGTCGCCGATCGGCCCCCTTCCTCCCACGCGGGACCCGACGGCGGACGGGGCTCAACAAACCCTGGCAACCATTATCGCCTCGGAACTCGATCCCCGCTTGAATGACCGCGAGGGCCATCGGGCTACTCCTCTCCCTCGGGATCGTTTCTGTCTTGGCCTTCGCAGGATCTACGGCCCAACCCGCGCCCACGCGTGAGGAGCCACGAGCCTCCCCGGGGGAGGGGGGTCTCGTCTTCCCGCTCGACCGGACCTCGGTCCCGGGCCCGTTGAGCCCGAGTCCGGGCTACAACGACACGAGCGAGTTCATGGCGGGGAGCGTGGCCGTGGCGGTCTTCCTGGTGGAGAGCAATGGAGCCGCCTACGATTGGTCCGATTCCGAGGTAAACCAGACGCTGGACGGGATCTATGCGGGGTTGTCTTGGTGGGCGTCGCAAGAGAGGAAGGCCCGCCTCGCGTTCTCCTACGAACTCCACGTCCGACCGCCGACGGCGTGGGAACCCATCCAGAACCCGCTGAGCGACGATTGGATCTGGATTGACGGGATTTTGGCGGACTTCGGGTACACGGATGCGGACCCGTGGGCGAAGGCCCTGCGGTTCGCCAACGACCTGCGCCAACGCTTGCGCACGGACTGGGGGTATTCCATCTTCGTCGCGGACAGCGACGCCGCCGTCAACCTCGGGCGGTTCACCGACAACCAGTACGCCCACGGCTACTACGGGGGGCCGTGGCTGACGATGTCCCGGTACAGCTCCTGGGCTTACAACTCCGCGGATTACTTCCGGGTCGTCCCCGCCCACGAGACGGGCCACATCTTCTACGCCACGGATGAGTACGACTCCAATCCCGTCGAGTATTCCGGATACCTGAACTGCCCCGACAGCAACGGTGCCTCGGGCATCATGAACCGAAACACCCTCGGCGTCAGCGCGAGCACGCGTTGCCAGGTTGGTTGGGTGGACGCAGATGGCGGAGGCGTGCTGGACATCTTGGACGTCCCCCCGGAAACGACGCTCTCCGCACACACTCCGAATCCCACGAACGAGACCCGAGTAGCGTACCTGGGGAATGCGACGGTCGTTCCCCTTCCAAACCGAAATCCCCAAGGACCCAGGAACGACGTGACGATCGGCCGCATCCTCGGGGTCGACTTCAGGCTTGATGGGGGGGCCTGGCAGACGGCGGAGGCGGTTGATGGGTCATTCGATGGGGCGCAGGAAGCGTACCACTTCACGGCAGGGTTCCCGGTCGCCTCCCACGTGGATGTCCTCCCTGCTTATGTGCCCCGCCGCATGTTCAACGTGACAGCGACGGTTGCCGGGCAGACGGGGAGCCACGCAATCGAGGCAAGCTCCCGCAACACGGAACAGAACATAGATTCGACCCCCGCGGTCGATCGCCTCGACCTCGCCGGCGAACTTACGGCAACGGTGGAGCTCTGGTATCATAGGGGCGGGGATCCCATCGTGCCCTGGGCCCGCTTCGAGGTCGACGAGGACCCTCCATGGTCGTGGAGCGTCAACACGTCTGAGACGGGCGGGGACGGGCCCTACGAGTTCTACTCCCTCGCGGAAGGCGTTGCAGGTACCTCGGAATCGAAGACGCCCCGGGCGGAGATGGCCACGATCGCGGACGCTACGGCTCCTGTGTTCATCTCCACCGCGCCCTCCGGGGTGCTCACGGCATCGGAAGTCGTCGTATCATGGAATGCAACGGACGCGACCTCCGGCATCGCACGCTACGAGGTGAGCGTGGACGGCACGCCCTTCGCGTCCGTCGACCGGGAAACGCACCTCCCGCTCGTCGTCTCGGACGGCGATCATGTCGTCCTCGTGAGGGCCGTTGATGAGGCCGGCAACGCGATCGTGGCGGAAATCCGGTTCCGGGTGGACACGAATATCCTCAGCCCCACGGGACCCTTCAAGGGCGTTCCGCTCTACGTGCTCATGGCTGCAGCTCTCGCATCCATCGTCGCCGTCGCGGTGATTGTGTGGCGCCGCCGGCGTGCCGACCGCGCGGCCCGCGGCCCGGAGGAACGGAAACCATAGACCGTGCCACGGCGATTCCGCGGTTCCGTCCAGCCCGTCGGACCGGGACGGGAGGTCCAGGAGGCCCGCCGCGACCCGTCGGTCGGCGGGAGGACTCCGCGGTGCGGGGAGCCTGCCGGTCCCCAGGTCCTACGCGACCGCGAGGACCACGTCGTTCCCGCGGTAGAACCCCTCGCCGTCCGCGTGGACGAGGCCGTCGCACCGCGCGGCGAGGAACCGCATCACCGCGTGCGCGATCGTCCAGCCCTTGGAGTCGATCGACGAGGTCGGAACCTGGAGGCCGAAGATCTGCTTCGTCTCCCTCAGGTGCGCGACGACCTCCTTCGTGGCCTTCGTCCGCGGGGCGGACCGCGCGATCTTCAGGAACTCGTCGACCTCGTCCCTCACGACGTCGCCGCGGCCGGCCACGTCCCGGTTCACGATCAGGGGGCCGGCATCCGACGTGAGGGCGACGGCGAGCTGCTCCCACGCCGTGTCCGCGAGGTCGACGTCCGCGTCCGGGTGGAGCTGGGCGGGCAGGGTCGCACGGGAGAGGGCCTGGAGGATCTCGCCCGGGGTGGGGGCCTCCGCCTTCCGGCAGAAGACCCGCATCCAATAGGGCATCGAGGTCGGATTCAAGGGAGGGCGGATAAAGGCCGCGGAGCGAGTATCGAGAATGAGAGGGAGGGGTCGTTCTGAGGGCCTCTCACCGCCCTGCGGGAGCGCGGAATCGGACCGCGATCTCCTGTCCGGCGGACAGGCGCCCTGCCGTTGACCGACTCCCGCGAGTGCGGCATCCCCGGGTAGAACAGGGACCGTCTGCTTGGAGGGCAGGTGCGCTACCGGCTACGCCAATGCCGCGAGTGCCGCCGCCCGGGCTCGAACCGGGGTCGCCTGACCGAGAATCAGGGATGCTTGCCGCTACACCACGGCAACGTGCCGCCAGCCGGAGTTGAACCGACGCCCGAGATTCGAAGGACCTCGATGCTTGACCGCGTTACACCATGGCGGCGATGGCAGCGCCCCGAGTTGCACGGGGACCTCGACGTTTGTTGGAGTCGGATCCTGGCTGCTGGACCAAGCTGCCCTCGAGAAAGGCGGCGGGCATGAGAGAGACGGGACCCGCCCCGTCGGCGCCGCCGGCCCTCTGACTCGGCAGAGAATCGACGGCGGCGACCGAGTGGACCCGAGAGGATTCGAACCCCGCCTCCG
>DATBXC010000078.1:0-28154 GCA_036514455.1 Thermoplasmata archaeon | reverse complement strand
GCTGCTCGCGGCCCTCCGGCGGCACCAGAACCCGGACCCGCCGCGGAAGCTCGCGGAGCTGCGGGCCGCGAACGAGTTCGCCCGCGCGAGCGACGGCTTCCGGGCCCTCCGGGACAGTGGCCGGATGACGGAGGTCCTCCGGGCGGCGGGCTTCGGTCACGCGACCGCAATCACCATGCGACATCGAGCGGTGTTCGAGCCGCCGGAGTCGTATCTGGACTACCGCCTCTCGTGGGGCGCGTTCGAGGCCGAGGTCGCGGGAATGACGCCGGAGGCCCGGGAGGCCTGCACCGCGGAGCTGACGGAGGCGCTGCGCGGGCTCGCCGGGGGTCCCCGCCTCGAAGTGGACTGGCACCTCAACCTGTACTCCGTCCGCCCGCAGTAGTCCCCCGCACCGACCCGCGCGATCAGGGCCTGTCCTGTATTTCTCACTCGGGCCATGGTAAACTTGTTTACCAAGTCGGGCCGCATGTGATAGCACCCGCCAAAACGCTAAATAGACCCCACCTTCTCGAATCTGGACGCACATGGCGGACGACGAGGTCATGGTCCGGGCCGTGAAGGCCCACAAGGTGTACAACTCGGGCGCCGTCTCCGTCCACGCGCTCCGCGGCATCGACCTCGACATCCGCAAGGGCGAGATGGTCGCCGTGATGGGTCCCTCCGGGTGCGGCAAGACGACGCTCCTGAACTGCCTCAGTGGCCTCGACGACCTCAGCGAAGGCGAGGTGTTCATCGAAGGCGTCCCGCTGACGAAAATGAGCGACCGCGCGAAGACGAAGTATCGCGCCCTCCGGATGGGCTTCATCTTCCAGTCCTACAACCTGCTCCCCGTCCTCACCGCGCTCGAGAACGTGGAGCTCCCGCTCCTCGTCGCGGGCGCCCCGCCGAAGGACGCGCGGACCCGGGCCCAGGAGATGCTCGAGGCGGTCGACCTCGCGGACTTCGCCCGCCACAAGCCCTCCGAGCTCAGCGCGGGCCAGCAGCAGCGGGTCGCGGTCGCGCGGGCCCTCGTGAACCGCCCCGCGATCGTGTGGGCGGACGAGCCCACGGGCAACCTCGATTCGGACACGAGCGCCCAGATCATGCAGCTCCTCCACGCGATGAACCGGGCGAACCGCCAGACGTTCGTCGTCGTGACCCACGACCCCGCGATCAGCGGGTACGCGGACCGCACCCTCCGGATGCGGAACGGGCAGATCGTCGAGGAGGTCCGCACGGCGAGGGGGTCGACGTGACGGACGTCCTGGTCCCGCTGCTTGCGGTCCTCGCCCTCGCGCTCGTCGTGGCGGTCGTCGCCGCGGCCCGGCCGATCCTCGCCCGCATGGCCTCCCGCAACCTGCGCCGCCGGAAGCTCCGCGTCGCGATCGCGGTCCTCGGCCTCCTCGTGGGAACCGCCACGATCTCGTCGTCCCTCGTCGTGGGCGACACCCTGAACCACATCTTCGTCCAGGACGTGTACGAGCGGCTCGACCTCGTGGACGAGCTCGTCGCGAACGAGTTCAACGGGAACCTGATCTCGTTCAACGAGTCCGTGGCCCCGGTCCTCGAGGCGGGACTGGAGGCCCGCGGCTCCCCGATTGACGGCTTCGCGCCCGCCCTCGTGAAGGTGATGCCGGTCCGGAACAACGACGGGAACAAGGGGAACCAGCAGGTCACCGTCTTCGGGCTGAACGATTCCCAGGAGGCGGGCCTCGGGGACCTCGTGGCCCTAGACGGGACCGTGGTCCGCGCCTCGGACCTCCCGCCGGGTACCGCGTGGGTGAACGAGAAGGCGGCCGCGGAGCTGAACGCGAGCGTCGGGGACCGCCTCACCCTCTTCTACGGGACGACGAACCAGACCCTCGTCGACGTGCGGGTCCACGGGTTCGTGCGGGGCGAGGGGAAGGCGAACTGGGATCGGCGGGTGATCCTGTTCCTCCCGCTCGCGGTCGCGCAGGCGGACTTCGGCGAGCCCGCCCGCGTGAACCTGATCCGGATCTCGAACATCGGGGGCGTCGCAGACGGGGCCCAGTACTCGGACCAGGTGTCCCGGGACGCGACCCTCGTGATCGCGGAGAACGGGTGGACCCTCCGGGTCACGCCCGCGAAGCAGGACGACCTGCAGCAGGCGCGCGAGCTCGGGCGGGACGCAACCGAATTGTTCCTCGTGATGGGCGCGTTCAGCGTCGTGGCGGGCCTCCTTCTGATTGTGAACATCTTCGTGATGATGGCGGAGGAGCGGAAGGCGGAGATGGGCGTCTCCCGCGCGATCGGCCTCCAGCGGACGGACCTCACCGCCGCGTTTCTCCTGGAGGGCGCCGTGTTCGCGATCCTCGCGGCCGCCCTCGGGTCCCTCGTCGGCCTCGGCCTCGGGTACGCGATGATGTGGGTCTTCGGCCTCGTCGTACCGCTCGAGGAGGGCCTGCGCGTCGGGTTCTACTTCGAGCCCTCGAGCGTCGCCCTCGCGTTCGCGATCGGGGCCGTGATGACGTTCGCGAGCGTCGCGGTCGCGTCGTGGCGGATCTCCCGCCTGAACGTCGTGCGGGCGATCCGAGACCTGCCGGAGCCCGCGGGCCATTACTCCCGCCTCTTCCTCCTGAGCGGCGCGCTCCTGGCGGTCGCGGGCGTCGCGGGGACCGTCCTCGGCTTCGGCTGGGGTGTGGACCTCGGGAAGCTCGCTGGCGTCCCCGCCCTCGCAATCGGGCTCGCGTTCGTCGCCTCGAGCCGGTTTCCCGCGCGGGTCCCGATGACCCTGGCGGGGGTCGCGGACCTCACGTGGCACCTCGGCCCGTGGCACTTCATCGACGTGGACGCGTCGAACGTCTCGTACCTGTTCGTGGCGATCGGCCTGCTCCTCGTCCTCGGCGGGATCCTCGTGGCCGTGTTCAACGCGGCCCCCGCCCTCAAGGCGCTGATCGTGGCGGGCGGCAAGCGGAAGGGCCGCCCCGCGGCGCGGATTGCGATGTCGTACCCCGTCGAGCGGCCGTTCCGGACCGCGATGACCCTCGCGATGTTCGCCCTGATCCTGTTCACCGTCACCGTGATCTCGATGGTCCAGGCCCTCCAGAGCGCGAGCATCGACCAGTTCATCCAGCAGCAGTCCGGCGGGTACGACGTCGTCGGGTACACGACGAACTACGGCGAGATCCCGAACTTCCGCCAGGTCCTCGTGGACAACGGCCTGATGGCGGACTTCCGGAACGGGACCCGCGGCGTGTCGTCCGCGAGCGTCCTACCCGCGAAGGTGGAGACGCCGGACGGCGGGGGCCCGTACGACTACACCCTCTGGGGCATCGACAACTTCCTCGTGGAGTCGAACCAGTACGAGTTCCACGACCACCTGCCGTACGTGCTGAACGAGACGACGGGGGCGCGGGTCGACCTCGTGACGCGGGAGGACGTGTGGCGGGCCCTCTCCCAGAACCGCACGTACGCGGTCGTGGACCGCACCGCGGAGGGCGCCAGCCAGTTCGTCCAGCCCGGGGGCGGGCTGCGGGTGAAGCCCGGGGACGCCATCGTCGTGACGGACGGCGAGGGCCACCGGGTCCGGCTCGTGATTCTCGGCGTGCTCGAGCAGGCCCTTCAGTTCACCTCCGGGATCTTCGCGGACCAGCGGGTCGTGCGGGACAACTTCAACCTCTCGCGGACGTACACCGCGTACTTCTTCCAAATCAAGCCCGGCGTCGAGGTCGCATCCGTGCGGGCGGAGCTCGAGCGGGTGTTCTTCGCGTACGGCCTCCGGACGATCGACATCCGGGAGGAGATCGGGCGGGCGTTCGACGCGTCCCAGCAGGTCCTATCGCTCATGCAGGCGTACCTCGGGATCGGCCTGATGGTCGGGATCGCGGGGCTCGGGGTCGTCACGGCGAGGGCCGTCGTCGAACGGCGGCAGCAGGTCGGCGCCTTGCGGGCGATTGGGTTCACGCGGGGAATGGTCCTGGGCGCGTTCCTGATCGAGATCACGTTCATCGCCCTCCTCGGCATCCTCGTGGGCGTCACGCTCGGCGTCGTGCTCGCGTACAAGGTGTGGACCGTGTTCTTCGCCGACTTCGCGACGTTCGCGGTCCCGTGGGCGAACCTCGCGATCATCACCGCCATCTCCTTGGGAGCGACGGTGGCCGCGACCGCCTCCCCCGCCGTGCGGGCCTCGAGGATCCCGCCCGCAGAGGCGCTCCGGTACATCGAATAGGGCGGGACAAAGCGGTGGCGCGGGTGGCCCGGCTCAGCCCGGCGGGCCCTGCTTGGCGTCTGGGAGGGGAGGTCCCGGCGGGCCCGGGCGGACGAGCCCGATCGACGGGCGGGCCTGAACGGCCCGGGCCACGATGCGGGCGCCGAGGAGCTGGAACACCTCCTCGACGTTCTTCCCCGTCTTCGCGGAGGTCGGCCTCCACTCCGAGTGGAACGCGTTCGCGAGGGCTTCGACATCCGCGGTCTTGACCTTCGCGTCCGCCGCGAGGTCCGCCTTATTCGCCGCGATGACCAGGGCGGCCTGGCTCGTCACCCGGTCGACCCGGTCGATCCACTCGTACAGCGCCGTGAGCGTGTCGGGGCGCGAGAGGTCCGTCACCCCGATGATCCCGGTGACCCCCGTGAAGTACGCCTCCTGCAGGAGCTCCCGGAACTTCGGCTGGCCCATGATGTCCCACACCGCGAGCTCGAGGAGGACGGGCAGGGGGTCCGCACCGAACGGAACGTACAGACGCTTCTTGGACACCCGCGCGCCGATCGTCATGAGGTAGCTGTCGCTGTACAGGTTCTCCACGTACCGTCGGATGAGGGAGCTCTTCCCGACGGCGGCCTCGCCCACGAGGCAGATCTTCGCCTTGAGGTGCCTTCGCTCCATCCTTGTTCCCGGCCCGCGCGGATCTCCGTCCGATGATGGTCGGCCTGGCGTAGATAATCGTTCGCGGCTGGTTCTCCGA
Source organism: Thermoplasmata archaeon (assembly GCA_036514455.1). GTDB lineage: Archaea > Thermoplasmatota > Thermoplasmata > RBG-16-68-12 > RBG-16-68-12 > EA-19. The sequence goes on along the minus strand of DATBXC010000078.1, from coordinate 23,250 downwards.
TTTGATGATGACGGACGGCCTCAGGAGCGAGCGGAGCCCCGCCTCCGGCAAGCCTTTTAACGGCGCGCCCTTTCGAGGTCGCCACCCGCCATGGTGGAACCGAAGCTGACCGCGAAGCAGTGGGACCTCCGGTTCGAGGAGGACCTCGTGAAGGTCTGGGCGTCCGAGCCCGACCTGTACGCGTTCGACCCGGACCGCGGGCCGACGTACGTGATCGACACGCCCCCGCCGTACCCGAGCGGGACCTGGCACCCGGGCGCCGTGATCGGGTACTCGATGATCGACATGATCGCCCGCTCCCAGCGGATGCTCGGCAAGGCCGTCCTGTTCCCGATGGGCCTGGACCGGAACGGCATCAACATCGAGCGGACGGTCGAGAAGAAGTACGGGAAGCCGCTCCACGAGTGGGACCGCGAGGAGTTCATCGCGCGCTGCCGCGAGGAGATCCGCGGGATCGGCGAGGGCATCCTCGCGATCGCCCGCCGCATGGGCATGACGATGGACCTCGCGCGCACGTACTACACGGACTCCGACGAGTACCGCGCGTTCAGCCAGGCGATCTTCATCGACCTGTTCCACCAGGGGCTCTTCTACCGCGGGGAGAGGCCGAGCTTCTACTGCCCCGCCTGCGAGACGACGCTCGCGGAGGCGGACATCGTGTACGAGGCGCGGCCCGCCCGCCTCGCGTACATCCGGTTCCCGCTCCCCGGGAGCGGCGCCGTCACAATCGCGACGACCCGCCCCGAGCTCCTCGCCGCGTGCCGCACGGTGATCGTCCACCCGGACGACGAGCGGTGGCGGGGGGCGGTCGGCACAACGGCGACCGTCCCGCTGTTCGGCCAGGCCGTGCCCGTGCGGGCCCACCCGGAGGCGAAGATGGACTTCGGGAGCGGGGCCGCGATGATCTGCTCATACGGCGACATGGTCGACGTCCGCCTGTTCCGGGAGCTCCAGCTCGAGCCGGTGAAGGCGATCGACGAGCGGGGCCGGATGACGGCGGCCGCGGGCCCGTACGCGGGTCTCAAGGCCGAGGCCGCGCGGGAGCGGGTGCTCGCGGACCTCCAGTCCGCGGGGCTCCTCGAGAAGGTCGCGTCGATTCAGCACCAGACGCCCCTGTGCGAGCGGAGCCGCACGCCTGTGGAGTTCCTCTCGTCGGAGGCGTGGTACCTGAAGCAGCTCGAGTTCCGGGACGCCCTGAAACGGTCCGCGGAGGCGATGGAGTTCCATCCGCCCCGCCACCGGCAGCTCCTTCTGGACTGGATCGACTCCCTGACGATCGACTGGCCGGTCTCCCGCCGGCGGTACTACCACACGGAGATCCCGCTGTGGTACTGCAAGCAGTGCGGGCTCGCGATGGTGCCGAAGCCCGGGAAGTACTACCGCCCCTGGAAGGACCCCGCGCCCTTCGACGAGTGCCCGAACTGCGCGAGCACCGCGTTCGTCGGCGAGGACCGCGTCTTCGACACTTGGATGGACTCGAGCAACTCGAACCTCTGGGTCACGCGGTACGGGACGGACGAGGCGTTCTTCGAGGCGAACTTCCCGACGGCCCTGCGGCCCCAGGGGCGGGAGATTGTCCGCACGTGGCTCTACTACACGACGCTGAAGTCCTGGCTCCTCCGGCGGGACAAGCCGTTCCGGCGCGTGTTCATCCACGGGCTCGGGCTCGACGCGAGCGGGCGGGCGATGCACCGCACGACGGGGAACTACGTCCCCGCGGAGCCGCTGATCGCGAAGTACGGTGCGGACGCGATCCGTTTCTTCGCGGCGACGGAGACGGGCCCGGGCGAGGACTTCCGGATCTCGGAGGCGAAGATCGGCGGGGCCCAGAAGTTCATCACGAAGCTGTGGAACGTCGCCCGGTTCGTGTCCTCGTTCCCCGCCCTCCCCGCGGGGAAGCTGAAGCCGAGCGACGAGTGGATCCTCGCGGAGCTGAACCGCCTGATCGGGGAGTGCCGCGGGGCGTACGAGGCGTACGACCTCTCCGTCCCGGGGACCCGCTGCCGGGAGTTCCTCTGGAACCTCTTCGCCCCGCACTACGTGGAGATGGTGAAGGGCCGCGCGTACGAGGGGGACGACGGCGCGGTGTACACGCTCCACGCGGTCCTCCAGGACCTCCTCCGGCTCCTCGCCCCAATCGTCCCGTTCTGCACGGAGAAGATCTGGCGGGAGGTGTACGGCGGGAGCGTCCACGGCGAGTTGCTGCCCGCGGAGCGGGGCGGCATCCGGGGAGACCTCGCGCGGTTCACGCCGGAGATCGAGGCGTTCAACTCCGATGTGTGGGGCAGGAAGCGGAGGGCGGGCACGTCCCTCGGTGCCCCGATCGAGGGCGTCACGGTGCCCGAGTCCCTCCACGCCTTCGAGGCGGACCTGCGGCGGATGCACCGCCTCGCGTGAGGCCCGCATATACGCCTCCTGCCGATAGATAAATAGGACACGCCGGGAATCGACTTGGGCCATGGCGGACCGGCGGAAGTGCCCGGAGTGCGGGGTCTCCGTCAAGGTCGAGAACCTCCCCGCCCACTACGCGAAGCAGCACCCGCGGGCGGAGGTCCCGGAGAAGCTCACGGAGGAGGCCTCGGAGGCCGCGCGGGCCTCGAAGGTGCAGCAGGTCCGGAAGCCGGTCGCGCTCACCCCCGGGGGCAAGCGGGTGATCGTGGTCGTCGCCGTCGTCCTCGCGGTGATCCTGGTCATCGTCATCGTGAACCCGTTCCGGCCTCCGGGCCCCCAGGTGGGGGACGTGGCCCCCGGGTTCACGGTCCCCAACGCGGACCCGAGCGGAGGCTCCATCACGCTGTCGACGTACCGCGGCTCCGTGACCGTGCTCGAGCTGATGGACGTGGACTGCGATGTGTGCATCCGGGAGGCCCCGGTCCTCGCCGCGGTGTACTCGACGTACAGCCCCATGGGCGTGCGGTTCCTCAGCGTCAGCCTGATCGACTGGGTGCCTCCCGCGGACACCGGCGGAGCTGGCGGCACCATCGACACGTTCAAGAGGACCCACGGGACGAACTGGCCGTACGCGATGGACACGAACCGCGACGTGCGGGACGCGTACTTCCCGGGGAGCGTGGGGTTCGGGACGCCGGCGACGTACATCCTGAACCGCAACGGCGTGATCACGGCGATCTTCCGGGGCCAGGCCCCGGGCGGGGCGGCCGACTACGGGAGGGCCCTGAACGCGACCCTTGGGTGAGGACAGGCCCCGGGGAGGGCTCTCCCGGGGGGACGTGCTCCTCCTCGTCGCGGTCCTCGCCGCGTTCGGCATCGTGGTCTCCGTGTACCTGACCTACCAGTGGTACGAGCACGCCACCGCGTCGTGGTGCGACCTGGACCCGTTCTGGAGCTGTACCGCCGTGCGGAACAGCCCGTTCGCGGCCGTGGCGGGGATCCCGACCGCGAACGTCGGCACGGTCGGGTTCGCCGTGATCCTCGTGCTCGGGATCCTCGGCCTCCGCGGGGTCGACCGGCTCGGGCCATGGTCCGTCGACCGGTGGCTCCTCTTGTTCGCAGCGGCGGGGGCGCTGGTGGGCCTCGGGCTCACACTCATCGAGATCTTCGTGATCCAGGCCGTATGCCTCCTCTGCGTAATCGGCTTCGCGATCGACCTCGGGATCCTCGCGCCCGCCGTCCTGTGGCTCCGGTGATCACTGCCGCCGCACGACGATCGTGATCACGTCGCCGTCCCGGAGGGTGTGGCTGAGACCGACCTTCTGGCCGGGGAACGACGCGGACGCGCCCCATAGGTTCCCGTACCGGAACTTGCGCCGGAAGTCCCGGTGAATCGCGTCGCACACCTCGCCGACCGTGGAGCCCTCCCGCACGATCAGCGGCTCCCTCAGGTCCGCCTCCTTCCCCTGCGGCTTCATGTACACCCGCATGAACCGGAGTCTGTCGTAGATGCCCTCGCGGAGGGCCTCGAGGCCGACGCGGTTCATCGCGGAGATCGGGAGGATCCGCCAGCCCTTCAGGCGGTCCTCCACGGTCCTCAGGTACTCCGGGGTCACGAGGTCGATCTTGTTCAGCACGACGAGGGCGGGCATGTACACGCGGTTCCCCGCGAGCACGTCGATGAGCCGGTCCTCCGTGATGTCCTCCCGCACCACCACCGTGCCGTTCAGGACCCCCCACTCCCGGCACACGTCCTTGATTGTCTCCTCGTCCACCCGCGTGAGCGGGACGGTCGGGTTCACGGTGAGCCCGCCCCGGTTCGCCTTCGTAATCACGACGTCCGCGGACCGCTCGTTCAGGCGGATGTTCCCCGCCTGGAGCTCGTCCACGAGGACCTGGACGTTCGTCTCGAACACGTCCACCATCAGCAGGACGAGGTCGCACGCCCGCGCGACGCTCAGGACCTCCCGCCCGCGGCCCTTGCCCTTCGAGGCGCCGCGTATCAGGCCCGGCATGTCGAGGACCTGGATCTTCGCGCCGCGGTACTCCATCACGCCGGGGATGACCGTGAGCGTCGTGAAGTCGTAGGCGGCGACCTCGCTCGTCGCATCCGTGATCTCGTTCAGGAGCGTGGACTTCCCGACGCTCGGGAAGCCGACGATACCGACCGTGGCATGCCCGCTCTTCTTCACCGCGTACCCTGGGCCCCCGCCCGCCGCCTTCAGCTGGCGGAGCTGGAGCTCCTCCTTGAGGCGGGCGACCTTCGCCTTCAGCTTCCCGATGTGGTGCTGGGTCGCCTTGTTGTACGGCGTCTTCTGGATCTCGTCCTCGATCGCCTTGATCTGGTCCTCGATCGGCATCGCGTCTCCGGAACGAGTGGGTCCGGTCGCTAAAAACCTTTCATCGCTTCGAACGTCGGGGCTCCTCGAGTCCGATCTCGTTCCCTTCCGGGTCCCGGAACGACGTCACGCGGCCGAAGTCCTCCTCCCGGACGGGGCCGACGGAGACGCCCCGCCTCGCGAGCTCCGCGACGACGGCGTCGATGTCCCGCACCAGGAACTCCATGAACCAGTTGTTGCCCGCCGTGTGGGTCTCCCGTTCCGCGTGGAGTGCGATGGACAGCCGGCCCGCGTTCAAGTCCGCGAAGTGAGGGTTCTCGTACATGATCGGCAGGCCCAGGACCTCGTGATAGAACGCCTTCATCCGCCCGAAATCACGGACCCAGAGGAACACCTCGTCGCAGTTCGCATCGGAGAGCGGACCGCGCAGCTTCGCCTTCGGCATCAGGGCACCCCACGGCTCATGGACTCGCGGGGCGATGAGGGTTGTGGGGTTTGGCGAACGTTCAAGGCCGCGGCCGCGGTCTGCCGCGCGTGCTCGCGGCGGTGAAGGGCCGCCTGAAGGCTCTGCAGAAGCTGCCGTGGTATCGATTCGCCGCGGGCGTCGTGGCGGGCGCGGCGGGCCTCGGGCTCACCCTGCTCCTCCGCCTCTTCGGCCTCGGCGTGTTCCTTCCGGAGATCGCGGTGGACTTCGCGGTGGGCCGCATCCCCGGGAACATCGAGTCGTTCTTCATCCGCACGATGGGGGAGGGCGCGAAGGTCCTCGCCCTGGCCGTCGCGCTCGCGATCTTCCTGGTCCTCCCCGGGATCTACGCGCTCCCCTTCCGGAAGCTCCAGGCCCGGATTCCCGGCCGGTACACGCTGATGGCGGTGTACACGGTCGTCCCCGCCGCCCTCGCCCTCCTCGTGATCCTTCCGCTCCTGAACGCGGGCTTCCTCGGGTCCCAGACCGCCGTCGGGCCCGCGGCCACGACGTTCAGCCAGGTGATGGCGTCGTTCCTCTCCGCGTCCTTCCTGGACTACTTCCTCGTCGAGCTCGCGGGGAACCATCCGGAGGGCTTCTCCCTCTCCCGCCGCCAGTTCCTGATTTCGTCGGCGATCCTTGGCCTCTCCGCGATCGTCGCGGTCTACGGCTTGAGCACCCTGATATCCCGCCCCGCGCGGCTTCTGTTCGCCTCCGTGCGAGAGATGATCGACAAGGAGGTCACGCCGACCGGCGAGTTCTACACGGTGACGAAGAACCTGATCGACCCGGAGGTCGACGCGGGCTCGTGGCGGCTCGTGATCGACGGCCTCGTGTCGACCCCCGCCACGCTCACGTACGACGACCTCGTCGCGCGGATGGACACGGAGGAGGCCGTCACGCTCGAGTGCGTGAGCAACGAGGTCGGCGGGAACCTAATCAGCACCGCGCGATGGCGGGGGCTGCGGCTCCGGGACCTGCTCTCGGCCGTGGGAGTGGACCCGACCGCGGACTGGGTCGCGCTCACGTGCGCGGACGGATACACGGTCGGCGTGCCCGTGGTGAAGGCGACGAACCCCTCGAGCCTTCTGGCCCTCCGGATGAACGACGTGACCCTGCCCACGAGGCACGGGTACCCGGCCCGCGTGATCGTCCCCGGCCTCTACGGGATGTTCCACGCGAAGTGGGTCACGCGGATCACGCTCGTGCGGGGCGAGTTCCTCGGGTACTGGCAGCAGAAGGGGTGGACGAACCGCGGGGCGATCCGGACGACGGCGATCATCGCGACGCCCGCCCACGACACGGTCGTCGCGGGCCCGGTGACGCAGATCGGCGGAGTGGCGTTCGCGGGGGACCGCGGGATCTCGCGGGTCGAGGTGAGCACGGACGGCGGGTCGTCGTGGCGGGACGCGATCCTGAAGACCCCGCCCCTCTCGGGGCTCGCGTGGGTCCTGTGGACGTTCGACTGGACGCCGCCCGGGGGCGGGTCCCATCGCATCCTCGCGCGGGCGTACGACGGCGCGGGCAATCCCCAGGAGGCATCCGCCGCCCCGCCCTTCTCGGAGGGTGCCGCGGGGTACGACTCGATCACGCTCTTGGTTTCGGGCTGACGTTCGCCTCAGACTTTCCGGTCGGCCTGCCCCGGAAGCCGAGGAACGCCACGACTAGGCCAACGAGTGCGACGGCCGCGCCGATCCCGATCCACCCGGGTCCCCGCATGAACGTCGCGGGCAGGAGCCACGCGCCCTGTAAGGCCCAGACCGCGCCCATCGCCAAGACGATGACACCGACCGCAATCAGGACGGGCCGCACGGCCGACCTAGACGCCCTGCGGCATAAGGGTTCTCCGAAAGGGCTCCGGGGCCTACGCGATCGTCGTCCCCGCGCGCCCGGACACCGCCTCGAGGACGTGGTCGATGTCCGTGACGACGACCCGCTTCCCCCCGCCCTCGAGGAACTGGAGCGCGGCCTCGATCTTCGGGCCCATGGACCCCGGCGGGAACTGCCCCGCCTGGAGGTGATGGCGGGCCTCCGCGGGCGTGAGCCGCTCGAGGTCCACCTGGCGCGGTGTCCCGAAGTCCAGCGCGACCCGCGGCACGTCCGTGAGCACCAGCAGCAGGTCCGCCCCGATCGCGTTCCCGAGGACCGCGGACGCGAGGTCCTTGTCGATCACCGCCTCGACGCCGACGAGGGCCTTCCCCCGCCGCACGACGGGCACGCCGCCCCCGCCTGCGGCGATCAGGACCTTCGAGTCCCCCGCCCTCAGGAGGGCCGTGATCAGGTCCTTCTCCACGACGTCGAGGGGCCGCGGGCTCGGCACGACCCGGCGCCACCCGCCCCGCGGGTCGCGGGCCATCCGCCACCCCTTCGCCCGCCGCACGACGAGCTCCTGCTCGCTCTCGTACGTCGGCCCGATCGGCTTCGTGGGCTCCCTGAACGCGGGGTCCTCCGGGTCCACGACGACCTGGGTCACGACGCTCGCCACGGCCCTCGAACCCCCGCGGGCCGCGAACTCGTTCTGGAGGGCCTGCTGGAGCAGGTACCCGACCTGGGCCTGGGACTCCGCCACGCACACGTCGAGGGGCATCGCGGGGACCTTGTGGCGGGCCTCCTCGTTCTGGAGCAGGATGCTGCCGACCTGCGGGCCGTTCCCGTGCGTGACGACGAGCTCGAAGCCCGATTCCGCGAGGTCCGCGAGCCGCGCGGCGGTGACCGCGATCCGGGACCGCATCCCGGCGAGGCTCGGGTCCTTGGGCGGGGAGATCGCGTTCCCGCCGACCGCAACGACGGCGAGGGTCATGGGCTCACGCGGTGGAAGGCCGAATCAAGCCCGCACTCCCTATGTAAACCTTGTCTCCTGGGTATCCGTGCCGAATAAGTATTTAGCGGACCCGGCGTTGCGATGGGGCCGTGAACCTTCTCGAGGTGATCGTCGCCTTCCGGAAGAGCCGCTACTTCCGCTGGTTCTACCTTGTGATCATCTCCCTGATGGTCGCCGCGCTCCTGCCGTACCTCCCGTACCTCGGACCGCTCGTGTGCCTCGGGATCTTCCTCATCCCGGTCCTGATGTTCGCGATGCCGTGGTGGCTCGGGGACCGGAAGATGAAGGTCCTCGCGGTGAACGGGGTCGTGATCCTCGTCCTGTCCGCGTTCATCCTCGCGGCCCTGGACGCCCAGTCCGCGGTCTCGACCACGCCCACCGTGCTCGGGAGCCCCGCGGCCCCGTTGTCGGTCGCGAACGGGACGGTGTCCCCGCCCCGGGGCCCGCCGACCGCATTCTACAACTTCACGGTCACCATGAAGGACACGAGCAACCGCGATCCGGGCAGCTTCACGGTGTACCTCAACCTCACATGGCTCGTCGGCATCGACGCGATCGGCCAATCGTACCGGATGGGAGCCGTGGACGTCGGGGACAACGTCACTCTGGACGGGAAATCGTACTTCGTGAACCGGTCCCTGGAGGACCACATCTATTACTTCTGGTTCTCCGTGCAAGCCCCGAACGGGACGTGGATCGAGAGCACGTACACGCTTGGCCCGATGGTGACGGGGTACGGCTCGTTCTTCGGGATCTCCCTGTACGTCGGGTTCCTGAACATGCTGATCCCGGTCTCGTTCTTCTACATCCTCCTCCTGCTGTATTGGTACACGCAGCGGGCGAAGCGGGAGCGGAAGCGGCTCGGGCTCACCGCAGCCCGCGCGGAGGCGGTGACGGACACCGGTTTCATGTGCACGAACTGCGGGGCGGACGTCCCGGAGACCGCGGAGAAGTGCCCGAAGTGCGGGGCCGTGTTCGAGGAGGAGCCCGCGAAGGAGGCGTCAAAGCCCTTCGAGGAGTCCGCGGAGGAGAGGCCCGCCGACGAGGAGACGGATGCGAAGCCGTAAGGCCCTCGCCCTGTGGGCCCTCGCGGTCGGGTACGCCGCGACGATCTTCCTCCTCTCTGCCTTCCCCGTCCCGGCCCCTGCCGAGGCGGCGGTGCGCGTGGGGGACAAGGCCCTCCACCTCCTCGAGTACGCGGGGTTCGCGCTCCTCCTGTCCCTCGCGATCGCGTCCGCTCCGACCCCGCGCGTTCGGTTGCTGGCGCCGTGGATCGCCTTGGCGGGCGCCGTCCTGTACGCCGCCTCGGACGAGCTCCACCAGGCGTTCGTGCCCGGGCGCGACGCGAGCTTCCTAGACCTCGCCGCGGACGTGGCGGGGGCTGCGATCGGGGCCGCCGTCCATGGCGTCTGGGCCTGGCGGGAGCGGCGGGCAGCCGTTTCGGGCACCTCCCCGCCATAGCGGGATGAGGGCGGGCTGATAACGGAAGCGGAAAGGCCATGGCGGGACCGCAGCTGGAGGACGGTATGCTTAAATCCGGCCCGCCGGTTGTCGCGGCCGAAGGGATGGGATAGGGTGCCGTCGATATCGATTGCGGAAGAGCTCGCGAAGAAGCAGCGCGAGATTTCCATCTCCGAGTTCTTCGAGCGGAACAAGCAGATCCTCGGATACGACTCCGCCACGAAGGCCATCCTGACCGCGGTGAAGGAGGCCGTGGACAACGGCCTCGATGCGGCGGCGGATGCCGACATCCTCCCCGAGATTGCCGTGGAGATTCAGAAGACCGACAAGGACGAGTTCCGCGTGATCGTGGAGGACAACGGGCCGGGGATTGTCAAGCGAGAGGTCCAGAACGTCTTCGGGCGGCTGCTCTACGGGTCGCGATTCCATTCGCTGCGGCAGAGCCTGCATCCCGAGGAACCCTTGTGCATTTTGCGGAATGGTCGGTTCGAACTCATCCCGATTGGTGCGCTCGGAGAGCGCTACTTCGAGGAGGGGGAGGAAGGCGCGCTGCCCCTGCAGGAAGGCCTACTCACCCCATGTTTCTCAAAAGCAACCGGTAGGATCCGATGGATGCCAGCCACTCACATTATCCGTCACCGGACCGGCCATCGCGTTGTGCGTATTCGCCTCGATCACGGCGCGTCCGTGCGGGTCACTGCGAATCACAGCCTCTTCGCCTTCTCTCCTAGTATCGGCATAAGGTCAGTCGAGGCCGCAGGCCTCACACCGGGCGATTACGTGATCGTCCCCGGTCGACTCCCGGAGGTACCGGAGCACCTCGAGGTGCGCTCGCTCAATCTTCTGGAACACCTCCCGCAGGGCTTGACGATTGGCAGGAGATGGTACACGTATGGCGTCCCTCGGCGGCTGATTGTCGAAATCGAGCTCAGCCCGAAGACCCGTCATCGGATGTCCGTCCGCTCCCGGAAGGAGCAATACTTCTATGTTTACAGGAATGTCGAGATTCCTGTGGAGAACTTCCGGTTTTCTTACCGGAGACGCGGCTTCCTGCCGGTGTGGTTCGTCCTCGGTGCGGACCTTGCGCGCGAGCTTCCAGGGGCCACTATACGGACGTATCAATCCGGCACCGGGAGACCATTAGACGTCCCGGTCGAGATTCCGCTAACGGAAGACTTGGCCTGGCTGCTGGGGCTCTACGTCGCCGAGGGTCACTGCGGGGCGAGGCAGGGTGCCCTGACGCTGGGGCTACACGAGGGCGGGTATGCGGACCGTGCGGAAAGAGCACTCCAAACGACTTTCGGCGTTCGCACCAAGCGGTTGGTAAGGCCCACAAGCCTCCGACTGTCGTTCTATAGCGATGTGCTGTGCCTACTGTTGCGGCAGTGGTGCGGCGCCGGTGCGCACGCCAAGCGGGTCCCGGAGTTCATGTTCCGCGCCCCGCGCAGTGTGCGCAGGGCTTTCCTCATGGGGCTCTTCCAGGGAGACGGGTCGAACTCGCATCCAGCGAATCAAGCCGATTACGGGACCGTGAGTCCGCGACTCGCGAATGGGATTGTACACCTCCTTCGGATGGAAGGCGTCATCGCGAGTCTGTACCGCACGAAGGGCGGCAGCCTCGGTCGCCGTCCACGACCCGCCTACGGCGTGCATCTCTTTGGATCGGACATCGGGGTGCTTCCTGAGTTCGTGATCAAACGTCCCGTCCGCGGGAGCACTTACCGACTGTTTCCAGTCGCGGCCCTCCCTGGAAATCGATCGACCCAACGACATCACGTGGCCATGGTTCGCGAGGACGTGCTGAGCGTCGTGCTGGGACGAGGCCAGATGAATGTAACACCCGAGCACGTTGCGATCCTTGAGGGCCAGCGAGTGCCGCCGCGACAAGGCCGCCGGGACTACCACCTGCGGGCGGCCGGCTTTGTTGACAGCGAGGGACGGCCAACGGCTCTTGCGCATGATGCCCTGAAGTTGGCCTCGGGGGTCGAATGGTTTGCCACCACAGACCTAGCACTCGCGCGGGTCGTTGCGTTGGAGGACGTCCCGGCTCCTGAATGGGTATACGATCTGTCCGTTCCCGGCGAAGGCAACGACGAGAACTTCATCGCAGGCGCGGAAGGCCCGGTATTTGTAAAGAACAGCCGAGGACAACAAGGACTTGGCATCAGCGGCGCGATTATGTACGGGCAGATTACGACGGGGAAGCCCGCGTTGATTCGCTCCCGTACGGAGGAGATGAAGGATGCCGCCTATGAGGTCGAGCTCATCATCGACACGCGCAGGAACAAGGCGAGCGTCCAGCGGGAGGACTTCGTGGCGTGGGACAAGCCCCACGGGACCCGCGTCGAGATCCCGCTCAAGGGGCGGTACATCACGGGGAAGCAGAGTCCGTTCGAGTACCTCAAGGCCGCCGCGATCGTGAATCCGCACGCCCGGATCACGTACAAGCCTCCAGAGGGCGAACCGATCGTCTTCGAGCGGGCGACGGAGGAGCTGCCGGCCAAGACGACGGAGATCAAGCCCCATCCCTACGGGATCGAGCTGGGGACGTTCCTCGGGATGGCGAAGGAGACGAAGTCGTACAAGCTCATCGCGTTCCTCGAAGAGGAGTTCTCCCGCATCTCGGCCCGGGTCGCGAAGGAAATCTGCGAGAAGGCGGGCGTCCCTCCCGGGAGACGGCCGAAGAGCATCGACCTCGAGGAGGCGAAGCGAATCCTCGACGCGATCAAGGACGTGAAGATCATGGCCCCTCGCACGGACTGCCTCAGCCCGATCGGCGAGAAGCTGATCAAGAAGGGCCTGAAGAACGTCCTCGGGGCCCTGAAACCGGAGTTCTTCTCCCCGCCACTCTCGCGGGACGCGTCCGTGTGGCAGGGGAACCCGTTCCAGGTCGAGGTCGGCATCGTGTACGGCGGGGACCTCCCTCCGGACCAGCCCGTCGAGGTGCTCCGGTTCGGGAACCGCGTGCCCCTACTGTACCAGGCGGGCGCGTGCGCGATCACGCAGGCGGTCCAGGCCGTGGACTGGCGGCGGTACGGCCTCGAGCAGCGGGGCGGGCAGGGCCTCCCGTACGGTCCCGCGATCGTCCTGGTGCACGTCGCGAGCGTGAAGGTGCCCTTCACGTCGGAGGCGAAGGAGGCGGTCGCGGCGATCCCGGAGATCATGGAGGAGATCGACCTCGCGCTGAAGGAGTGCGGTCGGCGACTCAAGACGCATCTCACGAAGAAGGCCCGCCGCGCGAAGACCCGCGAGAAGTTCGAGATCGTCCAGCGGATCCTCCCGAAGATCGCGGAGAAGTCCGCGAAGGTCGTCGGGAAAAAGGTCCCGAGCCTCGACGCGACCGTCACGAAGATCATGGGCGTGGTCTGGATCGAGGAGTCCATCGCGTACGACGCGAAGGCGAAGCGGCACACGGTCACGATCGACCTGCACAACTTCACGCCCGCCGGGAAGAAGTTCAACCTCCACGCCCTGCTCCCGCGGAACGGCACGCTCGGCAAGGTGGACCCGAAGCCCTCGGAGGTCCGCGACGACGGCAAGGTCACGTGGGAGCTGAAGCGGATCAACTCCGTGGAGAAGGCGACCGTCACGATCGAGCTCGTGGGCCTCGACAAGGAGGACTATGATGAGTCCGACCTGTACGTGAGCGGAATCAGCCCGGAGCTCGTGATCGGCGCGGAGCCGCTGCCTGGGGACTGGGAGCTGGACTACGCTGAGTTCGGCAAGCTGGAGGAGGGCGAGGCGCCCGCGCCCGAGGAGGACGAGGGCGAGATCGACTACGATGAGACGGAGGAGGTGCTGGACGATGACTGAGGCGGAGGGCGTGGACAAGGCGGTCCAGCAGCTCTACGCGATCGCGGAGGAGATCTACGACGAGCTGAAGGGCGGGCAGATCCCGAAGATGAAGATCCCCCTCCGGACGAAGGCGAACATCCGGTTCGACCCGAAGCACGCGGTGTGGAAGTACGGGAAGCTGACGGGCGTCCGGTCGGCGAAGAAGATGAAGGGCGCCCTGATGCTCCTGCGGACGATGTACGTCCTGGACTTCATCCGGGAGATGATCGCCGGGAGCAAGTCGTCCACCCTCAGGGAGATGTACTACATCTCGGAGGGCTGGGACCTCGCGAAGTTCCACAGCCAGGACGAGTCGAACCTCCTCGCGGAGGACCTCGAGGTCGTCACCGCGTTGCTCCGAGAGGACTTCAAGCTCCGGCCCGAGGAGAGCGGGGCGAGCGTGATCGGGAACCTGACGATCGAGGAGATCACGCGGAACGGGGAGCGGCGGCGGATCAACTGCCGGGACGACATCGGGGACGCTGGGTACACGATCCCCTACAACGTGGAGAAGGAGAAGGTGAAGTTCCGGGGCGCGGACGCGAAGTTCGTTCTCGCGATCGAGACGGGCGGCATGTTCGACCGGCTCGTGGAGAACGGGTTCGACGAGGACGCGAAGTGCATCCTCGTCCACCTGAAAGGCCAGCCGTCGCGGAGCACGCGGCGTCTGCTGAAGCGGCTCAACGAGGAGCTGAAGCTCCAGGTCGCCACGTTCACGGATTCCGATCCTTGGAGCTTCCGAATTCACGCGTCCGTCGCCTATGGAGCGATCAAGACGGCCCATATCTCCGAATACCTGGCGACGCCGACCGCGGAGTTTGTGGGCATTACACCCTCCGATATCATGAATTACCAGTTGCCGACGGACATCCTGACTCCGCGGGACATCGGGGCCCTGAACGCGGAGCTCAGCGACCCGCGATTCGCGACGGACTTCTGGCGGACGGAAATCAACACGATGCTCCAGATCAACAAGAAGGCGGAGCAGCAGGCCCTCGCGAAGTACGGTCTCGATTACGTGACGGACCGGTACCTCCCGGAGAAGCTCGGCGAGATTGGGCTGACGTAGCAGAATGCGGGCGGGATCCTGGCGGTAGCCCCAAGTCGGATCGTGCGGTTGAGAAAGCCCGTTCGGGCATCATCAACACACTTAAGTGTGTCCGCGGGAATGCAGAGACGTGAAGTGGACCGTGGTCGTCGAGTACGACCCCGAAACGAGGCACTACGTTGCCACCGTCCCGGGGCTCGACATCGTCGCGGACGCCAAGACTGAGAAAACGGTGGTCCGGCTAGCTCGTGAGGCCATCCCCCTGCACCTGGAGGCTCTTCGGGAACGTGGCAAGAGGCCCATCGTGCGCGCGAAAGTTCTCCAGGTGGACGTGTAGTGTCGCGGTTGCCAGGCGAGATTTCCCGGGGGAGGTTCCTCCGGGCCATGGGGCGCCTGGGTTGGACCGTTTTGAGAATCCGGGGGAGCCATCATCAGCTGGTCCACCCGCGATTTCCAGGCGTGCTCACGGTTGCGGTCCATGACATGTTAGGCCGCCCGGCTCTGTAGAAGGTGTTGAAGGTGGCGGGGATTGACGAGGACGACTTCCTGCGGGCGTTCTGATTCTCGGGACGCTCTCCCGAGGGAAGGTTCGACTTGTGTGACGGACATGTGCCTCCCGGAGCGGTCCCGCGAGATCGGCCTGACAGAGTCCCGACACGCCGTCCGTTTCCTCCTAATCCTCCTGGTCCTGCAGGGATTGTAAATATCGTAGGGGCCGAGCGTTCTTACCGACAGGTGCACGGGTAACAGCGCGGAGAAAGCGGGGAGTGCCCTCCATGACGTATGAGGTTCGATTCCATGGCCGCGGGGGCCAGGGCGCCGTGATGGGGGCCCAGGCCCTGGCGGTGGCGGCCGCGCACGACGGCGACCACGCGATCGCGTTCCCGTTCTTCGGCGCGGAGCGGCGCGGGGCCCCCGTCCTCGCGTTCACGCGGTTCGGGAAGGAGCGGCTCCGGACCCGCACGCAGGTGTACGAGCCGCACTTCGTCGTCGTCCTCGACGCGAGCCTGCTCGAGACGGTGGACGTCCTCGCGGGCCTGCGCCCCGGCGGCGTCGTCGTCGTGGACACGACCCGCGCGCCGGAGGGTCTCACCCTCTCCCGCCCCGTGAAGGCGGCGACCGTAGACGCGACGTCGATCGCGCTCGAGCACACCCGCCAGAGCGCGAACAACATGGCGATGCTCGGCGCGTTCGCCAAGGCGACCGGCCTCGTGTCGATCGAGGGCGTCGAGGCGGGGATCCGGGAGGTCGTGGGCCGGCGCCTCGGGACCGCGGTGGCGGACCGGAACGTCGCGGCCGCCCGCGCGGCGTACGTCGTGACGCGCGTCGGCGAAGCCACGAAGACGCGGACGTACCCGAAGGCCACGAAGTGGCTCCCCACGGTCACCGAGATCCGACCGGGGCTCGCGACCCCGCCGATGGAGACGCCGTTCGGCCCCGTCGGCCCGGGGAGCTCGGTCGCGAACCGGACGGGCGGATGGCGGGTCTCGAAGCCCGTGCTGGACGGATCGAAGTGCACGAACTGCCTCCTGTGCTGGTTCTACTGCCCGGAGGGCTCGATCGGGCGCGGGGACAAGATCGTCGAGATTGCGTACGACTACTGCAAGGGGTGCGGCGTGTGCGCCGCGGTGTGCGCCCCGAAGGCGATCGCGATGGAGCGGGAGATTGAGGCGGAGGTGAAGGCATGATCGAGGCGAAGGCCCGCGGGGCGGGCGGCCGGCGGATGGTGACGGGCGACTTCGCGGCGGCGTGGGGCGCGAAGGTGTCCCGCCCGCAGGTGATCGCCGCGTACCCGATCACGCCGCAGACGATGATCATCGAGCACCTCTCGGAGTTCCTCGCGTCGGGCGAGCTGGACGCGGAGATGATGCGCGTCGAGTCCGAGCACAGCGCCCTGAGCGCGGTGATCGCCGCGGAGGCGACGGGCGTGCGGACGTACACGGCGACCTCGTCCCAGGGCCTCGCCCTGATGCACGAGCCCCTGTTCATCGCGCCCCCGATGCACCTCCCGATCGTGATGTCGATCGTGAACCGCACCGTGGCGGCCCCGCTCGGGATCTGGGTCGAGCACAACGACACGATGCCCCAGCGGGACACGGGCTGGATGCAGGCGTACGTGGAGGACGCCCAGGAGGCGCTCGACATGGTCCTCCAGGGGTACCGGATCGCGGAGCACCCGGAGATCGAGCTGCCGATCATGATCGGGATGGACGCGTTTCTCGTGTCCCACACGATCGAGTCCGTGGACCTGCCGGACCAGGAGGCCGCGGACCGCTTCCTCCCGCCCTTCGAGCCGCTCCACGTGTACCTCGACCCGGACCGGCCTCTCGTCCTCGGGGCCGCGTCCCCGCCGGAGTACATCCAGGAGGTCCGCTGGGAGACGGACGCCCGGATGCGGCGGGCCTCGGAGGTGCTCGAGGATGTGGACAAGGAGTTCGGGAAGGCCTTCGGGCGCTCGTACGGCGGCGCGTTCGAGACGTATCGCCTCGAGGACGCGGACGTGGGCCTCGTGACCCTGGGGACGGTCACCTCGACCGCGCGGGACGTCGTCGACCGCCTCCGGGCGGCGGGGGAGAAGGTCGGCCTCCTGAAGCTGCGCTTCTTCCGGCCGTTCCCCGAGCGGGCCCTGCGGGAGGCGACGTCGCATCTCAAGGCCCTCGGCGTGTACGACCGCGCCGTGTCGTACGGCGTGGGCGGGCCCACCTACATCGAGGTTCGGAACGCGCTCTACGAGTCAGCCGACATCCCGGTCGTCGGGTTCTTGGCGGGCCTCGGCGGGCGGGACGTGAAGCCCGAGGACGTCGAGGTGATGTTCAAGAAGACGGGGGAAGCGGCCGGGAAGGGCCGCGGTGCCTCCGGCGTGCACTGGATCGGGACCCGGGGGGTGAGCCCATGACGACGATCAAGGAGCTCCCCGAGGAAGACCTCTTCACCTCCGGTCACACCGCGTGCCCGGGCTGCGGCGGGGCGATGGTCGTGCGGGTCGCGATGAAGGTCCTCGGTCCCGACACGGTCGTGTACATGCCCGCCTCCTGCCTCCTGATCTTCAGCGACATGTACCCGCTGAACGCGTTCAAGGTCCCGAGCCTCCAGGTTCTCTTTGAAACGTCCGCGATCTGCGCCTCCGGGATCAAGAGGGCCTTGAAGCGGCTGGGGAAGGACGACGTCACAGTCGTCGCGTTCGCGGGGGACGGCGGGACCGCGGACATCGGGATGCAGGCCCTGAGCGGGGCGGCGGAGCGGAACGAGGACATCCTGTACATCTGCTACGACAACGAGGCGTACATGAACACGGGGATCCAGCGGTCCGGGACGACGCCGTTCGGCGCGTGGACCACGACGACCCCGCTGGGCCCGGGCGAGGAGGGCCGCGGGAAGAACGAGTTCAAGAAGGACGTCCCGCGGATCCTGATGGCCCACGACGTCCCGTACGTCGCGACTGCGAGCCTCGGGTTCCCCGCGGACTTCCTGCGGAAGCTCGAGAAGGCGAAGTCGAAGAAGGGCTTCCGGTACCTCCACGTCCTCGCCCCGTGCCCCGTGGGCTGGCGGGCGGACTCGGACAAGACCGTGGACCTCGCGAAGATGGCGGTGGAGACCGGGCTCTTCACGCTCCTCGAGTTCGAGGACGGCGTGCTCCGGATCTCGCGGGAGCCGCGGTTCACGCCCGTGCGGGATTACCTGAAGATCCAGGGTCGCTTCAAGCACCTCACCGACGGCCAGGTGGCCTCGATCGAGGCCTGGATCAAGACGAAGTGGGAGCGGGACCGCGCGATGGCGAAGGCGCTCGGACCGAAACCCGTCGCGCCCGCCGTCCCCGTCGCGAAGTAATCACGGCCCGCCCTCAGGGCGACTCCCGGAACGCGGAGCCGAAGGTCCCGTCAATCCAGAGGTGGCGGGGCCGCCGGCCCTTCTCCTCCCGATGCCGGACCTCGAACCGCCACAGCGGGAGCAGGCACAGCTCGACCTTGGCGGGGTTCGGCCTCGCCCCGATCGCCTGCCGCACCGCCTCCGCCGCCTGCTCCGGCGCGACCTTCACGACACGAATCTCCTCTCGCACCTTCTCCGCGGCCACGCGGTCGATCTTGCCTGGGGACACGAGGCTCGTGAGTTTCCACGCGGCGTGCGGCACGACGTCCCGGAACGCGAGGCGTCCCGCCCCGACGACCGCGAGCCTTTTGCTCCCGCCGTGGACGTAGAAGTCCCGCCCGAGCTTCACCCGCCCCCGGGTCACCTCCGAGGGCACCCGCCACAGCGGCACGTAGGAGAACTCGTGGTCCCCGAGCTCCTCTCGGTAGTGGAGGATCGTCCGTTCGAGTTCCGCCTTCGCCCGCCGCGCGGCGCGGTTCAGCGGGAAGTTCAGCGGGAGGAGTCCGAGGCTCCTCAGAACGCCCCGCCTCGGGTCGAAGCCGTGGGCGGTGTCCCAGTACGCGACGGTGCCGTCGATCGTCTCCTTCTGCAGCACCTTGCGGTCCACGAGCCGTTCGAGGAGGCGGTGGACGAACGCGTCGTCGTCCGGCATCAGGGGGAACAGGTGCTTCTCGCTGTACAGGCCCGGGAGGACCTCGAAGATCTCGAGGAGTCGCTCCGCCGCGGTCTTCTCCCGGTCCTCCTCCCGCCGCTTGGATTCCTGCTTGCGTGCCATGGACATGCGACCCGGGGCGGACGCCCCTGTGGGGATTTGAACCCCAGTCTGAAGCTCCGCAAGCTTCTAGCCTATCCAAACTAGCCTACAGGGGCGCGGGCGCACAGAAACCCGCCCCTCGCTTAACCCTATCGGGCCCGCCATGGGGGCGGCTCACACCTTGTCGAGCCCCGCCTTCGACTTCTGCTCCGTGATCCGGTCCTGGTAGATCTTGAGCCGCCGCTCGTACTCTCCCTTGACCTCCGCGGAGCCCTTGTCCGTGATCGTGATGAGGAACTTGCTGTCCGCGAGCCAATCCACGCCCACGTACCCGTCCTTCTCGAGCCGGAGGATCGCCCGCTCGAGCTCCTCGTAGATGACCCCGCGGACCTCCCGGAAGAAGTCCTCCCGCGTCATCCCGATGTACCCTCGCTTCGCGACGAGGTTCAGGATCTTCCAGGGGAGCTCGTCCATGCAGGGCCGGGGATGCCATCCGGCTGCCCGATAATAAGGGTTCCCGCCTTATGCGCGAAGGGCCTCGAGGACCCGATGGAAGACCTCCTCGATGTGCCCGCTCGCGTACACGTCCTGGAGGAGGCCCTTGGCCTTGTAGTGCTCCGTGAGGGGCCGGGTCTGCTCGTCGTACGTCTTCACGCGGATCCGGACAACGTTTTCCGTGTCGTCCGTCCGCGTCGTGAGCTCGTGCCCGCACTTGTCGCACCGTCCCGGCTTCTTCGACGGGTTCGTGAGGAGGTGGTACACGGCCGCGCAGTTCGGGCAGATCCGGCGGCCCGTGGACCGCTTCACGAGGTCCTCCGCGTCCAGGAACAGGTTCACGACGTGGTCGAGGGCCGTGACCCCCTCGAGGGCCCGGGCCTGCGCGAGGTTCCGCGGGAAGCCGTCCAGGATGAAGCCCTTCTTCGCGTCCGGCTCCCGGAGCCGCTTCGCGGTCATCTCGATCACGACGTCGTCCGGCACGAGCTTGCCCGCGGCCATGTACGACTGCGCAAGCTTCCCGAGCTTCGTCTTCTTCCGGACGTGCGCCCGGAGGATGTCGCCCGTCGAGATGTGGGGCACTCCGAACTTCGCGGCGAGCTTGACCGCCTGCGTGCCCTTGCCGGACCCCGGGGGGCCGAGGAGGACGATCCACATCGCGAAGGGAACGGGCGGGCGGGTAAAAGGATTTGTTTCCCGGGCCTAGAACAGGGCCTCACCCACGAGGCGGGCGGGGCCGCCCACGGTGCACCGGGTCGTCTGGACCCCGAGCTCCTTCACCTGGGCCTCGACCTCGTCCGCGCGGTCCGGGAACGTGTTCACGTACACCGTCGCGCCCGTGTCGATCGAGAAGAACGCGGGCACGCCCGCCTCCCGCATCCGCTTCACGGCGAGGATCACCTGGAGCGTCTGGGGCCGCCACAGCACCATCTCGCCGACGCCCGTCATCGTGATCCCGTGGAGCATCAGGGTGTCCCGCTCCGCGAGCGCGCAGATCGCCCCGACGTCCCGCGTGCGGATCGCGAGCTCCATCTCCATGAGCATCCGGGGCATCTCCGCGAGGCGGGCGTGGAAGAACGGGGACGTGACGGCCTCCCGGTGGGCGTCCTCCGTCTGCTTGAACGCCGGGACGAGCGCGATGATCATCGCAAGCTGGAGATCCGGCCCCGCGAGCTGGACGGAGTACGAGTCCTCGTCCGCGACGCCCATCTTCCATTTGCTGAACGCCCCCGTGACGGCGCGGGAGGCGGAGCCCGCCCCCCGCCGCGCGATGCGGGAGACCTCCTGGAGGTCCAGGTCGAGGCCCGCCGCGCGGACCGCCGCGAGGGCGAGGGCCGCGAAGCCCGAGGCGCTCGCCCCCAGGCCGACGTTCGACGCGAAGTCGTTCACGCTTTCCATGCGGAACCGGTCGCGGGTCCCCGCGCGGGCCCGGACCACGTCGACGACGCTCCGGACCCGCTCCATGTCCCGGGGCGTGACGGGCTGGCCGTCGATCGTCGCGGTGTCCCTCGGGAAGTCCCCGAACTCCAGCGTCGTGCGGCTCGTGAGGGGGGCCGTGCACACGCTGATCGAGTCGTGGTACGGGAGCCGGAGGAGCGGGTCCGCGAGGCCGTGGTACTTGATCAGGCCCTGGATCGGATGGGCGACCGCGGTCGCCTTCACCGGCGCCACCCCTTCAGGAGGGCGGGCAGCTCCGCGTGGTCGTGGACCTCCGCGTCCGCCCGGTCCGTCGTCGCGTCGGGCCAGCGACCCGTGTTGAACCACACGGCCCGCATCCCGAGGGCCTTCGCGCCCGCGACGTCCGCGCCGACGTCGTCCCCGACGTGGACGACCCGCTCCGGCGGGAGGCCGAGCCCCGCCAGGGCGGCCTCGAAGATGTCGGGCTCCGGCTTCCGCACGCCGACCTCGTCGCTGAAGACCCGCACGTCGAAGAACCGCCCGATCCCCAGGCGGTCCTGGACCGTCCTCAGGTAGCGGCCCCACGTCCGGCCCGTGTTCGACACCAAGCCGACCGCGACGCCCTCCCGCTTCAGCGCCTCCAGGGTCTCCGCGATGTGCGGGAACAGGGCGGGCGGGATCTCCAGGAGGGCCCCGCCGAACGCCTCCGCGACGGCCCGCGCGAGGGCGGGGTCCCCGCCATCGAGGCCCGCGAACTTCAGGAACACGGCGATCTGCTGCTCCGGGTGGAGGTCCACGTTCCGGGCCCAGTCCTCCTGGAGGAGCGCGGTCTGGCGGTCGTAGGCACGTAGGAGGTCCTCATTCGTCACGGGGAGTGCCGCCACGGCCTTCCGCAGCCTCTCGATCCGGAGCTCCCGCAGCCGGCGGTCCTGGTCCGGCGTCGTCAACGCGATCGTGTTCCACCAGTCGAACGTCACGCCCTCGATCATCGCTCCCGCCCTAGATGTCGAAGATGACCTCCGCGACCCCCTTCGTGGGGTCCACCTTGAGGCCGTGGTACGTCACGGCCTTCACGACGAGGTTCAGGGTGTGCCGCCGCTTGTCGATCCGCTCCCCCCGCGCGCGCCCCTGCAGTCTCAGGCCGTTCAGGGTCACGTCGAACTCGCACAGGAGCAGGTGCTGGGTCTCGTGGAGGAACAGGAGCTCGGAGAGCCAGTTCACCATCAGGGACCCGAGGTCGTCCGCTTGGACGCGGACCTTGACCTCCCCGACCGCCCGGACCTTCTCTAGGTCCGTGATCAGGCTGAACAGGCCCGCGGCCGCGTTCTCGAAGAGCTCCTCGAGCGTCGCGCCGTAGGCCCGGATGCCCGCGTCCGCGGTGTGGTCCAGCTCCTCGTAGCGCACGGTCCGCCGAAGATGGCGGGGGATAATGAAGGTGCCTTCATGGCGGGAGGGCTAGACGCCCCGCTCCTTCCCGGGCCAGATGTACTTGTGGACCTGGGGTTGGAGGCGTACGTCCAGCCGGTCCTCCAGGATCCACGCGGCGAGCGTGGCGGGGTCGAGCCCCTTCCCGACCTTGTGGGCGGGCGTCACGGGCGAGAAGAGGAGCGTGGCCGCTGGGATCTCGTGGGTCGCGACGACGTCCCGCGCGAACTCGTAGTCCGTCCGGTCCGCGAGCACGAACTTCACCTCGTCCTCCCGCCGCAGGATCCTGAGGTTCTCGAAGGCCTTCACCGCCTTCATCCCGGAGCCCGGGCACTTCACGTCCATGATGTACCGCGCGAGGCCCGCCTCCCGCTTCCCCGCCACCAGGGCGTCGAAGGGCGCGAGGTCCACCTCGCCGTCCGTCTCGAACGTGTGCACGAGGTTCGCCGGCAGCAACCCGATCGCCGCCGCGATGGACTGCCCCTGGAGCAGCGGCTCCCCGCCGGTCCAGCAGATGTGCCGGAGCCCGCGGCGGGGGCCGTGGGCCTCGGCGAGGCGGCGGATTTCCGTCGCGAGGTCCGCCACGGTCACCTCGCGGTAATCCCCGCCCTCGACCGCGTGCATCGAGTCGCACCACGCGCATCGCAGGTTGCACGTGTACAGCCGCACGAAGATCGTCGGGGTCCCGACGAAGCTGCTCTCCCCCTGGATGCTCGCGTAGCACTCGCTGAGCAGGAAGGTCTCGCCGGCGCGCGCGTGCGGCGTCGCCGCGTGCTGCTGCATCGTCGGTGCCGCAAGGCCATGGAGGCTTAAGGAATCTCGGGGTCACGCGCCCTTCGCGCGCCGCACGTACGGGAGCGGGTCCTTCACGCCCGCCTCGCGGAAGCCCTTGAGGCGGAGCTGGCACGAGTCGCAGACGCCGCACGCCTTCTCCCCGCCCTGGTAGCAGGACCA
>DATBXC010000077.1:0-8995 GCA_036514455.1 Thermoplasmata archaeon | reverse complement strand
CGCGTCCTTCGGGATGGCGGGTGACACAGGTCGGGTCCATTTCGCCATGGGCGCCTCGGCACGCGGCCATCGGGACCGCGGGGAAGAACGTGTCGCGCGTTTGGCCCAATTGGGCAGAAATAGGAGGCCCGCCATCGCCGGGCCATGCGGGCGTACGACTTCTGGCGGGTGGACGTGTTCGCGGCCCGTCCCCTCGAGGGCAACCCGCTCGCGGTGTTCCCGCGGGCCCAGGGCCTGAGCGACAGGGAGATGCTCGCGATCGCGCGGGAGATGAACCTGAGCGAGACGACGTTCGTCGTCCCGCCCACGAAGGCGGGCGCGGACTACCGGAACCGGATCTTCACACCGGGCGGGGAGATCCCGTTCGCGGGCCATCCCTCCCTCGGCACGGCGTACGTCGCCGCCATGGAAGGGATCGTCTCGCTCGGAGAGGGCGTGACGACGGCCCACCAGGAGGTCGGGATCGGCGTGCTCCCGCTCGAGCTCCATTCCCGGGGCGGGCTCGTGGACCGCGTCGTGATGACCCAAGGGACGCCGCGGGTCGGGAAGCGCATCGCGAACGTGGACGCGCTCGCGAAGGCCCTCGGAATCCGGCCTCGGGACATCGCTGCGACGAGGCTCGCGCCCAGGGTCGCGTCGACCGGGGCGGACTCCCTCCAGGTCCCCGTACGGTCCCTCGACGTCGTGCGGGAGATGCACCCGGACCCGAACGCGCTTTCGAAGATCCTCACCCGCATCGACCGCGAGGCGGGCGCATACGTGTTCGCGTTCGACGCGGAGGGGGACGCGGACCTGCACGCTCGCGGGTTCTTCCCGCTCCATGGCATCACGGAGGACCCCGCAACGGGGAGCGCGGCAGGCGCGTGCGGCGGGTACCTCGCCTTCGACGGCAAGCTGCCCGCGAAGGACTGGTTCGCAATCGAGCAGGGGATCGAGGTCCATCACCCGAGCCGCATCGAGGTTTCCGTGTCCGTGAAATCCGGAAAGCCCACGCGCGTCCGCGTCGCCGGGACGGTCGTGCCCGTCATGCGGGGGACTCTCTCGCTCCCGTGACGTTGGAACCGGCGGTGACCGGAACGACTATCAGGCCGTCATGCCATCCGCGGTTCCGCGCGGCGGGGACCTGGCAATGCCGCGCTCACAGGAGGGGAGGACCATGGGAAGGATTCTGTCGACGGCGTTTGTGCTCGTGATGGCCCTGTCGGCGCTCGCGACTCTCGGGATGACGGGCGGGGTCGCAGCGACGGACCTCAAGTCTCCGACCGAGGTCGCGCGGGAGTTCGTGCAGTCGCACTTGGCGGAGATTGGCCTCGTCGCCTCCGATATCGACGAGATCATGGTGAGCAACGAGGTCATCAGCCGACACACGGGCGTCACGCACGTGTACCTCCAGCAGCGCTACCGGGGCGTCGACGTCCACGCGGGCATTCTCAACGTGAACGTCCGCGCGGACGGCACCGTCCTGAGCGCCGGCAACCGGTTCGTCTCGAACCTCGCATCCGCCGTCGGGGGACAGAACCCGCGGACGGCGGCCCTCGAAGCGGTGGCCGCGGCCGCCGAGCACCTGGACCTCGCGCCGACGGAGGACTTCCGGCTGCTGCTCCAGCAGGGCGGCCCGGAGATGACCAGTACAATCTCGGACGGTGGCATCGCCCTGGAGCCGATCAAGGCGACGCTCGTCTGGCTCCCGGTCGGTTCCACGGTGCGGCTCGCCTGGAGCCTCGACATCCAGGAGAACGGGGGCGACCACTGGTGGAACATATTCGTCGACGCGGAGACGGGCGAGTCGCTCGGGAAGGAGGACCTGATCGTCCACGATTCTGCGGACGCCATCGCCGCCGCCGTCGCCCGTCCCGAGAGCGATCCGACAACCCTGCCGTTGTTCTCCCCCACCGACGGGGCGACGTACCGGGTCTTCCCCTTGCCGTTCGAAAGCCCGAGCGACGGACCACGCTCCCTGATGAGCAACGCCGCCGAACCAACCGCGTCCCCGTTTGGATGGCACGACACGAACGGAGTTCCGGGGCCTGAATTCACGGTGACCCGTGGCAACAACGTCCACGCGTACGCGGACCGGGACAACAACAACGTCCCGGATCCGGCGAGCAGCCCGGATGGCGGGCAACCGCTGTCGTTCGACTTCCCCCTCGATCTGACCCGGCGCCCGCTCGATTCCCGGCCGGCCGCCGTGACGAACCTGTTCTACTGGAACAACATCATGCACGACGTCACCTACGGCTACGGCTTCGATGAGTCGGCGGGGAACTTCCAGGTCAACACCTATGGCCGAGGAGGGCTCGGCAACGACGACGTCCGCGCCGAGGCGCAGGACGGCAGCGGGCGCAACAACGCAAACTTCGGCACGCCCGTTGACGGCTTCCGGCCGCGGATGCAGATGTTCGAGTGGCGCTCGTCGGCGCCGAACCCCATCACGGTCGCGGCTCCCTCCCCGATCGCCGGCGTCTACTACGGCCCGATGGCCGGGTTCGGCGAGAGCCTCGTGACCACGGGCCCAATCACCGGCGAGGTTGTCTACGTCGGCCGCGGCTGTCCGGCCGGGTCGATCTCCCCCGGCAGCCCCGCCGACCCGTACCTCGCGGACCCGGCCGGGAAGATCGCCATGATCGACCGCGGTGTCTGCACCTTCGTGTCGAAGGTGCGACGGGCGGAGCTGGCGGGCGCGCTCACGGTGATCGTGGTGAACAACATCCCGGGACCCGCGATTGGCATGGGCGGCGCGGACCCCGCGATCCAGATCCCGTCGGTGATGATCACCCTGGACGACGGCAATCTGTTCAAGGCGAACCTCCCGTTCACAGCCACAATCGCCGACGGCACCGGAGGGGCTCCGGACCGCGACTCGGACCTCGACGCCGGGGTGATCTCGCACGAGTACGGCCACGGCATCTCGAACCGACTCACCGGGGGCCCGGCCACGGTCGCGTGCCTCAACAACGCCGAGCAGATGGGCGAGGGATGGAGCGACTGGTTCGCGCTCACGCTCACGACCCATCCGTCGGATACCGCGGCGACCCCGCGCGGCGTGGGATCGTATGTGATATTCGAGGCTCCCACCGGCGTGGGCATTCGCCCCACGGCCTACACGACCGACATGACCGTCAATCCCTCCACCTACGCCTCCGTGGCTGACGTCGTGGGGATCAGCCAGCCGCACGGCATCGGCTACGTGTGGAACACGATGCTCTGGGAGGTCTACTGGAACCTTGTGGATCGCCACGGCTACAACGCGAACGTGTACGACGACTGGACCACGGGCGGGAACAACCTAGCCCTCCAGCTCGTCATGGACGGGATGAAGTTCCAGCCGTGCCGCCCCGGTTTCGTGGACGGTCGTGACGCGATCCTGACCGCCGACCTCACGCTCACGGGCGGAGAGAACCAGTGCGAGATCTGGCGGGGCTTCGCGAAGCGGGGGCTCGGGTTCAGTGCGAGCCAGGGCAACCCGAACAGCCGCACGGACGGTGTGGAGGCCTTCGACCTGCCGCCAAGCTGCACGACGGCGATCTTCGGCGGCTTCGAGCCGCCGGTCTCGGCACCCCCAGGGAACAACCACGTCCAAGCGGGCGCGACCGTGCCGCTTAAGTTCACGATGACCGGCGCGACCTACCTCGTGATCGACTCCCAGCCGATCGAGTGTGGAACGCTCGTCGCCACGGGCGAGGAGCCCTCGCCGGTGACCTCGCCCGGCTCCACGCGCCTGTCCGTCAACCGCAACGAGTACCACATCAACTGGCAGACCGACGGAGCCTGGAGTGGAACCTGCCGCCGGCTCACCCTGCGGATTCCGGCGGCCAGCGATGTCGTTGCGTACTTCCAGTTCGAGTGATGCGGCGATTGGCGGACGACCCGAGAAGGCTGCGGTGAGGCCAGCGGAGGTACGAGCGGGCGCTCGGTCGAGGTGGTCGGAGACGCTCCCGACGTGAGTACAGTTCGATCTTGATCCCGAGCTTCTCCGTGAGCTCCTTGTACCGGTTCCGGATCGTGACCTCCGTCACGCCCGCGACCTCCGCGACCTCGCGCTGCGTGCGCCGCTCGTTCGCGAGGATCGAGGCGATGTAGCGCCGCCAACGTCGCGTCAGCGGCGATCGTAGATTCGCGACCGGTGGTCGACGCGCGCGACGATGATTGTCTTCGTCTCGTAGGAGAGAGCCGCGAGGAGGCGGTAGTCCCCCACGCGCAACTTGCATTCATCCGACCCGACGATTCGCGAGAAGAAGCGTCCCGGGTTCCGTGCGGCGCGTTCCAGCTTCTCGGCGATCCTCTTGACCACCGAGCCGTCGAGCCTAGCGAAATCTCGCAGGGCGCGGTCCGTCAGCTCGACGGACCAGGCCATCACAGCCCCAGCCGCTTCTTGGCCTCACGAAGGGGGGTCAGCCGGCCTTCCTTGATATCCAGGCGCGCCTCCAGAAGCCCGACGCGGAAGGCCTCCGTGTACCGGCCCTCCTCGTCTCCCTCGGGAATCAGGGCGAGCAGCTTTCCCAGCAGCTCATCGTACGTTTCCCGCGGGCTGGACTTCAAGCGGGCCAGCCTCTCGCGGGTCTCCTCGCTCACCTGGATGGTGGTCGCCATAGCGCGCTATAGAGTGCATATAGCGCGCACTACATAAGGTTACCGCGGAATTCACCCGGAAACAGCGCACACCCGGGGGGAGTGTCAAGGCCGCGCTCACCCTACAGCTCGATCTTGATCCCGAGCTTCTCCGTGAGCTCCTTGTACCGGTTCCGGATCGTGACCTCCGTCACGCCCGCGACCTCCGCGACCTCGCGCTGCGTGCGCCGCTCGTTCGCGAGAATCGAGGCGATGTAGATCGCCGCCGCCGCGACACCCGTGGGCCCCCGGCCCGACGTGAGCTCGCGGTCCGCCGCCTCCTTCAGGACCTCAATCGCCTTGGACTGCACCTCGCCGCTCAGCTTGAGCTCGGAGCAGAACCGCTGGACGTAGTCCTGCGGGTGGGTCGGCATGAGCTTCAGCTTGAGCTCCCGGGTCATGAACCGGTACGTGCGGCCGATCTCCTTCCGGCCGACGCGGCTCGAGTTCGCGATCTCGTCGAGCGTGCGGGGGACGTTGCACTGGCGGCACGCCGCGTACAGCGAGCCCGCCACGACGCCCTCGATGGACCGCCCGCGGATCAGGTTCTTGTTCACCGCCTTCCGGTAGATCATCGCGGCGGTCTCCCGCACGTTCCGCGGGAGGCCCATGCCGCTCGCCATGCGGTCCAGCTCGCTCAGCGCGAACGCGAGGTTCCGCTCCGTCGCGTTGCTCACGCGGATCCGCCGCTGCCACTTCCGCAGGCGGTAGAGCTGGGCCCGGTTCCGGGTCGGGATCGACTTGCCGTACGAGTCCTTGTTCTTCCACCCGATCGTGGTGGACAGGCCCTTGTCGTGGATCGTGTACGTCATCGGGGCGCCCGTGCGGGCCCGCTTCTCGCCCTGCTCGACGTCGAACGCCCGCCATTCGGGGCCCTGGTCAATCATCCCCTCCTCGAGGACGGCGCCGCACTCCTCGCACACGAGCTCGCCGCGGTCGTAGTCGAACGACAGGTGGCCGCTATTGCACTCGGGGCACCGGGTGACCTCTTCCGCCTCTTCGATCTTCTTGCCGGGCATTCCTGCCTCCCTCTTCGACGAAGACCTCGGATCCGATCAGGGACACCCCGGGCTTCCCCTCCGGCCGGACCGCCGCGAACGGCTCCTTCACGGGGCCGAACACCCGGACGACCCGCCCGACGGGGCGCTTCCGCTTGTCGAGTACCACGACGCCCTTCCCCGGGGCGAACCCCGCCCGCACCAAAACGAGGCCGTCGTACGCGATGTTCTCGACGTGGCCCAGGCTCCTCATGAGAACTCGAGGCCCTCGCCGCGCGATGTCACATCCACTATATATAAACTCCGTAACCCTCATGATAGGCTCGTGCGAAATTGGCTTGAGGGTTTCGCGACGGAACACCCTCGGGGGCTCCACCCGAAGCGACCCTGGTTCCGGTCCCTCACCGCCGCGAACGTCGGTCCCGCCGACCGGCCCGCCACACCGCGACCAGGAGAACGGCGACGACCGCCCCGCCCATCCCGACCACGGCCCCGAGGGTCACGAGGTCGACCCCGGACCCGGCGTTCAGGCAGAGGAACCGGTACCCGTCCTCGAGGCGGAGCCCCCACTGCATCCCGAGCGCGGACGCGTTGGGCCCGACGGCCAGCTGCAGCATCTGGAGCCCGCGGGGCCCGTCCCACGCCTGGATCTCGTCCGACCGGGAGAGGTTTCCGCTCCCGTCCCGGTCCTGGAGGGTCACCCTCTCGACCTCGCCCGCCGGCCGGTCCACGTGGTCCGCCAGGGACTCATAGGATCCGTTCCACGGGCTCCAATACCACATCCCGTCGAGCCGCCAGGGGAGGTCATTCAGGACCGTCACCGACCACACCGGCGCGGCGTACGCGACCGAGTACTCCATGGGCGGGCAGGGCGTCGTGGCGCCGGCAGGCCCCGCCATCATCCCGAGGGAGGCGGGGAGGGCGAGCGCAAGAGCCACCGCGGCCCGCCAGCGGCCAAGCGTCCAGGTCATGGGATATCCGTGAATCGATGGAGCCCCG
Organism: Thermoplasmata archaeon; assembly: GCA_036514455.1. Taxonomy (GTDB): domain Archaea; phylum Thermoplasmatota; class Thermoplasmata; order RBG-16-68-12; family RBG-16-68-12; genus EA-19. The sequence goes on along the minus strand of DATBXC010000077.1, from coordinate 2,390 downwards.
GCGGGATAAGGCCTCCCCTTCCGTTCGGCCGTACCGGAACCTTCGAGGGAAAGACACAAAGGGGGTCGACGCCCATACCGGGGGTTCAGCGGAGGCGGCGGGACGGAGTCCTCGTACCGGGTGCTCCGTGCGTGCACGGTGCTACACGAGCGGGCCCTCGAGCACATGCTATACGCCGGGAGCTGGTTCTTCGACCCCGGCGAGCAGGCGTTCCTCGCCTGCCCCAGCTACGACGTCCCGCTCGAGTCCCTGGCGCTCCGCCGGATCGACATGGGCTCGCTCGCGGAGGGCGCCCGGTCCCCCCCGGTGGGCGAGGTGGTTCGCGCCCTGGACCGGCGCCCGCAGGACGGCCTCCTCGCGGGATGCGGGTACGCCCACGTGTACGCCTTCGGCCCGGACGCGCTCGAGCCCCGGGCGAGGGTCGGCGGCCTGGGCGGCGCGCTGGGCACCCTCGCGTTCGACGCGGCGGGGGACCACCTCGTCGTGGGGTCGAACTGGCGGGAGTACGTGAAGGTCGTGGACGCCCACGCCTGGGAGTTCGCGGGCCGGGGGCTCGCGGGGCGGGTCACCGCGATCGCGCGCACCCGCCTCCCCCACGAGGTCGCGCTCCTCCACGGCCCGACGGGGCGGGTCTCGTGGTTCGACTGCTCTTCGAGGCGGGTCACGCATCAGGCGGAGGTCCCGCCCTTCGAGGGCGTCGCGGGCGACGGGGACCGGCTCGTCCTCGCGACGGGCGACCCCGAGCCGACGGGCTTCGCCCCGATCACGTACGCGAACCCGCTCGTCCCCGCGGGCGGCGAGGGGCGCGTCGTGGGCCGGGCCCCCATCCCCGGGACGGAGCGGGTGCAGACCGCGACCGGGGTCGCGGTCATGGATCTGGCGGGTCGCTCAATCGTGGCCCGCACCTCGACCCCCCCGTACGGGGACTTCCCGTGGGCCATGCTCCAGAGGAGCGAGTCGGGGGAGCGGGTCTTCCTCCTATCCCGCGGGCGGGTGCGGGCGGTGCGGGTGGACGACCTGAAGGTCGAGTGGACCGCGAGCCTCCCGGAGGCCTCCCTGCCCCTCGCGGTCCTTGGTGAAGGGGAGGGCGCGGTCGTCGGCCTCGACCGGAACGTGTGGCGGCGGATCGCCCGGGTCGAGCTCGCCGGCGGCGAGGCGCTGGGTGCGGAGACCGTCGGCCGGATGCTCGGCGTCCTGCGGGCGTGACGGGGAGCGCAAAGGCCTTACGCCCCCCTCCGTGTTCCCGGCCCGCCATGCGGGTCGCGATGGGCGGGACGTTCGACCTCCTCCACGCGGGCCACGAGGCGCTGCTCGAGGGCGCGTTCGCGCTCGCGGGCGAGGTGTTCATCGGCCTCACGACGGACGCGATGGCCCTCCGGACCCGCCCGGAGATGAACCCGTACGAGACCCGCCGGCGGAACCTGGAGGCCTGGCTCAAGAAGCGCGGGCGCCGGGCGGCGGAGATCGGGCCGATCGAGGACGAGTACGGCCCCGCCGTCTCCGGCCCGTTCGACGCGATCGCGGTGAGCGCGGACCGGGAGAACGTCGCGAGGGCCCTGAACGAGGAGCGGGTCCGCCGCGGGCTCCCGCCCCTCGCCGTGCACGTCGTGCCGATGGTCCTCGCCAAGGACGACGCCCCGATCGCCTCCCGCCGGATCCGCGCGAAGGAGATCGACCGCACCGGGAAGCTGCTCCGGGCGCTCCGCGTGAACGTGGGCTCGACGAACCCGGTGAAGGTCCGCGCGGTGGCGAACGTCCTCGGAAGGCTCTTCCCGAAGCCGAGGCCCCGCGTGGCGGGCGTCGAGGTCGTCTCCAAGGTCTCCGAGCAACCCTTCGAGACGGAGGCCGTGGACGGGGCGATCACCCGCGCGAAGGAGGCGATCCGGGACGCGGACTACGGCGTCGGGATCGAGGCGGGCCTGTTCTGGAACGAGGCCGTGCGGGACTTCCTGGACGTCCAGTATTGCGCGGTCGTCGACAAGCGCGGCCGCGTGACCCTGGGCCACGGGCCCGGGTTCGCGTACCCGCCGTCCGTCGTGGAGCGGGTGAAGGCGGGAAAGACCGTCGGCGACGCGATGGACGATCTCACGGGGAAGAAGGACATCGGCCGGACGACGGGCGCGATTGGCTTCCTCTCGGAGGGCCGCATGGACCGCACGAGGCTCACGGAGGTCGCCGTGCTGATGGCGATGGTCCCGCGGATCCGGAAGGAGCTGTACGGGGGCGGGGCCCGCGCCGCGCCGAGGTGAGGGACGCCGCGTGGCCCACCGCATCGCGCTCGTCGGGTTCGGCAACGTGGGGCGAGAGTTCGCCCGCCTCCTAATCGAGCGGCGCGCGCGGCTGCGGCGGGAACACGGTCTGGAGGTGCGGGTCGTCGCGATTCTCACGGC
>DATBXC010000076.1:0-2184 GCA_036514455.1 Thermoplasmata archaeon | reverse complement strand
CGGCCCGTCTCCGCCATCGCCCACGTGGACATGATCAGCTCGTTCGTCCACCGCGGGTTCCCCAGGATCTCCGCGAGCGGGTTCCGCTCGATCGCGATCGCGTCCACGGGGCAGTGCTTCACGCAGTAGAAGTCCTGCGTCTCGCACGCTTCCCCGATGCACCGCTGGCTCTTCGGGAGGGACAGGTGGAGGAAGCCCTCCTTCCGCTCGTGCACGCCGAACGGGCACACCTCCGCGCAGATCCCGCAGTCGATGCACGCGTCGTTCACGTTCACGAGCCACTTCGAGATGTACGAGCGGTACGCCTGCGGCCCCGGCAGGAGGCGCTTCAGGGCCTCGACGTCCGGCGGCTCGCGGTCCAGAGTGATCACCGCGCGGTCACCTCCTTCGGCTCCTTGGAGGGGGCCCGCACGCGGATGTCCCCGAACGCCTCCCGCTCCGCCTCCTCCTGGAAGATCGCCCGCCCCATCTCCCCGCGGAGCCGGCGGACCTCCCGCATCCCCATCGCGCCGAGGATCTCGAGGAGCTGGTCCCGCCACGCGTTCATCAGGTTCACGACCCGCTGCGCGGCCCAGTCCGCGTCCGTGAGCGGGAACTCGCCCGGGAAGCGGCCGAGGTGGAGGGCGTGGTTCGGCGGGACGCACTCCATCGCGACGTACAGGGCCAGGTCCGCCGCGACCAGGTCGGCGCCGAGGATGATCGTCTTCGGGACGTGCTCCGCGGCCGCGATGGGCCCGCTCGCGAGGACCGTGACCGCGTCGCGCCTCGAGAGGTCGACGAGGTGGCCGTGGAGCTCCCGCAGGGTGCGGATGTACCGGTTCACGCCGTCGATCGTGTCCACGTCCCTCCAGTCGGCCGTGAAGTGGATCAGGTCCGCGCCCGCGTCGAGCGCCAGGTCGACCGCCTCCCGGCGGTACGCGGGGAGCGGGACCCGCAGGGAGAGGATCGCGTGCGGGAGGGCCCGCCGTAGCGACCCGAGGTCCGCGCCGTCCTCGGCGCGGTACGTGAGCTCGACGCCCGCCGCCTTCTCGAAGCCCGTCGCCGCGCCGTCCTCCAGGCGGAGGATCGCCCGGCCCAGGATGTCCTCGCCGATCTCCCTCGCGGATGCGGCGGGCAGGATCGAGTACGTCTCCAGGGTCCGGGCCGCCGTCGCGACCGCCGCGAGGACGCCCAGGGGCGGGGTCCCCGGGCTCGCCGCGTCGAGGAGGATCGGGATCGGGATCTCCCGCGGCGGGTTCCACGGCCCGCCCCGGCGCAGGTCCAGGTACGTGGGCCGGGCCCCAATGTCCACGCTCGTCGAGATGTACTCCCGCCCGTGGATCCCGTCCCGCGTGGGCCGGACGATCTCGGACATGTCCGTCCACATCCCGTCGAAGCCCTGCCCGCCCCAGGGGCCGCGGTAGCACGCGCCGGTGACGGGGATCCTCCCGCCGTCCGCCTCGCCCGCCAGGGTCCTCAGGATCTCCGGTTTGAACAGGCCGTTCCCCGCCTCGACGTACTCCGCGTTCTGCTCGAGGCTCAGGGCCCCGACGGGGCACTCCTGGACGCACCGGAAGCACACGCGGCACAGGTGGCTCTCGGGCTCCTCCATGGTCCGCGCGTCCGCGATGCCGCGGTCGTGGACGCCGTACAGGCAGGAGTCGATGCACGTCCCGCAGTTCAGACAGCGGGACAGGTCCCGGTGGACGTCGACCCGGGCCCACGGCCTGCGGCTCGGCGCGGGCGCGGCCGGGATGTGGTACCGCCTAAACACCGGACCGCCCCCGCTTCGCGGCCGGCGGAACGCCGTTCACGCCCCGGTCCTCGTACGTGTAGAAGGCCTGCGGGACCATCCCCGCCCCGAGCATCGCGCGGTACTCGTCGGACGCCTGGACGGCCTTGGAGAACGCGCCGACGCGGGCCCGCGGGAACCCGAAGCGGTCCGCGACAAGCGTCTCGAGCCGCTCGTACGCCGCGACGAGGGGGAGCTGGCTCTGGCACACCCGCTCGCACGCCCCGCAGTGGATGCACAGGAACATGGACTGCGCGTCCTCTGCGGTCACGGTCTCGCCCCGGAGGAGCCGCGTCGCGAGCTGGAGCTTCCCCCGCCCCGTGACGAGCTCGGAGTCCGTCGCGAGGTACGCGGGGCACACCGGGACGCACGCGCCGCACGCGGAGCACTCCAGCGCGGACCCCCTGAGCACG